>NZ_QTMW01000026.1:0-75380 GCF_003604005.1 Bacteroides sp. OF03-11BH | reverse complement strand
GTTGTATATAAAGGTTTAATACCTGTAGTTGGCCGAATACTTACCGTATTAATAGCTGGGAACTCAAGTATTAACTTCTGAGAAACCGGAAATTAATACCTTGCAGGAAGCTTGTTAATTCTTGAAATGATAACTAGTATGGTTAAGTAGTGATCAATTAGTTTATAAAGTTGATAAACTTATAAGCCGATTGATTTTAGATCTGTCCGTTCTCCACCATCAACACTACACGTTCCGTTAGTTTGTCTTCACCTTGCGGATCATATTCTTTTTTTAAACTGGCCCCGAACAATACAGCAAAAGTCTGATAGAATCCCGCTTTGAAAGGTCCCATAAATGCTTTCACCAATTCATAACTGGTAGAATTGCTTTGGCGGTCTATTAATTTAATCAACAGTTTTCCCTGTGCAAACGAGAGTTTCTTCATTCGGGGAGTATATTGCTCTTTCAATCCTTTTTCAACCCGTTTGATATGTTTTTGGCGGGCTTTCTCATTGGGCAAAGTCTGAAGATATTCGTAAGTTTCAATGATAGCCTGGTTAATTTCCCTGGAGATGGGATATACCTTTTTCACATTGCGAATCAGTCGGTAATATTCCTGACGTTCCTTTTCATTCTTGAATTTCAACGGACGGAAAATATACACAGTTCTTAACTGGACACATGGAATGGTATCTCCATTGTAGATACACATCGGAACCAAATATCCATTGATACTTTGTTTTTCTTGAGCGTGCAGGCGCAACGAACAACAAACAATAGCAAAAAGCGTCATTACTACTATGTTAAGCCTTCTTTTCACGATACAAAAATAGAATTAAAATTTTATTATTCAGACATTTCTCTTCGATGTTAACCTATTTAAAGTATCTTTGCGGCCTTATCTGTTAAAAAGCAGGAAGAATAAACCATTTTATTGATGAAAACGATTCAACTTTTACGGTTGATAAGTATTATAAACAGCCTGTTAATAATTCCTGCTTGTAGTGCTCAAAACCCTTCTGAAAGTCTTTTAGAAAATGTTCTTGAAGATTTATCTATTAATAACGGAACTGATAACTCTGTTAATACTCCTAATTGGGAAAATGAATTGGAAGAACTTTCCAATCGTATGCAAGAACCAGTAAATTTGAATGTTGCTACCCGTGAACAACTCGAACAGTTTCCTTTCCTTAGTGATATTCAGATTGAACATCTGTTGGCCTACATCTATATACATGGACAGATGAAAACCATCTATGAACTTCAACTGGTAGAAGAGATGGATAAGCAAACAATCCAGTATTTACTGCCTTTCGTCTGTATAAAAGCTATTAACAATAAACCTGCTTTCCGGTGGAAAAGCCTGTTGAAAAACGCAGCGAAGTATGGAAAGAATGAACTCTTAACCCGCTTTGATATACCATTTTATAAGCGAAAAGGTTATGAACATACCTATTTAGGACCTTCTGTTTATAACTCTGTGAAATACAGTTTCCGATACAGTGACCGACTCTATGCAGGAATCGTTGCTGAAAAAGATGCTGGAGAACCTTTTGGAGCTTTACACAATCGCTATGGCTACGATTATTATTCCTTTTATCTGTTATTAAAAGATTGTGGACGATTAAAAGCATTAGCTGTTGGTAACTATCGGCTTAGTTTCGGACAAGGATTAGTGATTAGCACTGATTATCTGATGGGAAAAACAATCTACGCCTCTTCTTTCAACAATCGCAGTGGCGGAATAAAGAAACATTCTTCCAGCGATGAATACAATTATTTTCGGGGAGTGGCCGCCACTATTGCTTTATCTAAAGATTGGGATGTTTCCGGTTTCTATTCACACCGTTTATTAGATGGAGTAATCACTGACGGAGCAATCACCTCTATCTATAAAACCGGACTGCACCGAAGTCAAAAAGAAGCAAATAAAAAGAACCTGTTCACCATGCAATTAACAGGTGGAAACGTGAGTTATCAACACAACCGTATCCACCTGGGTATCACCGGTATTTACTACCTTTTCAACCGACCATACGAACCGGAATTAACAGGCTATTCCAAATACAATCTTCATGGAAACAACTTCTATAATCTAGGGATTGATTATGCTTATCGCTGGCATCGTTTTTCTTTTCAGGGAGAAACAGCCATCGGAAAACAAGGTTGGGCTTCTTTGAATCGTTTGCAATATTCACCGGTTCAAAACACTCAAATCATGTTGATACATCGGTTTTATTCTTATGACTATTGGGCTATGTTTGCCCATTCATTCGGTGAAGGAAGTACGACACAAAATGAACAGGGATATTATATCGGCTTGGAAACTTCTCCTTTTGCTTATTGGAAGTTTTTCGCCTCATTCGATTTATTTTCCTTTCCGTGGAAAAAATACAGAGTGAATAAACCCTCCCGCGGAACAGATGGTCTGTTCCAAACCACTTTTACTCCATACAGCAATTTATCCATGTATCTAAGGTATCGTTATAAACAAAAAGAGCGTGACTGGACAGGTAGTAAAGGAACACTAACACTTCCTATTTTTCACCATCAACTTCGCTATCGTTTGAACTATTCTTTAGGAGATGTGTTAAGCAGTCGTACAACTTTAGATTATAATCATTTTCATTCTCAGGACAGAGCTGCTAATAAAGGATATCAGGTTACACAAATGATATCCTCCCAACTGCCTTGGGCCAGGCTGTTTGCTGACGTTCAGGGCAGTTACTTTTTTACAGACGATTATGACTCGCGTGTATATGCTTCGGAAAGCGGATTGCTTTATACGTTTTATACTCCGTCTTTTCAAGGTCGTGGATTCCGGTGTAGTATCCGTTTGAGATATGAACTGAACAAACACTTTCTATTGATAACCAAGTTTGGAGAAACCATTTATTTAGACCGGAATGAGATTGGTTCCGGCAATGATTTAATCTATGGAAATAAAAAAGCAGATGTACAAATGCAACTACGTATTAAGTTTTAATGTATATTTGTCTGCCAGAAATAACAGAAGAATACGATATTAAATGGATGACAGGGCTACTTTTGACAAAATGTTTAATGAATGGTATGCACAGTTTGTATATTTTGCATACTATTTCATAAATGATGCTGAAGTATGCAGGGATATCGTAAGTGATGCTTTTGAGTATTTGTGGCGTAATTATGAAAAGATAGAAGAAGCAACGGCGAAAACTTATCTTTATACAATCATCCGTACACGTTGCATAGATTACCTTCGCAAGCAAAATATTCATGAAGAATATGTAGAGTTTACTGCGCAATTGACTGATAAAATGATAGAAGGCGATTCGCAAAATTCTGATTCTCGTGTTTTGCGTATTCGTGAAGCTATGAAGAAGTTGACTCCTTATAATTATCATATTTTGGAAGCATGCTATATTCATAATAAGAAATATAAGGAAGTGGCCGAAGAATTAAATGTAAGTGTCGCGGCCGTTCATAAGAATATAGTGAAGGCTTTACGCATTCTTCGCGAAGAATTAGGCCAAAAGGGTAACCGGAATTGACTTTAAAACGTAAATATATATATTGAATACACTATTTATGGATGAAAAGAATATAAATATAAGCAAGTCGGAAGAAGAACTCCTGGAAATTATGGAGAATCGTTCGCATATAACTGCTGGTCAATTGCATAATTTGGAAGAAGATGAGGAATGTTTGCAAGCATGTTCTGATTTGGCAGAAATTGTGATAGAGATGCAGAAAGAGCAAAATTTACTGGCAATTGATGTCCGGAAAGAACTGGCAGATTTTCGTAATAAACATTCTAAGAATGATCGAAGAAAAAATACACGCATACTGTGGGCTAGTGTCACAGGTGTAGCGGCGGCTGTTGCCATCATTTTAGTTTTGCGTGCAATGATGATTTCCTCACAACCGGAAATTATTAAAGTGTTTCAAGCCAATCATATTGCCCAGGAAGTCACTTTACAAGTGAATGATGAGAAAGAAATAAAGCCATTGAAAGAAGTGGTAGAATCTCTTTCGTCTTACTCTACTGCGCAGTTGTCTTCTAAGGAAATAGATTATAGTCGTGCTCTCCTTCAGACAGAAACCAAGGAAGTAGGAAAACAGAAAGTACAGATACATAGATTAAGTATTCCTAGAGGAGAGACATTTAAAGTTGTTTTATCCGAGGGGACTGAAGTATTCTTGAATTCAGACAGTCGTTTGGCTTATCCTACTGTTTTCAAAGGAAAAGAACGAGTCGTCTCTTTGGAAGGTGAAGCCTATTTTAAAGTTGCTAAAGATGCAGCACATCCTTTTATCGTGAAAAGTGGAAATCTGCAGATTCGTGTATTGGGAACGGAATTTAATGTACGTAGCTACTCTCCTACTGATGTCCGTGTTACGCTCATTACAGGAAAAGTGGCTGTGAGCTATACTTGTGGAGTCCATAGTGTTGAAATGGTGCCAGGACAAAGCGTACAACTTTCTTCTGACGGAACATTTGCCGTGAATGAGGTGGATATTGAATCATTTTTGTATTGGAAGGAAGGATTTTTCTATTTTGACGATGTTGCTCTGGTTGACATGATGAAAGAAATAGGACGTTGGTATAATATAGATATTGAGTTCCGCAATAGCAAAATCATGGATCTTCGTATGCATTTCTTTGCAAATCGTCATCAGGACATCTTTCACTTGATTGAATTATTGAATCGAATGGAGAGAATACATGCTTATTTTGAAGCAGGAAAACTAATTATCGAATAAAAAGCAAGCAAAAAGATATAAATCTGAATAGAAAAATATATTTCTGAAAAAAAAACTATTTTAAGGGTAACCATTCTTTTTTAAACTTCGTATACAATTAAAAGAATGAAATATTATTTAACTATTCAGGCTTATGAAAAGAAATCAGGCACAGAAGTTCATTGTTTTATTCTTGCTTTTCCTTTTTGCCTATTCATGGCGTGTAGAAGCACAGACAGGTAAAGAAAAGCAAATAACAATGGAGTTTAAAAATGAAGGGTTACCCTCTATTTTTAAACGTTTTGAAAAAGTATCGGGGTATAAAGTTCTTTTTATCTATGATGAAATTAGCTCTTATACTTCTACCGGAAAAGTAGAAAAAGCTACAGTTGATGAAGCGTTGAAGGTGATTATTGGAAAAAATCCGTTGAAATATCACATTGACGGACAATTCATCAATATCACACAAAAGGATTCTAAAAAGTTTTTCTCACAAGTAAAAGGAAAAGTGCTTTCCGAAGAAGACGGGCTTCCGGTGGTTGGTGCCACTATTATAGTGGAAGATCCTAGTAATATCCGTACTATCACAGACAATAATGGTAATTTTCAGCTTTCTGATGTTCCAAAAGATAGCCGTGTCAGAATATCGTATGTAGGTTTGGAAACCCAGTTCTTGCATCCTTCATCTTATATGTCGGTAGTGATGAAATCTGATACAAGGGCGCTGGATGAAGTAGTGGTGACAGGTATGTTTAACAGAAAGAAAGAAGGATTTACCGGTTCGGCTGTTACTATCAAAGGTGAGGATCTGAAGAAATATAGTACGAACAATGTGGCTAAAGCGATAGCCGCTGTCGCTCCCGGACTTCGTATTGTGGATAATATCAATATGGGATCTAATCCGAATGGTTTGCCTGATATGCGTATGCGTGGTAGTGCAAATATGGATATGGGCACACAATCTGTAGATTTTAATTCTACCAGTAATGATGTGCTGGCAGTTCAGGGCGAGTATGAGACGTATGCCAACCAACCGTTGCTTATCATGGACGGATTTGAAATCAGTATACAGACACTTGCCGATATGGATCCCGATCGTGTTGCTTCTATCGTTTTGTTGAAAGATGCGGCAGCTACGGCTATCTACGGTTCACGTGCGGCAAATGGAGTAATTGTTATCGAAAGCAAGACGCCCAAACCGGGACGGATTTGGGTGACTTATGGTGGGGAACTTCGTATTGAAGCTCCGGATATGACCGGATATAACTTGATGAATGCAAGAGAGAAGATAGATGCAGAGTTAAAAAGCGGACTTTATACATACGGTGGTGAGACTGTTGAAAAATGGCAGCTCTATCAGTCTAAATTGCGTGAAGTATTGGCGGGAGTAAATACGTACTGGTTGGACAAACCTTTGCAAACAGCTTTCCAACAACGGCATACCGTTACATTGGAAGGTGGTGATGAAGCTTTGCGTTATCGGATGTATGTCGGATACAATAGTTCTCCGGGTGTGATGAAAGACAGTAAGCGTGATGTATTGACCGGATCGCTTGATTTTCAGTATCGTCTGAAAAAAGTGTTATTAAAGAATAGCATTACGTTGGATAATTCGGTAGCTAATGAGTCTCCGTGGGGAAGTTTCAGTGAATATACCCGCTTGAATCCTTATTTGCGTCCGTATGGAGAGAACGGGGAGATACAGAAACGGCTTGATAATTTTGAAGGAGTAGGCGGTGAATCGAGTTATCTGAATCCGATGTACAATACGACATTCAACAGTAAAGACCAAAGCAAGAACTTTACAGTACGTGAACTTTTCAAGGTGGAATATAATCCTACTAATGAATTGCGGTTTGAAGGAGCTTTCAATTTATCTAAGAGTGTAGGACATCGTGATATTTTCCGTCCTGCACAACATACGCTTTTTGATAATGTGACCGATCCTACCTTAAGAGGTGATTACCGCAGAAGCCAGAGTGAAGCTGTCAGTTGGGGAATCGATTTGACAGGAAGCTGGAACAAGCAATTGAAAGACCATTATCTGACTGCTAATGTACGCATGAGTGTATTGGAGAATAATTCGGAGACTTATGGAAACTATGTGACCGGTTTCCCGAATGATAATATGGATAACTTGTTGTTTGGTAAGAAATATAATGAGAAAGTGACGGGCGATGAGAGGACAACACGCTCTATCGGTTGGATGGCTGCCGGAGGTTATTCTTATAAATATAAGTATTCGTTCGACTTTAATATACGCTTGGACGGTTCTTCACAGTTTGGAAAAAATAACCGTTGGGCTCCTTTCTGGTCAACAGGATTGCGCTGGGATTTGAAAAAAGAGAACTTCATGAAAGATGTATCTTTTATTTCCGATTTCATTTTGAGGGGTACATACGGTACGACCGGTTCGCAAGGTTTTGATCCTTATCAGGCACATGGTTATTATACATACTCTAATTTGCTGCTTCCTTATTACTCATCGGATGCAACAGGTTCGGAAATCTTGGCTATGCATAATGAAAGTTTAAAATGGCAGACAACGAAAAGCACTAACCTTGCTTTGGAACTCGGTTTCTTTGACCAGCGTCTTACCGCACGTGTGGAGTATTACCGGAAAATAACAGATAATATGGTTACTTCGATAAGCCTTGCTCCTTCTCTTGGCTTCGGTAGTTATCTGGAAAACCTGGGTAAGATAGAGAATAAAGGTTGGGAAATTTCTCTTTCGGCTATTCCTTATAAGAATACTGCCAAGCAGGCTTATTGGACCATTACGGTAAACGGTTCTCATAATACGGACAAATTGCTGGAGATATCAGAAGCAATGAAACACAGGAATGATATGAATGCATCAAATCTGACTGATACACCATTGCCACGTTATGAAGAAGGTGAATCTTTGTCGCGTATTTGGGTAGTACGTTCATTAGGCATTGATCCGGCTTCCGGAGATGAAATATTATTAAAGCGTAACGGAGAAATGACAAGCGCTGTTAACTGGAGTGCGAATGATGTAGTACCTATCGGTAATACGGAACCTACATGGCAAGGATATATTAATTCTTCCTTTACATATAAAGGTTGGGGAGCAGATGTCAGTTTCAGATATCAGTTTGGCGGTCAGGTATATAATCAGACTTTGCTTGACAAGGTGGAAAATGCCAATCTGAAATATAATGTAGACCGGCGGGTAAGTCAGTTGCGTTGGGCTAAACCGGGTGACAAGGCACAATTCCGTACTCTTACCCCCAGTGGTTGGGAAACGAAAGCTACTTCTCGGTTTATCATGGATGAAAATATATTCCAGGGAAGTTCGTTGTCTGTCTACTATCGCATGGATCGTACTAATACAAAATTTATCAGCCATTGGGGATTGAGCTCCGCCAAAGTGACGTTTAATATGGAAGACTTTTTCTATTGGTCTACAGTGAAACGCGAAAGAGGTCTGTACTATCCGTATTCCCGTCAGTTTACTTTTGCTTTGAATGTTGCTTTCTAATTAAAAACATATTTGTATGAAACAGATAATATATATACTATTAGCAACAACCATGCTGGGACTTATGTCTTGCAGCGACTGGTTGGATGTATCTCCGAAGACTTCTATTCCTACCGACAAGCAATTTGAGTCGGAATCCGGATTTAAGGATGCGCTTACAGGTATTTATTTGAAGTTGGGAACCCAGACATTGTATGCCGGAGACTTGACTTATGCTTATTTGGATGAACTGGCAGGATTATATTCTGATTATCCGGGATATAATACAAATGCCGTTTTCGACCAGAGTATTGTATTTGATTATGAGAACATGTTTTTGAGTAAGAAGAATGGGATTTACTCAACGATGTATAATATCATAGCCAATATTAATAATTTCCTGGAGTATATAGACAAAAATAAAGATGTCCTAGTTACCGAACGCTATTATGAAACCATGAAGGGAGAAGCACTCGGGCTTCGCGCTTTTCTTCATTTTGATTTGTTGCGTATGTTCGGTCCTGTTTATAAGGAACATCCTGCATCCAAAGCTATACCCTACCGTACTACTTTTGATAAAGATGCTACTCCTGTCCTGGCAGCCAATGAAGTGGTTGATGCTATTCTCAAAGATTTGAATGACGCAGAAAAATTACTGAAAGAGAATGATCCTCTTGATTTCTTTACCGACCAGACGGATGAAGATTTTACAAAGAAAAATAGTTTTCTTGTCAATCGTGAATTTCGTATGAATCTATATGCGGTTAAAGCTATGCTGGCCCGTGTATATTGTTACAAAGGGGATGCGGAAAGCAAAGGATTGGCCACGGAGTATGCTAAAGAGGTAATTGCTGCCTCTAAGTATTTTGCATTGTACAAGTCGCAGACTGCTTCCAATTACAATTCCATACGCTATGCAGAGCAAATATTTGGAATAACAGTGAATGAATTCTCCAACTTGCTTATTGGTAACTATATGGATATGGAGAATACCAATACTCAGCAACGTTTCTATCTGGATGGAGATAAATTCAAATTCTTCTATGAAACAGCCGATGCAGGGAATACCGACTGGAGAAAAAATACGGAAATGTTTGAAGTTGTTAATGGGGCAAGTCAAACAGATGTTTTTTGTAGAAAATATAACCAGAAACCGTTGAATGGCGGATATGCTTATTCCGGTGCTAATGCAGTTCCTTTGATACGCTTGCCCGAAATGTATTATATTGTAGCGGAATGTGCATCTTCTGCATCAGAAAGTGCTGATGCATTGAATACCGTACGTTTTGCACGTGGTATCTCTTACAGTGACGAGATTATAACTACTGGATATGATGATCTTGATACTACTTCGGAAGAAGACAAAAATCAGACTAAACGTATCAATGAGATAATGAAAGAATATAGAAAAGAATATTTCGCGGAAGGTCAGCTTTTCTACTTCCTGAAAGCGCATAATTATAGCACCTATCATGGTTGTGGGATTGAAACGATGACTGAAGCCCATTATCAGATGACGTTGCCGGATGATGAGTATATTTTTGGAAACAACTCTAAATGATGAAGCATTATGAAACGTATTATATATTTTGTTTTAGCTATTCTTGTTTGCGGCATCTATGTGGGATGCAGTGAAAACGAGATAGACTTATATGACCAGACACCTCGTATCAATTTCTATAGTAGCACACATGTCCGTACTTTGGTTGATACGGACTATGTGAAGATAGATGACCCTTATGCTGTAGACAGTTTTACGGTAAGAATACAAGGGGATCTTTTGAAAGAGAATCGTGATTTCTGTGTGAAAGTTACCCCGAATAGCGATTATCAGAATTCAGTAGATGTACTATTGGAAAGCAAGTATACATATACTGAACTTGATACGGTTTGCCAGGTATTTTACTATAAGATTAACCGACCGAAAGTAGAGTCCGGTAGAAATGTGTATGGTTGTTACTTGGAATTTGATTTGGATAACCCTCTCCATCAGTTTGACAAAGGATTGGTAGAAAAGAATCAGGAAGTGTTAAATGTCAGGTGGGAACTGAAGCCGGATGAGTGGGAAGATTGGATATTTGGCAGTTATAGTGATAATAAGTATATGTTTATTATGGATGTATGCCAACGTGTGTGGGATGATCTGGAAGATGAGGATGTTGACAAGGTCAAACAAGCTTACAAAGAATACATTGAAGCAGGAAATCCTCCTATTCTAGGCGAAGACGGTGATGAAATTGATTATGAATAAGACTAAAAGAAATGTTATGAGAAAATATATCATCTATATAGCAAGTTTTGTCGGATCGGCTTTATTGCAAACAGGCTGTTACGATGACAAGGGAGATTACGATTATCATGATGTAAATACGATGGCTATCGTAATACCTGAAACGAAGGTACGTATGCCTAAAGAGGAAGCAGTGGAAATTTCAATTATACCCGAGATTTCTCAGACTTTGGAGCAAAATGAGGAAAACCTTGTGTTTCAATGGAAGAAAACAATCGAAGGAAAGAAAGCGGGGTCGGACAGACTTAGTGATTATAAAGATTATTCCGTAGGCAAAGAATGTAAAGTAACAGTCGAGCCTTATGAATCGGAAAATATAGGTTTAATGTTGGTCATTACGGATAAAAAGAATGGAACAACCTGGTATCAGATAGGTGAAGTTGCAATTATTCGTCCTTTAAATCCTTGCTGGTTTGTATTGCAGGAAAAAGAAGGAAAGGGAGTATTAGGAGCGATAGAGGGTACTCCGGAAGGATATTATGTTTATCCGGATGTCTTTAAATCAGAACTGAATCAGTCATTTCCGTTAGAAGGAAAACCTTTGGCGGTAAGTGCAAGAAAAAATTATGGAGATTCGTTTTTAAGTAGTATGCTGGGTTTTTTTGGTTTTAAAGTAAGTCCGGCGTTAATGGTGGTAACCGATCGGGGCTTGGCCTTGTTGACTCCAAGTACTTTAATAACGAGATATCCGTCGAATAAAATACTTTTTGAACCAGCGGGAAAAGGGGAACCGTTGAATATTGAGTTCTATAAGATGAGTACTCATGGTGAGTTGTTTGTGAATAGTGGAAAAGCATATTGTGCTCCTATGGATGGATTTTGTGTACCTTTCTCGGTAAAAAAGGAAAGTGAGTTTCCTGCTATTTCTGCTTATGGTTCGTATGGAGGAGGCTTTTTGTTTTTTGATTCTGAAAGTCATCGTTTTCTTAGTGCATCTATTCCGGGTTATTATGATTATATGATGAATCAGGCTACTCAAAATATACGTAATTATGGTACTAAATGGAGTGACCAGAAGCCTGTATCCACGTATTCAATGTCAGACGAATCTAATTTGTTTGATCCGGATGTAATTGATCCGTCTTTAGAAATACATGATATTGTTACGGGTGGAAATTGGGGAAATTTTGCTTATGCGATTGCTTCTCCTCGGAACGGAAAAGAGCTGACTGTGTTTAAATTCAGTGCGCAAGATGAAGATCCGATTTGTGCTGCCCAGTATACGATTGCCTTACCGTCCGAAGTAAATGTAGAAACAGCAAAATTTGCAGCTTCTTACGCGTATACGGCAAATCTTATATTTATGACATCGGGTAATAAATTATATCGCATTGATCTTGATCGCGGAAGGGCAATTGAATTTTATACTTATGAAACTGATCCGTCAGCACAGATAGTTGCATTGAAATTTAAAGATTTTGAAAGTGTGAGAGAGGAAGATGACGATGAGGAGACTGGTGAATATAAGGAGAAACTCGGCATGTCTCTCGGATTAGGCATCAATACAGCTGATAAAGGTGTAGTTGTAGAATTGCAACTGACAGTGGCAGGTGATGTATCCCGCGAAGAAAACAGCATTTGTGTTTACGAAGATCCCGAGCAACTCATTGGGAAGATTGTTGATATTAGCTATAATTATGAATAGTATAAATCGCTCTTTATGCTAAAAGGAATTATCAGTGCAATATTTCTTGCAGTTGCCTGTACTTTTTTGTACGGGCAACAGCCAAATATGGCTACTTTTCTAAAAGAAGGAGCACCAGTGGAAGTTATTCCCGGTATGTTTACTACTTATCGAAGTGGTAAACATATATATTGGGAAATTCCGGATTCATTGATTGGACGTGAATTTGCCGTAACAACTACTATCTTGACTGCTCCTGCCCGTCCGGATCGGGATATGGAGAAGAAATTCGGATATTCGGGTGATATGATAGGTCCGGTATTCTTCAGTTTCAGGAAACAGGGTGATGAATTGTGGATAGTAGATCCGTTGAATGAAAGGATTATTGAAAATCCTGCAGGGATATATGCAAAGATTGCTGCCCAACGTGGGAATAGCAGACTTTATAAAAGATTGCCGGTCAAAGCAAAGACTCAAGGAAGTAGTTTGATAGAGATTGGCGAGGTATTAAAAGATTTCCCTTTGTTTACGCTCGATATTGTATCTTTTGATTTATTGGTAGGTTCACGTTTAAAAGAGAAAGATTGCATCAAGGAAATCAAGGGATATGACAACCGCTTGTTGGTTCATATATCACGGGCTTATCGAAGTTCGTCAATAGGAATGCCCGGCAAACCTGTTTCTCCGTCTTATATTGGTGATTGGGATACGGGTGTTTGCATTAAATTATTATCAAAAAAGCCATTGGAAGCAGTTTCTGCAAATAGCGGAGCCTACTTTTCCATCGGCAAGGAATGTTTTCAAGGCGATCAGCCCGCTGTCCGGAAAGCTGTTATCAAACGGTGGCGTTTGGAGATAAAGCCGGAAGACAAGGAAAAGTACATGAAAGGGGAATTAGTGGAGCCGATACAACCTATTATCTTTTATATAGATCGCAACACGCCGGAAAAGTATATTGGTTGCATTATTGAGGCAGTACGTGACTGGCGTCCTGCTTTCGAGCAAGCCGGATTTAAGAATGCCATTGATGCACGATTGGCTCCCACTGCCGAAGAAGATCCGGATTTTAGTATTTATGACAGTACTTATCCGTTTATTTCATGGAAGATATCAGGACAGAATAATGCTTATGGGCCGACTCCTTGTGAATCCCGGTCCGGAGAGATTATTGCTTGTCACGTCGGTATTTTCAGCAGCGTGTTGAATTTGGAGCAAAAATGGTATTTTGCTCAATGTGGAGCCAATGACCCGCAGGCATGGAACATAGAATTTCCGGACTCTTTGCAATTGGAACAGATAAAACAAGTATTCATTCATGAAGTGGGTCACACATTGGGATTGGAACATAACTTTCTGGGTAGTTCCCATTATTCCATAGACCAGTTGCGTGATAATGACTTTTTGAGTCGATATAGTATAGGAAGTTCCATAATGGACTATGTACGATATAATTACGCTTTGCGTCCTCAAGATAAGGTTGATTTGAAAAACAGGCGGGTACGTGTCGGCGAATATGATAAGTGGGCTATTGAATGGGGATACCGTATATTTCCGGGTAAGGATGCTTCTGAAAGAGAAGAGAACAGAGAGCGTTGGAATCAGGAAAAACAGAAAGATCCTTCCTTGCATTTTTCAGGTGGGATAGATGTACGGGCGCAGGCGGAAGACTTAGGTAATGACCATGTTATTGTCAATACACAAGGAATAGAGAATCTGAAATATTTGTGTGAACATCCGGATGTCTGGCATGTAACGGACAAAACGTCTTTATATGTATTACAGGGGCGTTATGAAGCGGTATTGAATCATTATAAACAGTGGGTACAGCATGTTTTGTCGCATTTGGGCGGAAAACGTCTTGCGGAAGCCGATGATGAGAATATTTATATACCGGAAAAGGCTGATTACAATAAGAAGGTGATGAACTTTATACAGACTTATGTATTACAGCCTCCTGCGTGGATGTTTAATAAATCGTTTACCCATAAATTAGAAATAGATGCCAGTCAAGAATTCGACCGTTTTTATGAGGAACTTATGTCGGAAATAATCCGTTCTCTTCGGAAGGTGGAAGAATCAGAGAATGCTTGTGAGGATATGTTATCTGTAAATGAGTTTTTGGAAAGTATGCATGAAGGGTTATTCGTTGAATGGACTGATAATGTTCCTGTAAGTGAAGCGAAGCATAAGATACAGACGCTTTATGTAAATAAACTCTGTGATTTACTGGATCGGTCGGAAAAGATAACCTCCTCGAAATTATTAGTTTCTGTTATGCAAGCTTTGAATAGAATTAAGAAAGAGGGGCTTGATTATAGTAATAGGGTAGCAGAACCGGTTGCTAAAAAACGTGCTATGTTTCTGGTAGATAGCATTATATTTTAAGGATGAAAAGCAAATAAAGAGGCTCATGAATAAAAGAAAATATGTGATTATTATATTGTTGTGTATGGCCGCATGGCTCCAGGCACAAGATTCCGTCAAAGCGTTTGATGAATTCTTTGTCACCGGAATGAAAAAAATAGAGGGTGTATTTCCTGTATATGTAGCGGAGAAGGAGGTTTATCTGGAAATACCCCGTGAATATATCGGGCGGGAGATTGAAGTTCGCGGACAGATAGATAGAGGCTTCGATTTACTGAATCGTCCCGTTACCGGTTTGGGGGTAGTACGCATCATGTCTCCTGATAAAGCTACGATTTGTTTCCAAAAGCCGTTTTATACAGAGCGTATTCTGGATGAAAAGAGTGTATATCAGCGGTCGTTTTCGTTGTCAAATATACAACCTGCCGGTGATAGCTATCCGGTAGTGGCTTATTCGAAAGAACAAGGAGCCATTATCCGAATAACAAAATATCTGATAAATGGCAATGACTGGTTCAGCTATAATCATGGTTTTATCCGTTCGTTGGTTCCGGAACTGTCAGAGGTAACAAAAATACATCCTTTTGAAGGAGGGGTGTCATTTACGGTCAGGCGTTATCACGGGGTTGAGGCGGAAAGATATATGTTTTCCAGTTCTGCCATTATATTGCCTGAAGGCAGTATACCTTTGGAGGTTACTTGTGTAGTACGTTTGCTCCCTCAAAAGAAAGATCAGATCCGCCTGGCAGATCACAGGATACCCTATCAGACATTGACTTTTAAAGATTATTCCCAAGATCCTTATTGTATGGTAGAAGATTCATTAATTCTTCGTTGGGATATGTCGAAACCGCTTACTTTTTATGTAGATACGCTTTTTCCGAAGGAATATTTTCAAGTTGTGAAAGAAGGAATATTGGTATGGAATACTGCATTCCGCAAGGCAGGTATCCGGGATGCTTTACAAGTGAAGTATGCAGACAGCAAGATTATTCCGGCCGAACAGCGTGCTTTCGTTTCTTATGATTTGATGATGCCGGGGATAAAGAGCGACTTTACCTGTCATCCTCGTACCGGAGAAATACTGTCATGTCGGGTGAATATCGGACATGGATTTCAAAAAGGAAAATTGGATGACTATTTGTTGAGTTGTGGCGCTTCGGATCCGCGTATCATAGCCGACCGTTATGCAAAGGAAGTGGAAAAAGAGTTGTTGCAAAATGAAATAACAGGGGAAATCGGGCATCTTTTAGGTTTACGCGGAAATCTGTCCAAAAACTCGTGCGGAACGACTGTGAAAGTAGGGGAAGATGCTTGCCGGGCTATTTATTTTGGTTATAATCCTCTCAAAGGAAGTAGGAATTGCTATGATGAACGGGAGCAACTCCGTCGATGGATAGATAAAAACCTGCCGGATGGGACCCATTCTCTTCCTCCATCCGATTATGCAGCAAAGGTGTCAAATCTGCAGATTATACTAAATCAATTGGATAAGATTGTGTATAAAGGAGGAAAAAGGGACAAAGGAAGTTCACTCACTGATATATACAGGAAGGCTATTCGTCAATATGGAAGTTACCTGATGGGAATAGCTGAAACAGTGGGAAGTTCCCAACCGGCAGATGCACAACATCAAGCAATGCTCGAACTGGATAACTATTTATTTCATCCTGTAGAAAAGATGGAATGTACGTATGTAAAAGAGAATTTACTGGAAGCAAGAAATAACATTCTATATCCGGAATTGGTAAAGATGTTCAAGCACTTACTAAGTATAGAAACAATATCGGCTCTTAGATTGCAAGCATTACATAGTAATCAAAAAGGATATAGTGATGACGATTTCTTCCGGGATTTGTATAAAGGGCTGTTTAATGATTTTGATCCGTCGGCTACTGTAAGCTATGAACAAATGGATATCCAGTTGATATGTCTGGACGCATGGTTGGATATAATACAGGAAAATGCAAAACATACTAGTACAACGAAGCGTTTAAAGGATGAATTGCATAGTCTGTACAACAGATTGGAGAAGCTTAGTACGATACATCCCCAGGCAGAGGTGCGTGATATGTACACTTTACTCATGGGAAGAATTAAGTGAAAAAATAGTCGTACAGATAGGATAACCTGTAAGTTTTGGGTTATCTTTGCTATGATTTATGAATAAATAAGTAGAATAAGATGACTATTATTTTTCCTTCACCCATCTTCGGCCCTATTCATTCCCGCCGTTTGGGTGTTTCTTTGGGAATCAATTTATTGCCGGATGACGGTAAGGTCTGTTCGTTCGACTGCATTTACTGTGAGTGTGGTTTCAATGCCGAACATCGTACGAAGAAGCTTCTTCCTACCCGTGAAGAAGTCCGCACGGCTCTCGAAGAGAAACTGAAAGACATGCAGGCAAACGGTCCCGCTCCCGATGTACTGACCTTTGCCGGAAACGGTGAACCGACTGCGCATCCCCACTTCCCGGAAATCATAGAAGATACTCTTGCGCTTCGCAATAAGTATTTCCCAAAAGCGAAAGTAAGTGTATTGAGTAACTCTACATTTATCGACCGTCCTGCCGTATTCGAAGCACTGAACAAGATAGATAATAATATCCTGAAACTGGATACGGTGGATGAAGAATACATTCATCTGTTGGACCGTCCTAACGGAAAATACTCTGTTAAGAAGATCATCGAAAAGATGAAAGAGTTCAAAGGAAACTGCATCGTACAGACGATGTTCCTGAAAGGAGGTTATCAGGGAAAAGACATGGATAATACATCCGACAAGTATGTGCTCCCCTGGATAGAAGCAGTGAAAGAAATCGCTCCCCGTCAAGTAATGATTTATACGATCGACCGGGAGACTCCCGACCACGATTTGCAAAAGGCTACACATGAAGAGTTAGACCGTATTGTGGCTTTATTGGAAAAGGAAGGTATTCCGGCAACAGCTTCTTATTGAAATATAATTCAACAGGGATATATTTCTAATAGATAATACGTAAGAGAGTTAATATAAGAGGGCGAATTAATAGAATTCAGAAGTTTTACTTCCTATTCTATTGCTCGCCCTTTTATTGGCTTCATGAGCTGTTTCAGCCTATTCTGACAAGGGTATATTCTCACTGCGATGAGAAATGTACTTCCCTGATAATTGAACTGCACCCCAAAAGTTAGACACAAAACTTTAGGAGTGCAGTTTTTTATGCGACATTCATTTGAAGAAAAACTCAATATTGTGAGCAAAGTCAAGAGCGGTCAGCTCATTAATACCTCTTTGGTTGTTCGGTTTCTTATATGAAAGGCTAGCTTCCTTTCTTCACATAATCTTTCGGCAATATCCCGAACTGTTTCTGAAAGCAGCGCGCGAAGTATGAAGGATTATTAAATCCTACGATGTAGCAGACTTCGTTAATCCGGTATTCCCCTTCCCGCAAAAGTTCTCCGGCTGTTTTGAGCCGTATCAACCGGATATAGTCATTGGGCGGCATTCCGGTCAATCCTTTCAATTTGCGCTGTAAGTTGGAACGGCTGATAGCCATTTCTTCCGCCATCTTATCAATGGTAAATTCTTCATTGGTGAAATTGCGGGTAATGATTTCATTGATTGTGTTCAGCCATTTCACGTCTGTTTTGTTCATTAATGTCTGGTCGTACGACATATTCGGTACCGTTGTAAAGTGGTTGAAAAGCATACGTCGGTTTTCCAGCAGATTATTGATGGTGGCTTTCATGTGACTTAGCGAGAAAGGCTTTTCTATATAAGCGTCCGCGCCATAGTCGAGACCCGCAATTTTTGAATCGATGCTGTCGAGTGCCGAAAGCAGAATAAACGGGATATGACAAAGCATATTGTCGGAACGGATGGACTTTAACAATTCGAATCCGTCCATGTGGGGCATGACGATGTCGCTGATAATAAGATCTACTGTCGTTGTCTCCAGACATTCCAAGGCTTCCTTGCCATTGGTGGCTGTATGGATGGTATAGGTATTTCCCAGATTTTTAGCCAGAAACTCCAGCATATCCGTCGTGTCTTCCACTACCAGAAGAGAGTAACCGGCGGGTTCGCCCTCTTCCTCCGAAGCGGGAACCTTGTCGGGCATGGAAGTGATGGAAGGGCTGACAGAGATGCTTTTCTCCAAATACGGAATTTCCACACATACCTCGCATCCTTCCGTATAGCCGGGATTGATATAAACCTTTCCTTTATGCTTCTCCACCAACAATTTGACGAGACTCAATCCGATTCCCACTCCCGATCCGTTGTTTCCTGTATTTCCCACCTGATAAAACGGTTCGAAAACCTTGCTGCACTCCTCTTGCGGAATACCCGGACCGTCGTCACGCACACACAAGGAGAGCGTGCGCCCTTTAGAAGACAGATGTTCGTCCATAATTACCATAATGCGGGTACGGGCATATTTCATGGCATTTGTCAACAGGTTGCTGACAATTTTAGTCAGCGCCTCTTGGTCTACATTATATTGCAGGTGCTCTTTCGGCAGAGAGACGCTGAAAGATATTCCGGTCAGGGAGATGGCACGGAAACGGTCGATGATGTCCTCTATCATCCGGTTGATATCCACTTCATTGAATGAAAGCGTATAACCTTCCTTGTCCACTTTGCGGAAGTCGAGCAATTGTTTGATAAGCTCCATCAACCGGTTGGTGTTCTTCCGTATCACAGACAGGTTGCTTTCCACTTCACTGTTCCATTCATGTGTTTCCAGAATAGCTTCCAGCGGAGCTTTGATAAGGCTTACCGGAGTCTTGATTTCATGCGCCACTTGAGTGAAGAATGTAATTTTCGACTGGAACAACTCCTGATTCTTTATTTGTTCCATCTCTTTCATCTTTCTTATTTTCACAGCCTGCTGCTTACGTAAATAAAGCTGTACCAGGAAATATGCGAGACCACATGCAATTAGTAAATAGAAAATCTTGGCGTAGATCGTCTTCCAGGGTGGAGGAAGAATTTCAATATGCAGGCAACAGTCGTCATTGCTCCAATATTCATCGTTGTTACTCGCTTTCACACGGAAAGTATATTCACCCGGAGGCAGGTTGAGAAAAGATACGTTATGTTTATCCGTGTATATCCATTCTTTGTGAATACCGTCCAGTTTGTAGGCATATAAATTCTTGCTGGGAGCCACATAACTAAGACTTTCGAACGTGATGTCGAACGACACCACCTGATAAGGAACAGTTACCTGTCCGCTAAGAGCAGGTATACGCTTGCTAAGGCTTACTTTGTCGTCGGGGCTATGCATATATACCGCCGAGATAGACGCTGTAGGTCTTACCTTATTAATAGATAATTTGAACGGATAGAAACAATTGAACCCGTTCACCCCACCGAAATAGAATTTCCCGTCACTGGCTTGCAGGGAAGAACGGAAATTGAACTGGTTGCTTTGCAATCCATCCTCGATGGTATAGAGTTGTGCCCGTTTGTTTTGCGGCTCATACCGGATCAGTCCCCTGTTGGAAGAAAGCCAATAGTTACCCGATTGATCGTCCAGTATGCCATAGATGATATTGTTCGGCAGATTCTCTTTGGTGGAGAAGTTTTCAAAACGGTCTTCCTGATAGTGATAACGGCAGATGCCACCGCCTTCAGTACAGAACCATAGATGCTGTTTATGATCGATATACACACGGATTACCCAGTTGCTGCAAGGAGAATCAGGATTTGCCGGGTCGTTGCGATAGTTGTGCAGTTTGCCGGTTTGGCGGTTGTAACGCCAGATACCGTCCCTTTTGCTTGCCAGCCACAAGTCTCCGTATGGGTCTTCAACCATGTCATAGATAAAGATATGGCTTAAAGGTTCCAATGTCCGGAAAGAATCACTTTCCGGGTCATACTGGCAGAATCCGGAGAGCGTTCCCAGATAAATGCTGCCATCCTTCGTTTGATAGATGGAGTAGATATGGTCGTTAGGAATTGAATGTGGGTTTGCGCGGTTATGGCGATAGTTTTTCATTTTTCCCGTTTGAATATCCAGGATATATAATCCACGGGAGAAACTGCCAATCCACAATTTTCCTTCATTGTACAACAGTGCATGGATATTGTGATAACCGATATTAGGGTTACTGCTTCTCAACAGATGGTTTTTAAACTTCTTCGTGCGGGGATCAAAGAGATTCAGTCCCCCGTCTTCGGTAGCAATCCAAATGTTTCCGTCGGGATCTTCGCAGAATTGGCTGATTACATTTCCCGAAAGAGAATTTTCCGTACCATTGGGATAATACCACTCAATATCCTTATGCTTGGGAGACAGGTAACTCACCCCACTGAAATACGTCCCGATCCAGATTCCCCCCTCCCTGTCCTGATAACAGGCATAGATACTTTCTTTATTTTGTCCGTCGTCGGTAGGCAGACATTCTCCTGTCGTGGTGTTGAAAGTATAAAGTCCGTCGTCGGAGCTGAGATAGAAAGAGTTGGCCGTCCGTTGAAACAAGGTGCGGATGCGTGGAATGGTAAGCGTGTCCCCTTCTCCGAAGTAATAGCGGAATTGCCCTGTCTCTTTATTGAAACGTGCCAGTCCCCCGTACCATGTACCCGCCCATAATACTCCCTGCGAACTTTCCATCAAAGAGATAATCTCGTTGCAGGCAGGACGTCCGAAAGAAGTGCCCTCGGATATATATCCTGTGAAGTTGTCCGTACGTTGGTTGTATTTCGCCAGCCCATTCCGGGTACCTATCCAGATAGTCCCGAACGAGTCGTTATAAATCACCCATATGTGATTATCCGGCAGTGAATGAGGATCGGAAAGAGAATGCAGATATTGCCTCAACGTACCTTTTTTCTCGTTGTAGACAAACAGCCCGTTGGTTGTTCCGATCCATAACTGCCCGTCATTGTCGTATGCCATTCCGAAGACGCTGTTGACTGATGCCCCGTCTTCCGTCTGTTTATCGAATACGGAGAACTTCTCTTCCCACGAATCGAATAAATACAGCTTCTCCGTACTGGCCACCCAAATCTGATTGTTATCCTGATGGCGGCAGATCGTTACTATATTCATATAGCTGTTTCCGCCGTTTTCTGACGAATGTCCGTAGTTGGTGAACTCGATGCCGTTGAAACGATTCAGCCCGTCCTGCGTTGCAAACCACATATATCCGATGCTATCCTGAAGGATGCTCCGGACACAGTTGCCCGATAACCCCGATCTAACGTCATATTTCTTGTAGATATTGGCGAAGACCAGAGAAACCGATGCCAGCAGTATACATATAGATAAGATGGATCGTTTCATAATTTCCTTTATTTCACGTCGTCCCACGTATCCGTGCGGAACGGGAAAGCACTCAATCCGAAAGTATTCCGCAGCGTGATATTTCCCACATAATTACGGAAAGCATAGCGCACGGCAACCGGTTGGGCTACCTCTTCACTCCACACTTCTACTGTGTTGGTACGTCCTACAATCTTTGCTTTCGCCGGATAGAACTTCTTGTCCGCTCCCGCAATCTCAAATCCTTCCAGTTCGGAGAAAGTAGGGAACAACCCCGCAGGTGCATTATCGAATGTCACTATGGCCTTTTTGTCCGCATAGTCCACTTTGGTCATCGTCGGACCGTTGGATGGTAACCGGCGGATACCGTATGTTTTAGTCAATGCAAGTGTAGCCAACCGAAGTCCCACTACATCCTTCTGTGGCGGATGGATGCAAAATTCATCACCAATATCCGTAGTGGGCACCATGCCCGAATTAGGAATCGTTTTCAGTGCTTCCATCTGTGCTTCACGCAATAAAGCAGCCCCCGTATTGCTGCTGTTTTCATATTTGTAAGGAGCGATCTGCACATAATAGAAAGGCATATCGGGAGCCTCCCATACATTTCTCCATAGCTGCACCATAGCAGTCATCATCGGAGCATAGAATTGATAGTTGGATATATTCGATTCTCCCTGATACCAGAGGAAACCCTTTGCCGTGAAGTTCTTAACAGGCCATAACATCGAGTTGTACAGACATTCCAAACGCTGGTGCACCCCTCTTTTAGGATTTTTGGCAGCTTCAATGTTCATACCTTCCACGGTTTTCAATGTCGATTCATCCATCCATGCTTCAATCGCCGAACCTCCCCAACTGTTGATAACCAGTCCTACCGGGAGATGGAGACTTTCAGTCAGTTGGCGGGCAAAGAAATAGGCGGCGGCACTGCAATCAATGCTCGTTTCGGGTGACGATACTTCCCATTTTCTTTTCTCGAAATCTGTGCGGCGTTCTGTATCATTGGTTCTCGGTACGGTAATAAAACGAATACGGTCGCGATAATTTCCCGAGTTCAGCAGCGTTTCAAGTGAGTGGTCAATGGGTTGTGCTGCATTTCCCATCATACGCATTTCCATGTTCGACTGTCCGGAGCAGATCCACACCTCCCCTATCAGTATATCCGAGAGAGTGACCGGAGTGCCGTCACTGATCGTAATAGAATAAGGAGTATATCCTCCTTCGGGAGTGTCTACTTTTACCAGCCAGGCCCCGTCTTTATCCGTAGATGCCTGATAAGTCCGGTTGTTCCACGAAGTGGTGACAGTTACTTTTTTGCCGTCCGCCCAACCCCATAACTTAACGGAGCTGTTCTGTTGAAGTACCATGTGATCTCCCATCATTGCAGTGAGTTTTACTTTGCCTTGTGCAATCGGCAGGAATAAAAGTGATAAAATAAGAAGTAGAAAATGTTTTTTCATACTGTTTTTATTAGATATTCGACGAATAATTATTAGGTATCAGGCAAAAATACAACCTATTTTTAAATATGGAATAAAACTAGCTAGTCATTTTCTGATAAAAGCTGGTCGAAATCTTAAAAGCTTGTTTTTCCTTTCCATTCTCCGCTGAATTTTCTTAATTAGTGGCATCAATCGCCTAGACAGTATTATTAGGTTGGTTAAATATCCCATTTCTTTGCATTGTGAGTATTTAACAACCTAATTGTTTCATTAAATTTAATAAAATGAAAAAGAAGCACTATCTATTATTTTTATTGGCTTCGCTCTTTTTACTGACAGATGTGGTGTGGGCACAGACATCTGCTACAGTAAGTGGAGTAGTGATCGATGAGAATGGAGAAACCCTGCCGGGTGTTTCCGTCGTCGAAGTAGGTACAACGAACGGTGTCCTGACAGACCTGAACGGGCACTACACCTTAAAAACAACTTCTGCCAAACCTTCTGTTTCTTTCAGTTACATTGGTTATCAGACCACCACGCTTCCCTTGAACGGACGCACGAAACTCGACGTCCAGATGAAGGTGGAAACGAAAATACTGGATGAAGTAGTGGTAGTGGGTTACGGTGTGCAGAAGAAAGTGAACCTGACCGGCTCCGTGACTTCCATCAACTTTGCCGACCAGACGGAGGGACGTCCCATCATGAGTGTTTCTTCCGCTCTTTCGGGACTCGCTGCCGGTATGAACGTGACGCAGGCTTCGGGACAACCCGGATCGGACGGCGCCACCATCCGCGTGCGTGGTAACGGTACGTTCAATACCAACTCCCCATTGGTACTGGTAGACGGTATTGAATGGAGCATGGACAACGTGAACCCCAACGACATTGAAAGTATCTCCGTACTGAAAGACGCTGCCTCAACAGCTATTTACGGTACGCGTGCCGCTAACGGAGTGATCCTCATCACCACCAAAAGCGGAAAAGGTAAACCGCAAATCTCCTATTCTTATTCGGGAGTCGTGCAGATGCCTTACAACAATCTCTCTTTCGTAAGCGACTACGCCCGCTATATGGGACTGGTCAACGAGGCTTGCGAAAATGTGAATACCAAAGGTATTTTCTCGCAGGAAAGCATTGACCGCTGGAGGGCTGCTTCTGCCGATCCGAACGGACTGAATGAGTACGGAGTGCCCAATTACGTGGCCTATCCGAACACAGATTGGTTCGACGAAGTATTCGACACCGGATATTCGCAGGAACACAACCTCTCTGTCTCCGGCAGCTCGGAGAAAGTGAAGTATATGCTCTCTTTGGGCTATCTCGACAATCAGGGAGTCATGAACCGCTGGAACCTCGATTCAAGTACGCAGAAAATCAATTTCCGTACCAATCTGGAAGCCAAGATTGTGAAATGGATGACCGTCGGTACCCGCCTTTACGGACAAAAGCAAGATTACGGGATGGCAAACATCAGCAATGGATTCAAGTATCTCTACCAGACTACTCCGGGCGTATATCCGGGCGAACCGAACTACTGGGGACGTCCCGCACTGGCAAGTGAAGAATCTTCCAATGCCAATAATATCTTCGGGCAGATGGCGGGAGCTACCGGTTTCAATACCGTATGGCGTCTCAACGCTTCAGTCTACGGAATTATCACTCCTTATAAAGGTCTCAACATCGAAGGTACATTCAATTATTCACCGACATTTACTGACAAGTCTTCCTATAGCCGCCAGAATGGTTATTGGGACTACGTGACCGACCAACGTGTCAGCGAAAGCGCACTGGAGAACGCTTCCATTACCAATACAAGCGCGCGCACCTGGCGTCAGAGTGCCGAAATACTGGTACGCTATCAAACCACCATCAAGAAAGACCACGATCTGGGCGCACTGCTCGGATATTCCGCACAGGAATATTACAGCAAGAGCTTTGCCGTTTCCCGTAAAGGAGCTACTGACTGGACACTGAACGAATTGAGCACCTATGAAACTCTCGTCAGCTCTTCCAGCTCGGCACCTGCCAAGTGGGGACTGCTCTCTTACTTCGGCCGTGTCAACTACGGATATAAAGGACGTTATCTCTTCGAAGCCAACCTTCGTGCCGATGCCTCCTCCCGTTTCGGTGTGAACCAGCGTTGGGGGTATTTCCCTTCGTTCTCCGGTGGATGGCGTATCTCGGAAGAATCGTTCATGCAAGGAGCATCGGACTATCTCTCCAACCTGAAACTGCGTGTTTCCTGGGGAAAGACAGGTAACAACTCTACGGGCAACTACGACTGGCAGGCAAACTACGCCACAGGCAATGTCGTAATCGATGGTGAAGGAACCAAAGGACTGGTACGCAAGAAACTAAGCAACGACAAACTACACTGGGAAAGTACCGCCACCACCGACATCGGACTTGATTTCGGCTTCTTCAACAACCGCCTGACGGGTGAGATAGACTATTATAATAAGTATACTTCGGACATTCTTTACCATCCCGAACTTTATCTTTCGATGGGTGTCGTAGGCTCTGCTCCCGAGAATCTGGGTGAAGTGCGCAACCGCGGTGTTGAATTTACCCTGAACTGGAACGACCGTATCGGAAAAGATTTTGAATACCGGGTAGGTATGAACTTCTCTTTCAACGCCAACAAAGTAATGAAGTTCAAAGGCGAACTCCAGAAATACTGGACGTATGATGCGCAGGGAAACAAAGTCAGCTATGTCAATAACTTCAGTGATGTGTCTGAATCCGGTTTCGGAGGTTATATCTGTGAAGGTCGACAACTGGGGGAAACCTATATGTATAAGGTGTACAGAGGTTCCGGCGAAGGCTATACCGGAGGTGCGGTGGATATCCATGCGGGACCGAAGGACGGAATGATACGTACGAAGGAAGACATGGTATGGGTACAGGCCATGATTGACTCCGGTTATTCATTCGGAGGAATGAAGACGATTGCCAAAGACCAGCTTTGGTATGGTGACATTCTCTATGCCGACAGCAACGGTGATATGAACTACGGTGATACCAACGACCGGGATTTCTCCGGACACACCAGTGTCCCGAAATTCAACCTGGGTTTCAACTGTGCCTTCTCTTACAAGAACATTGATCTCTCCATGTTATGGTCGGGAGCTTTCGGGCATTACCTCAACTGGAATACGGATTACTACAACTCGACACTGGTCAGCCACGGATATGGCATTATCGAGCATATCGCCGATAACCATTACTTCTTCGATCCATCCAACCCGGACGATCCGCGCACCAACCAGTCGGGCAAATATCCCCGTCTGACATACGGTACTACCTATAATAACAGAATCCAGAGCGACTGGAACGAATATAAGGCCGACTATTTCAAATTGAAGAATATCCAGATCGGCTATACGTTGCCGCAGCGGATTTCCAGTAAGTTCTTTGTAAGCAAGCTCCGTGCTTTCGTGTCGATGGATAACATCCTGACGATTACAAGTTACCCGGGACTTGATCCGGAAATAGGAACTGAAATCGGCTACCCATTGATGCGTCAGATCTCTTTTGGCGGACAGATTACCTTTTAATGATGTAGAACTAAAAAACAGAATCTGATATGAAAAAGATATTAATGATTTTAACGATGGCTCTGGCTGCTACTTCTTGCATGGATATTCTCGATGTGGCCCCGGAAGACCAGATCGCAAGTGAAAACATGTGGACTACGGAGGAGCTTGCCGACAAGGGAATGGCAGGACTCTACTATCCGTTCTATGCCACCCAACTCTCGTCTACCCAGCTCCGGCGTGCCGATGGTTTGAACCGTCAGGGAATCGAAGCCATGAGCTTCGCAACCGATTATTATTCCAACAACTATCCGGTGGAACTACTTTCGCTGGCTACCAAACCTGCCAATGACTTTCAGGTGTGGTATGAATGGAAGTTCTGTTACACCATCATCCATGCGTGTAACGATGCGATTGCCAATCTGCATAAAGCGGATATGGCTGCCGGTAAACTGGCGCGTTATCAATGCGAAGCCCGTTTCCTCCGTGCGTGGGCCTACAATCGGCTGAATATGCTTTATCAGGGGGTTCCCGTTTATCTGGACCCCATCAATAATGAAGACTGTACGCGTGGTCAATCTTCGGTAGATGAAGTCTGGCAAGTGATTCTGGACGATTTGACGTATTGTATCAATAATCCCGATTTCCCCCATAACACGCTGAACGAAAACTACGGACGCCCCTCCAAGGGAGCTGCTTATGCGCTTCGTGGCATGGTGTATATGTGGAAGAAGCAATACAAGGAAGCGGGCAACGATTTCAAAGAAGTGGAAACCTGTGGCTACGGCTTGTGGACAGGCGAATATGCCGACTTCTTCAAATATGAAAACGAAAAAGATAAAGAAATGATCTTCTCGCTCCAGTTCAGCGAAGAAACCGGTTATTGTGATAACATTCAGCAAATGACCGGTGCCCGCGATACGTATGATGGCTGGACGGAAATAAAACCTTCCGCAGACTTTGTGGACTACTATAAGAACGCCGACGGATCGGACTTCAAATGGTCGGAAGTGGACGGCCTGCAAGACTGGGACTTGCTGACTCCGCAACAGCGTGAAATCTTTTTCTGCCGTGACGGATTGGAATCCATGTCTTCACAAAAGAATGCCCTTATCAAACGGGTAGGCGAAGATATCTATCAGAAATATTACCTCAACAGTGGTAATGAAGCCCGTATCAAAAAGGCGTATGACAACCGTGACCCGCGTCTGCAACAGACCGTCGTCACTCCTTATGTGCCGGTGGACTGCTACAAGCCTAATTATGCAGGAGATGCCAACCAGATCGGTAAACAACTCCGTTGGCCGTTGAAGGAACAGGGAACGAATGGCGGAGACTTCTGGCTCGATAAACGTACTTCTGCTTTCTACTGCTATCGCAAGTACAATGAGTTTGAGAAAGGCCGTTTGATTAGCCGGAGCCGTTGCCATACCGACTGGCCGTTGATTCGCTATACCGATGTACTGTTGCAGTATGCCGAAGCATTGGCGCAGACCGATCAGTTGGGAGAAGCCATCCGTTTGGTGAATAAAGTACGTACCCGTGCCCACATGCCCGCACTGACAGAGGGCGGAAGCGGTCCGTGCGCAGTGAACGGAAAGGAAGACATGCTCGAAAGGATACGTTACGAACGTCGCGTGGAATTCTGCCTGGAGGGAATTAACTTCTTCGACGAAGTACGTTGGGGAACCTACAAAGAAACCAAATTCCAGGGGAAAGACGTGAATGGCGGCAAGTCCTGGTGGGGCGATATGGTAGAGTATAACTGGTATTACACCGATTACATGTGGCCATGGACTGCTCCTATCGTTGAAACGCAAAAGAACCCGAACCTGACTAAACGAAGCGGTTGGGCGTATTAATCATAAAGATTTGAATAAGGATGAAGAAAATACTTTTACTATTACTCATTTTTGTATCCGGTTGCACAGGTGTATTTGCGCAACAGTTTGACTATGGCAAGATAGCGCCTCATCCCCGGCTGTTATTGCCGGAGGGTGGAGAAGAAGTTATCAAGAAAGCTATTGCGGAGTATCCCCCGTTGGCAGCAGTTCACCAACGGATCATGGAACTTTGCGACCGGACACTTACGGAACCACCTGTGGAACGTATCAAGGAGGGCAAACGCCTGCTGGCGATTTCGCGCATCGCATTGAAGCGTATCTATTACCTCTCATACGCTTATCGTATGACGGGAGATCAGAAATACGCTCTCCGTGCGGAACAGGAGATGCTGGCCGTTAGTCATTTCATCGACTGGAACCCTACTCATTTCCTGGATGTGGGTGAGATGGTAATGGCATTGGCTATCGGTTATGACTGGCTGTATGACTCTTTGCAGCCCGACACCCGCCGGGTGGTGCGCGAAGCAATCATCGCGAAAGGGTTCGACGCGGCAAAGAACACCCGTCATGCCTGGTTCTATACAGCCAAGAATAACTGGAATTCCGTATGTAATAGTGGATTGGCGTATGGCGCGCTGGCTCTTTTTGAAGAGATTCCGGAGGTATCGAAAGGCATCATAGAGAAATGCATGGAGACAAATCCGAAAGCGATGGTAGGTTATGGCCCCGACGGAGGTTATCCCGAAGGGTTCGGATATTGGGGGTACGGGACAAGTTTTCAGGTAATGCTCATTGCTGCGTTCGAAAGTGCTTTCGGCACAGACAATGGGCTCTCCCAAGCCCCCGGCTTCATGGAATCTGCCCGTTTCATGCAGTATATGACGGCTCCGAGCGGAGACTGTTTCTGTTTCTCGGACTCTCCGGTAGAGGCAGAGTGTAATATGATGATGTTCTGGTTTGCAGGCAAGGCGAAAGACCTTTCCCTGTTGTGGATCGAACGTCAGTATCTCGACCGCCCGGATATGCAGTTTGCCGAAGACCGTTTACTGCCCAGCCTGATGGTGTTCTGTTCACAGCTCGACCTGAACCGGATCGGAAAGCCGAAGAAAAACTTCTGGTTTAACCGTGGAGATACGCCTGTGTTTATCTACCGTGGCGGATGGGACAGCAAGAAAGATACCTATCTGGGAGTGAAAGGAGGTTCGCCCTCTACCTCTCATGCACACATGGATGCCGGGTCGTTTATCTTCGAGAGAGACGGAGTGCGTTGGGCGATGGACTTGGGGATGCAGAGTTATATCACACTCGAAAGTAAGGGAGTGGACCTGTGGAATATGTCGCAGAACGGACAACGTTGGGAAGTATTCCGGCTAAGCAATATCGCTCACAATACGTTGACGATTAACGGAGAACGCCATTTGGTAGAGAGCAATGCCCCGATCACCCGTACTTTCGAGTCGAAGAAACAGAAAGGGGCGGAAGTAGACCTGTCGAGTGTGTTTGCCAACAGCGTGAAGAAAGCCGTCCGCACCGTGATATTGGATCAGAAAGACCATCTGGAAGTGACCGACCGCTTGGAGACGGGTGACAAGGAAGCTACCGTATCCTGGATTATGGTCACTCCGGCGGAAGCCAAAATAACGGGCAAGAACCGGATGGAATTGACCAAAGACGGTCAACGGATGCTGCTGACGGTAGATACCGATACGGAAGTAGAAATGAAAACCTGGTCGAATGTGCCCCCGCATGAATATGATTTCCACAATCCGGGAACCATTCGCGTGGGCTTTGAGACGGTGATTCCTGCCAATCGTACCGCGCAACTGAAAGTACGACTTATTCCTTTGAAGTAGTAATACAAATAAATTCATTGAACCATGAAAACGATTCTTTTTAAAACAATCATCATAGCTTTCTTTGTGGGAACAGCCGTTAGTTGTTCCGATGAAGATGAGAACAGATTCCGTCCGGGATCTACCCATGAGAAACCGAATCCCACGGAGCCGGAGGGTGGACTGGATTATTCCAAACTGACCGCGGATAATCATCCCCGCCTGTTGATGAACGCCGAGGCTTTCACTGCATTGAAAGCCAAAGTGGATGCCAATTCGAGTGCCAATCTGACCTTGCTCCATAATACCATTATGGGAGTGTGCAACAGCAAAGGGATGAACGCCACGGCACTGACTTATAAATTGGATGCCAGCAACAAACGTATCCTCGATGTGTCTCGTGATGCATTACTGCGTATTTTCACCTGCGCTTATGCCTACCGGATGACCGGCGATGCCAAATACCTGACTAAAGCGGAAACGGATATCAACGCTGTCTGCAACTTTCCCGACTGGAACTCGAAACGCCACTTTCTCGATGTAGGCGAAATGGCTACGGCTGTTGCGTTCGGCTACGACTGGCTCTACAACGAACTAAGCGCAGCCACCCGTACAAAAGCGGCCAACGCATTGTTGAAGTTTGCCTTCCAACAGGCACAGAACAAGAACTGGAACCTCAACTTCTACGAAGCCACCAACAACTGGAACCAGGTTTGCAATGGCGGGCTGGTCTGTGCGGCACTGGCTTCTTATGAAAACAATCCTTCCGAAGCAAAGGACATGATTGAAAAGGCGTTAGAATCCAACAAACCTGCATTGGAAGTGATGTATTCTCCCGACGGCAACTATCCGGAGGGCAGCGGTTACTGGTGTTACGGCACGCTCTATCAGGTATTGATGCTTGCCGCCCTCAACAGTACGCTCGGCACGGATAACGGGCTTTCCGATACACCGGGATTCTCCAAGACGGCAGAGTATATGCTGTATATGACAGGCTTGAACAGCAAGTTCTTTAATTATTCCGACTGTGCCCCCTCTTCTACCGCGGCATTGGCTTCGTGGTGGTTTGCCGATAAATACAGTAATCCGTCCTTATTATATAATGAGCTGAAAATGCTGAAGAACGGCGAATACGCTTCCTGTGCCGAAAACCGCCTGTTGCCGATGATTATGGCGTTTGCCAATAATCTGAATCTGGACGCAATCTCCGCTCCTTCCAATAAACTATGGAGTGGAAAAGGGGAAACGCCTGTGGTGATGGTACATACCGACTGGACATACACCGATACGGACAAATACCTCGGAATCAAAGGCGGCAAGGCAGGTTCGAGCCACGGACACATGGATGCCGGTTCGTTTGTATACGACGCGTATGGAGTACGCTGGTCGATGGATTTCGGTCTGCAAAGTTATACAACGCTCGAGTCGGTATTAGCCGGCTTAGGTGGTAATCTTTGGGATATGGGACAGAACTCGATGCGTTGGGATGTATTCCGTTTGAATAACTTGAATCATAGCACGATCTCAATTAATGATGCCCGTCACCGGGTAAATGGGGCGGCTACGCTGACTACTACTATCAATACCACTACGGAATTGGGAGCCACTTTCGATCTGACAGAAGTAGTGTCCGATCAGGCTGCGTCCGCTACCCGTACCGTGAAAATCGTGAACGATAAAGATTTAGTGGTTATGGATGAGATCAAGGCGAGAACGGATAAATCCGCCAAAGTACGCTGGTGCATGGTGACGCCTGCCGTTCCGACGGTGGAAAGTAACCGCATCGTACTAACGAACGGAAGCAAAGTGATGTATCTCACAGCCAGCGGAAGCGTGAAGCCTACCTACAAGCAATGGAGTACCACCAGTGAGAACTCTTATGACCAGGCTAATCCGGGCACCTATATGGTCGGCTTTGAAGCAACGGTCACCGCCAATCAGACCGCCACATTTACCACAACCCTGTCCCCCAAATAAAAAAGAATGGAACGTATGAGAATCCTATTAATATCTATACTCGGACTTTTGACATTGGCCTCCTGCACGAAGCAGGAGCCGATGGAGGCATTGATTGACCGTGTATTTACCGTTGCAGAGCAACAATACACGACTATGGACACCCGCCTGACAGAAAAGACACTTCCCCGCACGTTCTCTGCCGACGGTGAGTTTGTTCCCTCGAATATTTATTGGTGGTGCAGCGGCTTCTATCCCGGTTCCCTCTGGTATATCTACGAATATACAGACAATGAAGCAGTGAAAACACTGGCCGAGAAGAACACGCTGAAACTCGACTCTATACAATACGTGACCAGGGATCATGATGTCGGTTTCCAGTTGAATTGCAGTTATGGCAATGCTTTCCGGCTGACAGGTAATGAGGCTTATAAACAAGTGCTCTATCAGGGCGCCAAATCCTTGTCAACCCGCTTCAACCCTATTGCCGGTGTGATTCGTAGCTGGGACTTTGTACGCAAAGGTTGCGACTGGAAGTTCCCGGTGATTATTGACAATATGATGAACCTTGAACTGCTGTTGTCCATGTCGAAAGCCTACGCCGACGACTCCTTGCAGAACATTGCCTGTACGCATGCCAATACCACTATCCAGCATCACTTCCGGGATGATTATTCCACGTATCATCTGGTGGATTATGATCCTGAAACGGGTGCAGTGCACGGCAAACAAACGGTGCAGGGCTTCTCGGACGATTCCTCCTGGAGCCGCGGACAGGCATGGGCCTTGTATAGCTATACGATGATGTTCCGCTTGACGGGGTATCAGAACTATCTGTTGCAAGCCGGACATATTGCCGATATGCTGCTCCGCCGTTTGCCTGCCGACGGTATTCCTTACTGGGATTTCGACGCTCCGGTAGAAGAACAGACCTATCGGGATGCTTCCGCTGCGGCTATCATGGCCTCCGCCTTTATCGAACTAAGCCGTTATATCCCCGGCACGGAAGCCAAGGAATCTTATCTTGCCATGGCAGAAAAGCAACTCCGTACGCTTGCCTCGAAAGAGTATCTGGCAGAACCGGGTACGAACGAATGTTTCATCCTGAAGCACAGCGTGGGTGCACTTCCTGATAAAAGCGAAGTGGATGTCCCCCTGACGTATGCCGATTATTACTTTTTAGAAGCGTTGCTGCGGTATAAGAATCTACAAAAATAAAACTAATACAATATGATTATGAAGAACTTACATATTAGCATGGCATTTATCTTCGTACTACTGCTGATAACTGCCTCCTGTTCGGACAAGGATGATTCGGCTCCGCGTGTCATTCCCACCATGAACCTGACAGTTTCGGAGATTGCGGACAATACGGCTCTGATTACTTCCGAGCAGCAAACAGGAACTACGTTCGGAGCGAAAGTCATTGAATTCTATCCGGTGGCCGACATCGGCTTTGACTATAATATTGAAGTGAAACTGGTGAAATTTGTAGAAGAGAACGGAGAACCCGTATCTCTGCCCTATACACGCAAAATCACCGAAGGATTACGTCCGGGAGTGAATTACATCAGTGCGATCATCGCCTATAATGCCGAAGGACGTGCCGTGTGTTCCGCTTTCCAGACCTGGAAAGCTTCAGGAACGGAAGGCGCATGGAGTGACGGCGGTTCTGCCGGTGATCTGGAAGAGAATGAATGGTAAAAATGGTGTAACTCAAAAGAATGAATGGTATGAAAAATAGATTATTTGCAATAGGTGCAATGATTCTCATGATGACAAGTTGCACGCAGGACGAACTTATTTCGTCCGATAACGGCAAAGAACCGGCAACGGCAGGTTCATGTCTGACATTGGTTGGACTCTCGTCTCCGCAGACGCGTGTTTCTATCGGTGACAAAACAGGGGATGTTTATCCGGTGATTTGGAGCGAAGGGGATGCCTTGGGTGTTTTCTCCCGTACGGCAGGGACCGACATCAATAATGTGCAGTCTTTATTGAGTGATGAGTCGATCGGGCAGAACTCCGGCGTCTTTACTTCGGACGACGTGAAGATGGCGGAAGAAGGAGCTACGGAACTTCTTATTTACTATCCTTATCGAGCAAGTACGGAACTGGCCGAAAATGGCAACAAGATAACTTCTACCCTGTCTGTTGAGCAGGAACAAAGCCGTCCCGGCGATAGCCATCATATTGGAAAGTATGGTTTTGCGTTTGCCAAGGCTACGGTCAGCGGTCCGGATATGCTTGCTAAATTTACGTTGAACCATGCGATGGCTTATGTGAAGTTCAGTATCTCGTCCCAGGAGCTTTCTACGTACAAACTCAAGAGTGTCTCTTTATATGACAAGGAGACAAAGACTCCTCTTTCCGGTGTATTCACAGCAGATTTGGATACGGACGAACTGACCTACGGTACGGATGTGAAACCGTATGCCACTGTTTCACTGACTACTCCCGAACTGCTCGCTTCCGCACAGGATATATACCTGACTACATATCCTGCCGATTTGAGCGGCAAAGAAGTGTACATTGTCATCACTCTGGAGAATGACCAGCAGACTGTTACAATTCCTATTCTCAAAGAAGGAAAGCAACTGAAAGCCAATGCTGTCAATACGATTGCTGTCAACAACCTGAAACTTTCGGATAATTCCTGCGAATGGTACGAGCCGGTAGAGACACGTCTGCTGGCAGGAGGATGGGCTTATGGCGAGTCCAACTGTCTGTTGACGAATATTTCTACCAGTGGCGTGAGCAATACGATGAGCGTGAAAGCACGTGGTAACTTTATGGAAGTGGAAGAACCCAAGTATGCCAAGACTATTCTAGGTTGCGATTTGAACGTTAATCATAAGATGATTGCCGTGAATGGCTCTACTACGGACATCTCCCCTATTGGCAGTGATTACAATATTACGATCAACACCTATAAAGTAAGCGGAGGCTATGACGGCGGTTGCGGTCAGGTGGCTATCTATGGAGCGGATCAGACTACCGTCATCTGGAGTTTTATTATCTGGATGACCCCTACTCCGGCAGAACATCCTTATGGTAATACGGGATATGTAGTGTTGGATCGTAATCTGGGTACTTATATGACGTGTGAAGGAGACAACTGGAAGCAAAACGGTGTTTACTTCCAATGGGGACGTCCTACGCCGGTCGGCTGGTCGGGAACCGTGGGTACTAATATACCTACCGAAGCCACCAACGTCCGCTTCTCTATAGAAAATCCTCGTGCGTTGCTTTATACCAATAATGTGGAGAATACAAAATCCGACTGGTATCTAGGTGCATGGACCGGTGCACGTACCGATCGTAAAGATGACTTCTGGGGCAACCCGAACGAATCGAGCACTTATCTCAATCCTTCTGACGGTCATAAATCTATTTATGATCCTTGTCCGAAAGGTTACCGGGTTGTATCTCCTCGTGTATTGGATGAGATAGAGCAGAAAGGAGAATTTGTGAAACAGAGCGCAACTGCGGTATTTAAATATTGCTATGACGGTACGAATTACGCATATTGGCCGTTGGCAGGTTGTAAGTGGGGTTCCAACGGTGGTAATAATGGCAACAATACAGGATTGGATACCGCTAAGGGAGCCGCTTGTTATTGGTCTAACTCATCGGCAAGCAGTTATGGAAATGACAAGGATCAGGGAGCTACTTCTCTGTATTATAAAGTCTCCGATAAGACCTGGACACATTCCTCCGGTCGTTCCCATGCATTCTCCGTACGTTGTATGAAAGATACCGAGAATCGTTGATTCTCTTCATGGATTCTCTTCATTGAGAATATGAAATAGAATTCCCCGTTATATGAAAGTTTCTGCCTGTCTCCGGATACAAGGTACTTTCATATAACGGGGAATCTGTTCTGTTTTTAAGAACTTCACAGAAAAAGGAAAGAAAGAAAAGGGCCAAACAGAAAATAAACTGCATGAACAATTGCAAGAATATGCATTATTTCTCTTTATCTTGTATTTATTTCCTTGAAATATGCACGATATGGTGTAACTAAACCATCCGTTTGCCGTAATCAAACCTTCCGTTTGGTTTAAACAAACCTTCCGTTTGCTATAATCAAACCATCGGTTTCTTTTAATGGAAGCTGAATTGGGTTTTTGAAGAGGATATATTGAGCTACTTTGTCTTTTTCTACTGCTTATTTATAAATAGCAATCTGATATATCCTTTGTGATATGATAGCTATTTATGCTTTTGATTAACTGCTTTTATTGTAACTTGTTTGCTAATAATGCCTATTTTGTGTTATTTGCGAAATCTGTAACTCTAAATGGAGGGCGTTTTTCATGAAGTGCAAGGAAGGGCTCGAAATATAAAGAGCAGGATAGGTAAAATATACAATTCTTCATGTTGGCACTTCTTTCAGCAATCAATGTCTTTCCTTTATAAGCATGTATCTCTTTTAAATCACCATATATGGTGAAAAGCATGATAGTATGCTTTAATACTATGCTATTTATGTGCAAATTCACTGTATATGGTGAATTTACTTGTTTTTATACTAAAAAGATTCTATCTTTGTGAGAAAGTTTCTATATATGGTGAATTATGGATTTAATAGAGATAGGAAAACATATTCGCGAAAGGCGTAAAGAGTTGGGCTTGGATCAGGCTACGTTGGCAACTCTTGCAGGAATAGGGATTAACGCTTTGGTCCGCTTGGAACGTGGAAGTGGTAATCCCCGCTTCGATGTCCTTTTTAATGTCCTGAAAACTTTAGGACTTAGTATTCATATTCAATAATAGACACGCATATGAGTCGATTTGCCAAAGTCTATATAAAAGGTATTTATGCCGGTCTGTTAACAGAAATAGATCGTGAACACTATTCATTCTGTTATGATACGGACTATTATAATAATCCACAACTCCCAGCTGTCTCACTGACCATGCCCAAGACACAGCAGGAATATACCTCTTCCTATCTTTTCCCTGTCTTTTTTAATATGACATCTGAAGGGGATAATCGTATTATTCAAGCTAGAAACCTGCATATTGATGAAGAGGATGATTTTGGTATTCTTCTGGCTACTGCCCATACAGATACAATCGGAGCAATAACAGTTAAACAAGTGTGATAATGGAAACAGATACTCATATTTGTCCCTCACTTTTACGGGAGACTGGCGGAGAAAGCGGATACTCACCCAAAGCCTTGAAACAGCTTTTTGACGGAGAAAATATATCTTGTGAATTGCCTTATAAGCATTTTGATGATAATGTCGGCATTGATATCTTCAATAACAATAGCAAACGCATATCTGTTTCAGGAGTCCAGATTAAGTATTCTTTAGTTGCCGATGACGGGATATTGCGATTAACCAAAGAGGGAGAACAAGGCGAATTCATATTAAAGCCTGTCCCTAATAATCTTCGTAACAAGGAGTTTTGTCCTGCTAACGAACATTTGACAATGCAGATAGCTGCGCAAGTATATGGGATTCCGACAGCTCCTAATGGATTATGCTTTTTTCAGGACGGAACCCCTGCTTATTTTGTACGACGTTTTGATTTGTCGGAGAAAGGAAAGTTACAAAAGGAGGATTTTGCTTCTTTAGCCGGGCTTACCAGGAAAAATGGAGGTTCCGATTATAAATATGATAATCTGGCTTATGAAGAGTTCGCAGGAATTATAGATAAATACAGTTCTGTGCCACAAGTAGATAAACTACGTTTCTTTGAGCTTGTTTTATTCAATTTTGTCTATTCTAACGGCGACGCTCATTTAAAGAACTTTTCTTTATTGGAAGAGAAAAAAGGAAGATTCCGCCTATCTCCTGCATACGATTTATTGAATACTCATCTCCATATAAACGATGGTATCTTTGCCATGAGCAAAGGTCTGTTTGTTAATCCTGAATCGGATTATTTCGGTGCTGCATCGGCGGTTACAGGAAAAACATTCTATTATTTTGGTTTGAAAATAGGCCTACCCGAACGTTTGGTAAACTCTTGTCTGGAGAAATATACTAAGGTATATGAATTAACAGATAAACTGATTGAACATTCTTTCCTTTCTAAAGAACTGAAACAGCAATATAGACTTATGTATAAGTCAAGAATCGGGAGTTATCTTAGTGTTATTGAGTAATAATGTGCACATTATTACTCATTTTTTATAGTAAGATGAGCAAGACTCCCAAAAAGATTTTTCTAACATAAGAATCTATTCTTTTTGTCATTCTTCTTTTCTGTTCCGATAATTGGCCGGTGATGTTCCCAAATGCGCTTTTACGTATTTCCCGAAAAAGGACTGATTGGGGAAGTTGAACTCTTCCGCAATTTCCTTGATAGACTTTTCCGAACGTTTTAATCGGTATTTGATATGCTCCACGGCAGTTTCATTAATCAAATCCAACGGAGTCCTGCCACACGCCTGTTTGATGACTTTCGAGAAATGCTTCGGAGTGTAGCAAAGCTCGTTGGCAAAATAACTCACCGAACGGTGCATACCCTTGTCCTTCGATAACAGTTCCATGAACTTCCGCAAAATGTAATTCACCTGTTTGATGCCTTCTTTCGAACCTTCCGTGTTGCCGGCAGCTTCCATTTCCTTGTGAAGCTGTCCCAGCATTTCGCAAAAGATAGCGGAAAAGAGATATTGCATCACTTCTTTGTGGTAGCAATGAGGCTCATCGTTTATCTTGGCTATAATTAAATCCCGGTAGAATCCGAAGAAAGTTTTATCCTCCCCGTTGCCAACCGACTTCACCGGATTGTTGTGGATATGAATGGCAGTATTCCACGTTTCCTTTTCCATTTTAATAATACGTTGCAGGAAACGGGTAGAGAATCCGGCAAGCCTGACTTTATATTTAGGACTAAGCATCGTATGACTGATAATCGTGTTGGGCAGACCGAGCAGCAGCTCGCCTGCCTGCAACTTGTAGGTCCGGTAGTTGACGTCCAGCTGGATGCACCCTTCTATGCAAACCGCGATGAGAAAACAATTCAGTTTGATTGTATCATTACTATAAGGAGTCCCCTCCAGACTGTTGACTATCGCAAAGTCATCATCTATATAATCAAGGACGTGCTGACTGTCCTTAAAATCCTCTATATCCACCGTAATAATGTTCTCTTTTTCCATGTTCTTTCCTTTTTTACTTTTTGCAAAGTTGGTGAATAATCGGGAAAACAGAATGTCCCATACTTCTTCAGATTTGTTTGATATGTCGTTTATTGCCAAATAGTTAGCTGTAATAAACGTAAATGGCGAGAATGGGACATTTATGGAGGGAAATTGGTCACTGTTGCCTTGTTCTTTTCTCCTACTTTTGTCCAGGATTTAACAAAAGATCAAAAGAGAAAGTATGATTACAGTAAGCAAAAAATGGATACGGCTGATAGGGATTGTCGGTTGTACAGTGTGGATGGCATCTTGCAAGCAGGCATCGGATGCGGGAGTGAAATCTTCTTCTTATGCAGTAATGCAGATAGAAGCGGTGGATAAGGAATTTTCTTCTTCCTATTCGGCGAGCATACGTGGGCGACAGGATATTGATATTTATCCACAGGTGTCGGGAACGATTGAGAAACTCTGTGTGACCGAAGGACAGAAAGTACGCCGGGGACAATTACTCTTCGTTATCGACCAGGTTCCTTACAAGGCTGCACTGAAAACTGCCACTGCCAATGTAGAAGCAGCACGTGCCGGGCTGGGTACCGCCGAACTGACTTACAAGAGCAACAAAGAACTGTATGCACAGAAAGTTGTTTCCGAATTTAGTCTGAAAACAGCCGAGAACACTTATCTCACTGCCAAGGCACAACTCTCACAGGCCGAAGCCCAGGAAATCAGTGCCCGCAACAACCTTTCTTATACCGAGGTGAAAAGTCCCAGTGACGGAGTAGTAGGCGCATTGCCTTATCGCGTGGGTGCATTGGTAGGTGCTAATATGCCTTATCCGCTTACCACAGTCAGCGACAACTCGGATATGTATGTCTATTTTTCCATGACCGAGAATCAGTTGCTTGCCCTTACCCGCCAGTATGGTGATATGGATGAGGCATTGAAGAATATGCCGGAAGTGGAATTGCACTTGAACGACAATTCGGTTTATGATAAGAAAGGTGTCATTGAATCCATCAGCGGAGTCATCGACCGCCAGACGGGTACTGTCGTAGCACGTGTGGTGTTCCCCAACGAATCACGGTTGCTTCATAGCGGAGCATCGGGCACGGTAGTAGTGCCGAGTATCTATAAAGACTGTATTGCCATTCCGCAGACGGCTACCGTGCGGATGCAGGACAAGACTATTGTATATAAGGTAGTGGACGGTAAGGCTGTCTCTACCCTGATAACTGTGGCCGGTATCAATGACGGACGCGAATATGTAGTGTTGAGCGGACTGAAAGCCGGTGATGAAATTGTATCGGAAGGCGCCGGACTGGTGCGCGAAGGCACGCAAGTTAAATAAGAAGGAGACTGATTATGAAAGGAAATATGTTTATAAAGAGGCCGGTGATGGCAATCTCCATTTCCGTATTGATTCTGGCTATCGGGCTTATTTCACTCTTCACGTTGCCCGTGGAGCAATATCCCGATATTGCACCTCCGACGGTATATGTGACTGCCAGCTATACCGGTGCTGATGCCGAGGCAGTGATGAACAGTGTCATCATGCCCCTGGAAGAGAGTATCAACGGTGTGGAAGACATGATGTATATCAGTTCGAGTGCCTCCAATGCAGGTTTGGCTATTATTCAGGTTTACTTCAAACAGGGCACAGACCCCGATATGGCAGCAGTCAACGTACAGAACCGTGTAGCTAAGGCGCAGGGATTACTTCCGGCCGAAGTGACGAAAGTCGGTGTAAGCATGATGAAGCGCCAGACCAGTTTCTTGCAGATCGGTGCTTTGGTCTGCACTGATGGCCGTTATGACCAGACTTTCCTGGCCAATTACTTGGACATCAATGTTATTCCCCAGATAAAACGTATTGAGGGAGTGGGAGACGTCATGGAGCTGGGTGATACGTATAGTATGCGTATCTGGCTGAAACCGGAACGGATGGCACAATACGGGCTGGTACCGTCGGACATCACCGCTGTACTGGGTGAGCAGAATATTGAAGCTCCTACCGGTTCGCTGGGTGAGAGTTCGCAGAACGTTTTCCAGTTTACGATGAAATATCGCGGACGCCTGAAGAGCGTGGAGGAATTTCAGAATACGGTTGTCCGTTCGCGTGAGGACGGATCGATACTCCGCTTGAAAGATGTGGCGGAAGTAGAGCTGGGCACTATGACATATAGTTTCCGTAGTGAGATGGACAGTCAGCCTGCCGTTCTCTATATGATTTTCCAGACAGCCGGTTCCAATGCTACCGCTGTTAATAAAGAGATTACCGCGCAGATAGAGCGGATGGAGAAAAATCTGCCGGAAGGAACGGAGTTTGTCACCATGATGAGTTCGAACGACTTCCTTTTCGCTTCCATACACAATGTGGTGGAGACACTGATTATTGCCATCATCCTGGTAATCCTTGTGGTATATTTCTTCTTGCAGGATCTTAAAAGCACTCTTATCCCTTCCATCTCCATTATCGTATCATTGGTAGGTACGTTTGCCTGTCTGGTGGCTGCGGGATTCAGTCTGAATATCCTGACGCTGTTTGCCTTGGTGCTTGCCATCGGTACGGTGGTGGATGATGCTATTGTGGTGGTGGAAGCGGTGCAGTCCAAGTTTGATGCCGGGTATAAGTCGCCTTATCTTGCCACTAAAGATGCAATGGGCGATGTGACGATGGCTATCGTTTCCTGTACCTGTGTGTTTATGGCTGTGTTTATTCCCGTTACATTTATGGGAGGAACTTCGGGCGTGTTCTATACACAGTTCGGTATCACAATGGCAACTGCCGTAGGTATCTCCATGATTTCGGCCTTGACGCTTTGTCCTGCTTTGTGCGCCATCATGATGCGTCCGTCGGACGGAACCAAGAGCGCTAAGAGTATTAACGGACGGGTACGCGCTGCGTATAATGCTTCGTTCAATGCCGTACTGGGTAAATATAAGAGAGGTGTGATGTTCTTCATCCGCCATCGTTGGATGGTATGGACTTCGTTGGCAGTTGCCGTTGCCCTGTTGGTTTATCTGATGAGTACCACCAAGACGGGACTTGTGCCGCAGGAGGATCAGGGTGTTATCATGGTGAATGTCAGCATTTCACCGGGAAGCACGCTCGAAGAAACAACGAAGGTGATGGACCGTTTGGAAAATATCCTGAAAGATACACCTGAAATAGAACACTATGCCCGCGTGGCAGGGTATGGACTTATATCCGGGCAGGGAACTTCTTACGGTACAATCATTATCCGCTTGAAGGACTGGAGTGAACGAAAAGGTAAGGAACATAGCTCGGATGCCGTGGTTTCCCGCCTCAATGCACAATTCCAATCTTTAAAGGAAGCGCAAGTATTCAGCTTCCAGCCTGCCATGATTCCGGGTTACGGTATGGGTAACTCCCTCGAACTGAACCTTCAGGACATGACGGGTGGAGATTTGGCTACGTTCTATGAAGCGGCTATACAGTTCCTCGGTGCTTTGAACCAGCGTCCGGAGGTAGCAATGGCTTATACCTCTTATGCTATCAACTTCCCGCAGATATCGGTGGAAGTGGATGCTGCCAAATGTAAGCGTGCGGGTATTTCGCCAAGTGCGGTGCTCGATGCAGTGGGGAGCTATTGCGGTGGTGCGTATATTTCCAACTACAATCAGTATGGTAAAGTATATCGTGTGATGATGCAGGCTTCACCTGAATATCGTCTCGACGAACAGGCATTGAACAATATGTTTGTACGCAATGGCACGGAGATGGCTCCGGTAAGCCAGTTCGTAACGCTGAAGCAAGTGCTGGGACCGGAAACGGCCAACCGTTTCAATCTTTACAGTACCATCACTGCCAATGTGAATCCTGCCGACGGTTACTCTTCCGGTGAGGTGCAGAAAGTCATTGAAGAAGTAGCCGCACAATCTTTGCCGGCAGGCTACGGATACGAATATGGTGGTATGGCACGCGAAGAAGCAAGTAGCGGTGGTGCACAGACAGTCTTTATCTATGCGATTTGTGTCTTCCTGATCTATCTGATTCTGGCCTGTCTTTACGAGAGTTTCCTCGTGCCGTTTGCCGTTATCTTCTCTGTGCCGTTCGGACTGATGGGTTCGTTCCTTTTCGCCAAATTCCTTGGATTGGAGAATAATATCTATCTGCAGACAGGGGTGATTATGTTAATCGGTTTGTTGGCTAAGACAGCAATTCTGATTACAGAGTACGCCATAGAGCGCCGTCGCAAAGGAATGGGTATCGTGGAATCTGCTTACTCTGCCGCACAAGTCCGCTTGCGTCCTATCCTGATGACGGTATTGACGATGATTTTCGGTATGCTTCCACTGATGTTCTCTTCCGGTGCAGGTGCCAACGGTAACAGTTCGCTGGGTACGGGTGTAGTAGGCGGTATGGTTGTCGGGACACTGGCATTGCTCTTTGTCGTTCCGGTTTTCTACATCATCTTTGAATTTTTGCAGGAAAAAATCCGCAAACCGATGGAGGAGGAAGCAGACGTACAGGTGCTTTTAGAGAAAGAAAAGAGTGAAGTTGAACGCGAACGTAACTAAATGAAAGAAAGAATGAAGAAGAATATCATCACATTAGTTGCCATCAGTCTGTCGTTGAGCGGTTGTGGCATCTATACCAAATACAAACCCGCCACTATCGTCCCCGACCATCTTTATGGGGAGGAAGTGGTGGCCGAGGACACTGCCAGTCTGGGTAATATGGACTGGCGGGAACTTTTCACCGATCCTTATCTGCAATCCCTCATCGAAGTGGGATTACAGACTAATACCGACTATCAGTCCGCCCAGCTTCGTGTGGAACAGGCACAGGCGGCACTGATGTCTGCCAAACTTGCTTTTCTGCCTGCTTTTGCCCTTTCCCCGCAGGGAACGGTGAGCAGTTTTGATACACACAAGGCTACGCAGGCTTATTCATTGCCCGTTACTGCCAGTTGGGAACTGGACGTATTCGGTCGTATGCGCAATGCCAAAAAACAGGCGAAAGCACTTTATGCTCAAAGCGAGGATTATCGTCAGGCTGTCCGTACCCAGTTGATGACAGGCATAGCCAATACTTACTATACCCTGCTGATGCTGGATGAGCAACTCGACCTTTCCCGTCAGACGGAGACGGCATGGAAAGAAACCGTGGCCTCCACCCGCGCTCTGATGAATGCCGGACTGGCGAACGAATCCGCTGTGTCGCAGATGGAGGCGGCCTATTATCAGGTGCAGGGTTCGGTTCTCGATTTGCAGCAGCAGATCAATCAGGTGGAGAACAGTCTTGCCTTATTATTGGCGGAGACGCCACGCAACTATGAGCGTGGTGTATTGGCAAAGCAACAGTTTCCTGCCGACTTCTCGATAGGGATTCCTGTACGGATGCTTTCTTCCCGTCCGGATGTCCGCTCGGCAGAACGGACGCTGGAAGCGGCGTTCTATGGCACCAATGCGGCACGTTCGGCTTTCTATCCTTCCATCACTTTGAGCGGGAGTGCCGGATGGACAAACTCTGCCGGGGCGATGATTATCAATCCGGGCAAGTTTCTCGCGTCAGCGGTAGGTTCGCTTACGCAGCCGCTCTTTAACAGAGGGCAGGTGGTGGCACAATACCGCATTGCCCGTGCGCAACAGGAAGAAGCAGCGCTCGGCTTTCAGCAAACGTTGCTCAATGCCGGTAGTGAGGTGAATGATGCGTTGATTGCCTATCAAACCAGTCAGGGAAAAAGAATCTTGCTGGATAAACAGATCACTTTCCTGCAAACGGCTCTGCGAAGCACTACTCTGTTGATGGAGCATGGTAATACAACCTATCTGGAAGTCCTTACCTCCCGGCAGTCATTGCTTAGTGCGCAACTATCGCAGACGGCCAATCATTTTACTGAAATACAAAGTTTAATTAACCTATACCGTGCTTTAGGGGGAGGTCAGGAATAAACTGTATCATACTCTCTGTTTTCTAATTTAATGAAAGAAGGGCTGCCGGAGAAGTGATTCTGTGGCAGCCCGTTTTGTAATCGGTCAATATACGGTGCATTGGCTTGCAGCCGGAAACTTCAGCCAGCATAAAGAAAGAATAATGATGGTATTATTATTGATCAGTCAGACCTTTCTTTTTCCTTTCTTTATATTGACTGGGCGTCTCTCCCGTATATTGCTTGAATGTCGTACTGAAATAACTCGGAGTGGTAAATCCGGTTTTCTCTGCAATTTCAGAGAAGGGCATATCCGTGCCGGATATCAATGTAATAGCTTTTTCTATACGGAGCTTACTGATATATTCGTTCGCTCCCATGCCTGTAAGTGCTTTCAGCTTGTTATAAAGCGAAGAACGCCCCAATCCTACTTCCTGGCAGATAAACTGGATGCCCAGGTTGGTATTATCTATATTTTCCTGGATGATACTATTCAGTTTAATCAGGAATGTTTCGTCTGTCAGGCTGATTGTACTTTCTTCCGGTGTGGGGATTAATCCTGCATTCAGATACCTTTTCTTGGTATATTCCCGGTTTTTCAACCGGTTGCGGATAAGTTCCATTAGCATTTCCACTTCGAAAGGTTTGCTTAAATATCCGTCCGCTCCATTCTTATAGCCGCTTATCAGGCTTTGCTTGTCATCCTTGGCAGTCAGCAGGATAACAGGGATATGGCTGATGGCAATATCCTCTTTAATCGTTTTGCAAAGCTCGTAGCCGTTCATCCGGGGCATCATCACGTCACTGACTATAATATCAGGGACATGGCTTCTGACCAGTTGAAGGGCTTCCACCCCGTCTCCGGCGATAATTATCCGTTTGAAGTATCCTTCGAACGTTCTTTTCAGAAAGTCTGTCATATCCGGATTGTCATCCACTACGAGAATAGTGTATGGAGTGGTATCGAATACTTCTTTTACGGATGGCAGCCCGCTGTTTTCATCCATCATCAACTCGTTCAGATAAGCTTTTGGCTCGCAGATGATTTCTTCCAGTTCCTGCCTCAACGGCAACTCAAAGAAAAAGCTGGCTCCGGTTTCTTCATTATCCTGTGCCCCGATAGAGCCGCCGTGTAGTTCCACCAGAATCTTGGAGTAGGACAAGCCGACTCCTGTTCCGCTCTGTTCTCCTGTTCCCTGGTAGAATCGGGTAAAGAGCTTGTGCGTATCCACTTGCTTCAGTCCGCATCCTTGGTCGATGACGGAGATACGCACCCGGTTTTCTTCAGGCAGCAGTTCCGAAGCAATCGTTATTTCCGTGTCCTGCGGACTGTGTTTCAAGGCATTGATAAGCAGGTTACTTAAGATAATCTCGCATTTGTCCTTATCGAAACTGACTTTCTCTATCCGTGGGTCGAGCTGATAGCGGATATGCACATTCTTTGCTTCCCCCTCACTGATAAAATCCTGCGAAACGTGTTCAATCCATTGATTGAGTGGATGAGGCTGAATTTGCAGTTTACTCTCCCCTACTTCCATTTTCCGTACGTCGAGTACCATATTAATCAAGTTCTTCATCCGTTGTGCCTGCCGGTAGATGGCTTTTAACGGCAGATATTGGCTGTCTCCGGAAGAGAGCGACTTCAAAATCTGATTGAGTGGCGCATGAATAAGCGTCAGCGGAGTCCGTAGTTCGTGGCTGATATTGATAAGAAAACGTACCTTTTCCTCGTACATCTGTTTCTCATGCTCTTTCATCGCCCATTTCAGTTTTTCCTGATTACGCTTCAATGTTCTGCGGAAAGTTTCGATGATTATGGTGGCAATGAGAATGGCACAACCAAGAATGAACCACCACGTGCGATACCACGGTGGGAGTACGGTTAGTTCCAGTATTTTCTGGTTGGGAATCCAACTGCCGTCTTTCGCTGTGCATGAAGCCATAATTTTGTAATTGCCCGGCGGCAATGACCGGATTACCAATTCCGGCTGGTACGATTCGATATACTGGTCGTTCAGCCCTTCTATCCGGTAGCGGTAGACTTTCTTGCGGAAGATATCCTCTTCTTTCGACATGATTCGGATAGTGATATTGCTGTCCCATGGGACAGAGATTGCTGCCGGATGACTATATAGCTTGTTCTGTGCAGGCTCACCGTTGATGATAATATCCAACAGTTGCAGTTCCGGCATTTCCGATGTATTCAGCAGCAACTGGCCGTCAATGCGCAGCATACCCTTTACACCGCCGATATAGACATCCCCCTCATTGTTTACCAACCGGGCGTTGGGCAGATATTCGTTTTGGATAGCTCCGTTCGACTCTCCGAAGAGAACAAACTTCTGTTCCTGTATGAGCCAGGCGAAAAGCAGATTATCCGCACCTATCCATACTTTGCCCCTCTGGTCGCATTGCACCATGTTGACTTCGGTAAACAGGTTGGTAGGGATGTGCGTCTGCTTTTGGGAAACGGGGTTGTAGTGGATAAGGCCGAAATTGCTTCCTATCCAGAAATCGCCGTGCTCGTCGTGTGACGCCGAACTGATTACGGTATCCTGATAACATTCGAAGGTTGTTTTCAGCAAGGAATCCCCGTCATGCAGTTCGTAGATATGTTTGAAGTCGTTGATATAAGTCCGATTGTTCTCGTGCTTGAAGGGGACGAGCGTGCCGACAATACTTTTCCCTTCTTCTCCGGTGACCTTGTCGAATTTCTTTTCTTTCAGGTGATACTGGTAGACATGGTCGCCCAGTAATAACACGGTGTTAGGGGTGTTCTGATATAAGTTGACCGATTTTCCCCGGTTGCAAAGTTGCGTCGTTGTTTCTTTGTCGACAATGGTAAAAGGTTGTTTCTCCCCGGTTGCGGGATTGAATACAAATACTCCTTTGGAGAAAAGGGAAATCAGTAGTTTTCCGGGAGTGAATCCGCTGATAAACGCTATTTTATCGTTCCAGGTAGAAAGATAATGGGTGAATTTCTCGGTACGCGGGTTAAAGAGGTTGATACCGCCGCCGTCCGTACCAATCCAGATACTGTCGGGCGATTGGCGGTAAAGGCTTCGCACGGTGCTGTTGCTTAGTCCGCGGTCGTTTCCGGGGACTACGTCGGTGTAGGTTTTCATGAACACTTCCCGGATGCTGATCAATCCGTTGCAGGTGCTTCCTGCCCATATATTGTTGTTGTGGTCGTTGTGCAGGCAGAGAATAGAGTTGGCGGGGAGAGAGTAGTTTTCACGTCCCGGGATATATTCCAGTTGGAAGATTTCCCCGGTTTCGGGGGTGAGGATATTGATTCCGCCGCCGTCCGTTCCTATCCACAGTTGCCCTTCCCTTTCGGCGAGGCTTAGGACGATGTCGTTACTGAGGGCGGAGTTGCGGGTGGAGTACGAAGCCAGTAGTTTGCCGTCGTATGAGTAGCAACGAAGTCCGCCGCTGTAAGGAGCAATCCATATTCTTTTCCGGCTGTCGGTCATCATGGTGGTAATTTCCGGCCCGCAGTCGAAAGGGGGGCGTCTGTGCTCTCCGGTATGCAGATCTACGAGGTATATGCCTGTCCAACGGCTGCAACAGAGCAACGTCTTTGAATCCCACATACTGAGAGCGTTGATTTTAAAAGAGTTGGCGTTGAAATATTGCAGAAGCCGGAGAGAAGAATCGTCATAACTATATTTGTAAATCCTGTCCTTGCCGCCGAAGAGGATTCCGTCCGGGACAAGGCAGAAAGAATAGGCGGTGATATTTTTCCCGTCCTCGTCCGTGGGGAACGTGAAGTCGTTGCTCTGCTGCTGGTAGCGGGCAATACCTTTTTCAGTCAGTACCCAGATATTGTGTTGCTTGTCTTCGGCAATCTGATAAATCAGGTTGTGGAGAAGCGAGTTCGGGTCGTTTGCCTGGTGTTTGTATCTTTTCAGTTCGTGCCCGTCGAACTTTCCCAGTCCCGATTTGGTGCCTATCCATACGAAACCTTGCTCATCCCGGAGAATACAGCGCACGTTGGACGGCAGCCCTTCTTTCAGAGAGATTTGTTTAAAGTAATAGTGTTCTGCCCGGAGAGGGAGAACACCGACTAACTGTATGATAAAGAAAAGGCTTGACAGAACAGCGTATTTTGTTTTCTTTTACGGTCTTGAACTTGAGCGTCATGTCTCCGTATCTTACGTTGCAGGGAACCCCGGATTTGGAATGAATGATAGCTTTCTCCAGTTGTCCCTCTTTCCAGGAGACAGAAACCTCAAAATTCCCTTTGGCGCAGATTCCGCTTATCGAGCCGTTTGCCCAGGCATCCGGCAAAGCGGGAAGAAGTTGGATGAATCCCATGTGGCTTTGCAATAACATCTCGGTTATTCCTGCCGTACCACCGAAGTTTCCGTCTATCTGGAAAGGCGTATGGGTATCCCAGAGGTTATCCAACGTACCGTTTTTCAACAAATTGCCGTACAGTTTATACGCATGGTTTCCGTCTTGCAGTCGTGCCCATTGGTTGAGTTTCCAACCCATGCTCCAGCCGGTAGCGCCGTCTCCGCGATGTTCCAGTACCACTTTGGCTGCCTGTGCAAGTTCGGGGGTAGTCACGGGAGAGATGGTATGTCCCGGATGCAATCCGAACAGGTGGTTGACGTGCCGGTGTTCATCTTTCGGATCGTCTATGTCGGTAGACCATTCCAGTAACTGGCCGTAGCGTCCTATGCGGTACGGAACGAGTTTGGTCAATACGTTTTCCCATTGCTTGCGCTCTTTGGCGTCCGTTCCGAGTACCTTGCTTGCCTGGATAGCGTCCAGTAATATTTCACGTACTACGGCATGCGCGAAAGTGACTCCCTCGTCCACCGGACCGTGTTCGGGAGAGGTGGAAGGCGCGGCGGTGTAAGTCCCGTCGGGCTTGTGCCACAAGTGGTCTACCGCAAACTGTGCGCTGCTTTTGATAAGGTCGTAGCCGATTTCCTTTAAGAATTTCGTGTCACGCGTATAATCATAATACTCCCATATATGCGTTGCCAGCCACGGACCGGCAGTAGGATTCAGGTTCCATGCCATAGATTTGCTGGATAAGGGAGCTGTGAATCCGGAGATATTGGCAGAGATGGACGCTGTCCACCCGCGGGCGTTGAAATAGGCTTGCGCTGTTTTCTCGCCAGGTTTTACCAGACTACGTATAAAGTCTATCAAAGGCCATGTACATTCCGGAAGATTGGTGGGGCACGCAGGCCAGTAGTTCATTTGAATGTTGATATTATTGTGGTAATCTACCCGCCACGGGCCGTCGGTATTGTTGTGCCACAATCCTTGCAGGTTGGCGGGCATATTGCCGGGGCGTGAACTGGCTATGAGCAGGTAACGTCCGAACTGATAGTATAATTGTTCGAGCTGATAGTCCGGCGTACCTTTCTTATAGTTAGCCAGTCGTTTGTAGGTCGGCAGGTTGGGACTGCCGATTTCCTGATTAATTTCAAAACGTACCCGATTGAACAGTGCGGTATAATCGGCTTCGTGATTACGATAAAGCTCGTCATAACCTTTTTTCAGGACATTGTTCATCATAGCCAGAGTCGTTTGTGACGGGTCGTTGCCGACGTAGGCTTTCGGGTCTTTGAAGTCCGGGGCAAAGTTCATCTTATAATCGGTGTCTGCCGTAAGCAGGAATACCACTTCGTCAGCATCCTTCACAATAATCCGGTCGTTTTCTGCTTTCAGTGTTCCCCCTTTGTGGATAGCTTTGATTCGGAAAGCGAATTTCATTCCGTTGTTATTGAGAACTCCGGTATATACTAATCCGTCGTTTCCATCTGCTTCCAGATGGCTTTTTGCTTCGTTGTTGGGACAATAGCTAAGCACAAGATTCTGTTTTCCGCCTTTGTCGGCAGTAAACTTCATGACCATGACACTGTCCGGATAGGATATGAAATATTTTCGTTGATACCGTATCCCGTCCTTATCGAATTGCACCACGGCCATAGCCGAATCCAATGACAGGATGCGGCGGTAACTGCTCATGTTGATTTCGCTGAGTCCGGTTTCCACATAAAGTTCTCCCATCGTGGTAAAAGCACCGAAGCGGAACGGAGTCTCGTCTTTTTCTTCATAAGCTCCCAGCCCGTTGAAGTTTTCTTGTGTGAGATACCCCGCCTTTTGGGAATCTCCGTCCAGAAAAGCCTGTCGTATTTCTTTCAATACACCTGCCGACTGTTTGTTTACATTCCAATAATATTCGGCGCCTTTGGCAGTATTCGGTCCACCTTTCCAAAGCGTCTTTTCATTCAGTGTGATTCGTTCCGCGGATATGGAGCCCATGATATTTGCTCCCAGACTACCATTCCCGATGGGTAGCGAACGGCTTTCCCATGTCTTGTCCGGATTCGCCCCTGTGCCCGAAGCGCGTAGCCAGACAGCTTGTCCGTCGAGATTGTTGGGAGTGTCGAACCATATGGAAAGTCCTTGTGTATAATCCACCGTTTCTATTGATGATGCAGTGAGTGAAAAGAGAGTGCAAAAAATAAGGAAGCAGAGTTTCTTCATAAGATGTATTATTTATAAGGAATGTGATGTGCAAAGGTATTGTTTTTTTAGGATTTCAGCGAACGGCCTGCTTTCGATTATAACCAATAAGCTTTTAAAAATCACCAAAAGTGCTTCTTTGTGTAGGTAGTAAGATGTTTCTAATGAGAAACTGTATGACGAAGGGCATAAGGACCTCATTGTAATATCGACCAAAATGAACATGTTTATAGATAAGGTCCGTAAGAAAGCAACGATGATGAATCCATTTCCTGTGGCAGCCCGCTTTGTTTCAATAATGCAACTTTCTTTATGACAGTTATTACCTAAACAGTTTCTGCTATAAATCTCATCCGGCTAATAGCATGAAAAAATAAAAGGATTTATGTCTGTCACTTCAATGCGGCAATCTTTCAACTTTCTTTCCCTTTCTTTGTTCTTTCTGCTGAAATATGCTACTTTTGTATTATCCTCATAGATATGAGAACTAAAGAAAGGAACAAATCATGGAAGAAGTAAAAAGAATCCCTTATGGAGTTTCCAACTTTGTGGAAGTGGTGGAGCAGAACCAATATTACGTGGATAAAACGATCTATCTGCCTTTGTTGGAAGAGCAACCCAGTAATTTGTTCTTTATCCGTCCCCGCCGCTTCGGCAAGAGCATCTTTCTGAGTATGCTCCGGGCTTATTATGACATCGCTCAAAGAGAAAAGTTTGATAAACGCTTCGGCAATCTATGGATAGGCAGTCGCCCTACACGGCTGCAAGGGACTTTCCAGATACTCTTTCTTGACTTTTCCCGTGCCAGCGGTGGTAGTGGTACGTTGGCCGAGAACTTCGACCGTTACTGCTGTATGGTCATGGATTTGTTCGGTATGTCCTATGAATCTTATTATTTTCCGGGATTTGCTCAGGAGATGAAAGCACAGCCCGATTTTGTAAGTAAACTGAATTATCTGAATCTTCATGCGGCTGAAACCGGAGCGCATCTTTATCTTATCATTGATGAATATGATAACTTCACCAATGTGGTGTTGAATGAGCAGGGCAAGGAAGTCTATCATGCGCTGACCCATGCTAGCGGCTTTTACCGTGAAATCTTCAAGAAGTTCAAAGGTATGTTTGAGCGCATCTTTATGACCGGTGTCAGCCCCGTGACGTTGGATGACTTGACTAGCGGATTTAATATCGGTTGGAATATCAGTACCAAGCACCAGTTTAATATGATGCTGGGATTCAGTGAAACGGATGTGCGTGAGATGCTCCAATACTATAAGGATGCCAGACAGTTGCCGGGCAATGTGGATATAAGTGCGATGATAGAGGAAATGCGTCCGTGGTATGACAATTATTGTTTTGCCGAAGAAAGTCTGGAACGTGACCCGAAGATGTTCAATTGTGACATGGTGCTCTATTATTTGCGCAACTATATGGATTTGGGCAAATCACCCAAAGAGATGATAGACCCCAACACCCGTACTGACTACAACAAGATGAAGAAACTCATCCGTTTGGACAAATTGGACGGTAATCGCAAAGGCGTGTTGCGCAAAATCACCGAAGAGGGGCAGATTATCACCACATTGACGACTACCTTTCCCGCTATTGATATCACCAAGCCGGAGATTTTTCCCAGTCTGCTCTTTTATTACGGTATGCTTACCATCACTGCTACTCGGGGCAACTATCTGGTGTTGAGTATTCCCAATAATAACGTGCGTAAGCAGTATTACGAATTTCTGTTGGAAGAATATCAGGATAACCGGCATATCAATCTGAATGACCTTGGCTTGATGTATTATGAAATGGCTTACGAAGGTCATTGGCGTGAAACGATGGAATTTATTGCTCATGCCTACAAGGAAAACTCTTCCGTGCGAAGCTCCATCGAAGGCGAGCGCAACTTGCAAGGCTTCTTTACTGCTTACCTGAGTACAAATGCCTATTACCTGATAGCTCCGGAACTAGAATTGAATCACGGTTATTGTGACCTGTTTCTTATGCCTGACTTGATACGCTATGACGTGAAGCACAGCTATATCATCGAACTGAAATACCTCTCCACCAAGGATTCCGAAGCGAAAGCCGAAGCCCAATGGCAAGAAGCTGTAGAGCAAATAAAAGGTTATGCCGTTGGTGCTAAGGTGCGTCAGATGGTGCACGGAACCGAGTTGCATTGTATTGTGATGCAGTTTCGCGGATGGGAACTGGAACGGGTGGAGGAAGTCATGCAGAAATAAGCTCAATTTATACTGTCATTTCTCATTTTAGGCAAAATATATCTGTAATTCCCTTATTTCAACAAAGAGTTGTCTGATTGCCAGACTTTGTATGATAAACTAATTTATGCGCTAAATCTATATATTTAGCTTGGTAGGCATATATACTCACCACGTGGGCTTATGGTTGCTTACCTGTGGACTGGAAATATTTTAGACAGAAGAACATAAGAACAAAAGATAAAGCAGTTATGTGTAATTATTATTGTAATAAAATAAGTGTTAAAGATGACTCAACCTATTAAAATGGATAAACAGATTTCTTAAACATTCCAAACGAAGAGTATGATTCTGTAATATATTGATATATAAATATTTATCTTTTATCTTTTTCCCTTTAAAACCAACGACCTGTTGCACACCGAGAAACAAAGTGTTCGACACCGAGAAACACATCGTTTCTCGGTGTCGAACAAATCGATAGATAAGGCTCGGAGTATAGAATAAACAAATCGTCCGTCTTTTTCTATTTTATGGATTATTCCATAGATATATGCATCAATATATATTCCCATAATTACCCTATTGCATCTGAAATGTAATATTATAGAGTATGGTACCGATTTTAAACTAATTTTTTGAAAAACAATCATTCCCCCCGATGAAATGGTTTGATTTGGTGAAAAGTGAATATTTAATGGCTATTTTTAAAATAACTCTTTTTAAAAGCTACCCTACCTTTGTGACAAGAATGTTAGTCGGAAAAGTTATCCCGGTTCTTCATTCTTAAATCTAATGCCTGTGAGATTTATTTTGTTCGCTAATAGAAATATGAATCTTTATTATTAAATGTAGTATTATGAAAAAAAAGAAGCTTATGAAGAAACAAAGCTGCTTTGTTGTTCTTTTGATGATGCTCCTGTTATTTCCTTCGGGAGCGTTTGCGCAGCAACAAATGATTAAAGGACAAGTGGTGGATGATAAGGGGGAAACCATTATTGGAGCTACGGTCATGGTAAAAGGGGCAAAAGAAGGTACGTTGACCGATATTGACGGTAACTTTTCTGTCAAAGGTAAAGTCGGCAATACCTTATCTATCTCTTATGTCGGTTTTTCTCCTCTCGAAGTAAAAGTGACAAAACTTGAAGGTAATCGTTTCATATTAAAGGAAGACTCGAAACTTCTTGATGAAGTCGTTGTGGTGGGTATGGACAAGCAGAAACGTAATACCATTACGGCTGCTGTGTCTACTGTAGCTTCCGATGCTATAGTCAATCGTCCTGTAACCGATTTGACCAGTGCCCTTCAAGGTAATGTAGCCGGTCTGAATTTTGTGACCGACGCAGCTCCTGACGGCGTTGGTGGTGAAACAGGCGCGGAAATCAAGTTCAATATCCGCGGTGTCGGTTCTATTAATGGTAACGGGGGCGAGCCTTATGTATTGGTGGACGGAGTGGAACAAAGCCTTCAGAACGTAAATCCAAATGATATCGAAACAATTAGTGTATTGAAAGACGCTTCTGCCGCTGCCGTATATGGTGCACGTGTCGCTTATGGTGTGGTATTAGTAACTACAAAAAGCGGTCGGCAGGAAAAGACACGGGTTTCTTATCGAGGCACAGTAGGTTTTAGTTCACCTATCAATATGCCGGAGATGATGAACTCTCTTGAGTTTGCTAAATATGTGAACGAACGGAATGATAATGATGGCGTGAATCATAAATTTTCTGACGCTCTTATAGAGAAGATGGAAGGATTCATGAAGAACCCCTATTCAGCAGAATTTCCAGGTATAGGTCCCAATCAAAACGGGACAGACTGGGCTTCTTCAATGGATGCGGTATATGCGAATACAGATTGGTTTGATTATTATTTTAAAGATACTGCTATTCGTCATTCACATAACCTGAGTGTAACCGAAGGTTCGGAAAAGTTCAACTATTATGTAGGTTTGGGTTACACTTATCAGGATGGTTTACTTGACAAGGTAGATGATAACCTGAGCAAATATAATGTAAATACGAAATTCCAGATTATAGCCAATAAATGGTTGAAGTTCAATTTCAATAATAATATAACATTGAGTATCCTTAAAAGGCCGATGGCCAACCAGACCATCTTTTATGGAACTCTTGGACAAACAATACCAAATGCTCCTACTCATTATCCGATTGATTCGGAATATAATGATGCTTCTGAGTTCCGTTATCTAAAAGAATCCCATTATGTACAGAACCGCATATCCGATGCAATGTCTTTTGCTGCTACCATTACCCCGTTACCGGGTTGGGATATTGTAGGGGAAATGAAAGTACGTTTTAATGTAGAAGACAACAGTTTCAAACGTGGATACCCTACAGTAGAAAAACCTGATGGAGAGTTAAAGGTTGACATAGGTACCAAGCAGGGATATGTATATCCGGGTATGGAATGGAAGAATTCCAAATGGGGTTCTTATACTCGCGGTAATGCATTTAATTATTATCTTTCTCCGAATGTATCGACATCTTACGTCCATACATGGGGAGAACACTACTTCAAGGCTATGGCAGGTTTTCAGATGGAGTTGCAGGAAAACTCCAATGGTTTCACTTATAAGGATGGAATTTTAGGTAGTGATATTTATTCATTTGCGAACTCCAATGGTACATTGTCTGCCGGTGAAGACCGTACTCATTGGTCCACAATGGGTATGTATGCCAAGTTGAACTGGAATTATCAGGAGACATATTTTCTGGAATTCAGTGGACGTTATGACGGTTCTTCCCGTTTTGCTCCCGGAAACCGTTGGGGATTCTTTCCTTCCTTCTCTGCCGGTTATGATATAGCTCGCACAAACTATTTCAAATCATGGAATCTTCCATTTTCCCAGTTGAAGTTGCGTGTTTCTTACGGACGCTTGGGTAATCAGAATGGCGCCGGATTGTATGATTATCTTGGAGTGATGGATTTGGTGTCAAACTCATCCAATGCTTGGTTACTGCCGGGAGTAAACGCCACTCCTGCCAAAGGAATGATTGCCAAAACTCCGAAAATGGTCAGTCCTTATATTACCTGGGAGAAGGTGGATAATGCCAATTTAGGTCTTGACCTGCTGTTATTGGATAACCGTCTGACAATAACTGCTGATATTTACCAGCGTACAACGCATGATATGATTGGTCCGGCTGAAGCAATTCCGGCTATCGGAGGTATCAGTAAAGACGACCGTGCAAAAGTAAATAATGCGACTCTCCGTAATCGTGGTTGGGAGTTGTCCGTCAATTGGCAGGATCAATTGAAATGCGGATTCAGTTATGGTGTCGGTTTTAATATATCCAATTACAAGGCAGTAGTCACGAAGTATAATAATCCTGAAGGACTGATATTCAATAACCATACCGGTCTGGCACGTAACAGAGGGTATTATGAGGGAATGGACATCGGTGAGATTTGGGGATATGAAGCTAATGATCTTTTCATGACTAACCGTGAAGTGGATGAATATTTGAGAACGGTAGACCTTAGCTTCTTTAAAGCTGACAACCAGTGGCAACGCGGTGACGTAAAATATATCGACTCCAATGGTGACGGGAAGGTAGACCCGGGAAAAGGAACTTTGGCGGATCATGGTGATTTGAAAGTAATCGGTAATACAACCCCTAAATATTCTTTCGGTATTAATCTGAATGCAGGCTATAAAGGATTTGGAATATCAGCTCTTTTCCAGGGAGTAGCCAAGAGACAATTCCCGATGGCAGGTGCTACTTACCTGTATGGAGGAAATTGTTACTTCAAAGAGCATCTTGATTATTTCAATGCATGGCATCCTGATGGATATTTACCACGCCTGACAGATAATTCTAAAGACAAAGAAGTGAATATAGGCTATAATACAACTCGTTATTTACTCAATGCAGCTTATATGCGTCTGAAGAACTTGACAGTCTCTTATTCTTTCAAACCACAATTGGTGGAAAAGATTGGCTTGAGTAATTTGAAAGTATATTTCACTTGCGATAATCTGTTTACAATTTCCAAGTTGCCGCAACAGTTTGACCCTGAAACACTGAATCAGGTGAATGGTTGGGTAGGAGGTAGTAATGCTTCTGCTCCCGCCCTTACTTCACCGCTGACTGCAAATGGTAACGGGCGAGTTTACCCATTGAACCGGAACTTTGTATTTGGAATTGACATCACATTTTAATTAGAGAGGAACATCATGAAAAAGAAAATAATTATACTGACTGCTTTTATAGGGCTGGTGTTGTCCGCTTGTTCCGACTTTTTGGATCGGCAACCGTTGACAATGCCTGAAAACGAAGGCTTCCTGGCTGGTCGCGAACAAGTAGAGAACTATATCAATGCTTTATATACTTCATTGCCGGCTCCGACGCAATATGGAATGAGTGTCCGTGGTGAAGAGGTGAACAGCGATAACATTTTGGCTGAAAAATATGACAGACGCCTGAATGGTGAGAATAATCAGTTCAGTGGCTCGACCGATTGGGAAAAAGGCTATCAGAACCTGCGTAATGTCAACTACTTCTTTCACTATTATAAAGTTGATGCAGGACTTGAGACTGCTGAAGTACTCTCGCTTAGAGGAGAAGCCTATTTTTTGCGTGCTTATTGGCATTTCTACCTGCTCACCCGTTTTGGAGATATACCTATAATGGATGATTTTTGGGATGAAAACGCTACGGTAGCCGGCTTACAGAAACCTGCGTCCAAGCGTGCGGATGTTGCCCGTTTTATATTGAATGACTTGAAGGCCGCTATCGGTGAAATTCCGGAAGCACGTGCAAATTTATTTACGCGTAGTAAATATCAGGGACTGCGTATCAGTAAGGAGGCCGCTACTATTTTGGCTATGCGGGTGGCGCTTTATGAAGGTTCGTGGGAGAAATACCACAAAGGTACTAAGTTTGCAACGGAAGACAATTCTACGGAATTTTTTCAGGAAGTATTGAACTGGGGAGACCAGCAACTTTTTACTGCTGGCTTGACATTGAATACGAAAGACACTGATAAGGAGTATGTAAATACCGAAGATGCTTTTGCACACTTATTTAATAAGGAAGATCTTTCTCAAATACCGGAAGCTGTTCTGTGGAAAAAGTATTCAGTGGCTGATGGTGTCTTTCATAATTTGGGTGGTTTACTCGCTTCAGGAGCAGTAGATGGCCAGGGACCGTCCGGCCTGTCAAAGTCATTGGTGGATAACTATTTAAATGCCGATGGAACTTTTATTAATCCCAAAGACGAGAAGTTCAAGGATTTTAATGAAACATTTGAGGGACGGGATGCGAGACTTCTCGTTACAGTAATGCATACCGGATGTAAATATCGCTCTAATGCAGGTTCTTCTTCCAATAAGCCGATGAATGTGAGGGCTTATGATGCGACAGGCACTGATGATGAAATGAAAGAAAAGAATAAAGATATTGTCTCTCCTAACTTGAACGGCGACGGTAATAGCAAGAGTGTTACCGGATTCCATATCAGATTAGGTATTGACACTACTTATGTGGAAGGGAATACGCAGACTGGCATTATCCTGTTCCGGTATGCGGAAGGATTACTTTGTTATGCTGAAGCAGCGGCAGAATTGGACAAATGGAGCGACGATGTATTGAACAAAACATTGAAACCCTTGCGCGAAAGAGCAGGCGTGACATGGATAGAGCCGCAAGCAGATGCTAATTTCCCATTTACCGGGCTTACTCCCTTGATACAGGAAATTCGTCGTGAAAGACGTTCGGAACTGGCACTTCAGGGATTCCGTCTGGACGATCTGATGCGTTGGGCGGAAGCCGGAACATTGAAAGGAATCAACGGTCGTGGCAGGGGTGCATATCTGGGCGAAGAGAGTGTCCTTTACAAAAGCTTTTCACCCAAAGGGCGCGAATCATTGGAATTGGTATTGAAAGATAACGACGGGTGGATGGATCCGTTACAGCAATATTTGCCTGAGGGTTACCTTTTCGACCTGAACCGGGATTATTTATTACCGATACCACCGGATGAACTGCAATTAAACCATGAATTGAAACAGAATCCGGGCTGGGGAGATGTTAGCGAATAAGTATCTCAATTTAATAAATTACACAATTATGATAAAAAGAATACTATATACATTTTTACCTGTTTGCCTGCTTTCAATAGGTTTTGCAGGGTGCGAGGACGATGCGGTAGAACCACTGCCGGAAACTGTACCTTTAATAGTGGAATCAAGTGCCAAGAGCTTTGTAATGGGTGAAGAGCTTACCCTTACTTTGAAAGTGAATGACGCTAAGAATCCGGAACGTGTGACAAACGAAGATTTTGATATTTATCTGACTGCTAAGGACGGAGAAAAAGATGTATCAAAGACAGCCTTTAAAGCATTTCCTTCAATGGTTACCTTCCCGAAGGGAGTCAGTTCTTTTGATATAAAACTACCGATTACAGAAAGTGGAATTAAGCCCAAACAAAAGTTGTATGTGAATGTAATGTCGTTTGTACGTGGCTATACGGTGACTAATCCAACTCAATCGATTGTTATTTCTGATCTCCATTACACAGTTGTATCAATAAAAAATAATTCGGACAGGGTTATTGACGAAGGTGATGAGTTTACTATTTTGGCAGAAGTTCCTGTGCCGGTCACGGATGATATGGATATCCATATCACTGTACCTGATGAGCAAAAAGATTTCTATGTAACGTTACCCCCCGTCACATTGACGATAAAGGCAGGAGAAAAATCTGCAGAAGTGAAAGTTAAAACTAAACACAATATGGAACCTACCAAAACGGAAACGTTGACTTTGAATTTTACGACCGTTTCTGCAGTTCATCCGTTGGATAATGAAACATTGGAAATTACGATGAAGGACCTCGAAGCTGAAAAGGGAGATGGGATTCTTGATGAGCGTTGGGTTTACGAACGTCCGGGAATTGCATTTGCTTCAAGTGGCAGGTTGGCAGCAGCCAAGACACAATATGGAGATGATAAGGTTGTTGAAATGAAAGAACTGGATCCGCATCCCAATACAGATTTAGCTACGGCAGGCTGGAAGTTCTACAATGCATGGGAATTCCATAGTTTCGGAAATACAGGTGATATGTGGAATACTAATGGTGCAGGTAATTCATGGGGTAATAAAGTTCCTCTGTTTTTGGCAGATCGTAATACGGTGATTGTACAGAATCATGCGGCTTGTGTCAATGTGCAATTCTCTAATATAACCGATCAAGGATATCTGAAGATGATAGAAATGAAAGTTCCGTCGAAGGGTACAGGGCCGGCAGCAGGAAAAGATAGGGATTATGGTACTGCTGCTTTCTATGGATGTGGAGTTAATACTACATATAAAGCTAATAGTCAGTTAATATCAGAAGGTTGCAGAATGGAAATTCGTGCCCGGCTTCGTGGTGAGAAAAATGGCTTTAACATGGGGATTTGGCTGATATCTGATGAGTCGGGTAAATATAATACTTACACGGAAGTTGATATTCTCGAAAATCCGACAGGTCCTGTTACAGGAAATAAAGCGCATCAGACATTCCATACGGGAATTTCAGGAACCGATAAAAAAACTCAAACTGCAAATCATACGATAAATATAAATGAATGGAACATTTATTGGTTTGAGTGGCGTTCTGATTCGGAAGTCGCACTGGGCATTAATGGGCAAGAGACTGTATGCTATAAAAAAGCTGATTGTCCTGCAGGCTATTGGACTTTTACAGATGAACAAAACTTAAATGGGTTGAAATTTATTCTTACCATGGGAGCACCTAATAAATGGGGGCTTGGAGGTGGAACTGAGGTTAATGGTGTATGGTCTCCTGATGCCGGCTGGGATTCTGGTTTTGCAAGCTATGATAATTATGAACGGGATCGTGATAATAATGCTATTCCTCGTTTGGAAATAGATTGGGTTCGTACTTATATAAATAAATCTTCAGTAGCAGAGTATGACCAAGGTAGAAATAGGCATACAGGAACGAAGTTTTATTAATTCTTAGTTGCCTTAATCAAATTTCGCAAGTGCCTTATTCAGTCTTCAATAAAAAGGGGCAAAGAGGTACTTGCGATTTTTTTAATAAATAAACTGACTGTCAAACCATGACGAAATACATCTTAATCATTTGTATGCTGTTTGCATCCATATCGGGTGCATGCGCGGACAACTTGACATCACCCCCTGTTTCAATAGTTCCCCGTCCGGTGCAGGTCGTGCCGGGCGAGGGTAACTTCACCTTCTCCGCCCGAACCTTGTTTTCGGTAGAGAACCATGAGCAGGCTGTCATCGTCCGCAACTTTATAAACTTATTCAAGAGAAGTTCGGGAATAACCCCACAGTTGGCAATAGGTAGCAGTGAGAAGAGTCATGTCCGTTTTACGACTGACTCTTCTTTAAAAAGCGAAGCCTACCAGTTGGAGATTACTCCGGAGCAGATACAAGTAAAAGCATCGGATATAAAAGGCTTTTTCTATGCATTGCAGACCATCCGCCTGCTGTTGCCGTCGGCTGTCGAAGGCAACCGTCGGGTTGAGAATATCCAATGGAGCATTCCCGCGGTAACCATTCAGGATGAACCGCGCTTCGGCTATCGGGCATTGATGCTGGATGCCGCCCGCTTCTTCATTCCCAAAGAGAACGTGTTGCGTATCATCGACTGCATGGGCATACTCAAAATCAATACGCTTCATTTCCACCTCACGGATGATAACGGCTGGCGGGTAGAAATCAAGAAATATCCCCGCCTGACGGAAGTGGGTGCATGGAGAGTGAACCGCATGGATGTTCCTTTCTATTTCCGCCGTAACGCCGAACCGGGAGAACCGACCCCTATCGGAGGATTCTATACGCAGGAAGACATCAAGGAAATGGTGGCATACGCTGCCGACCGCCAGATAGAGGTTATCCCCGAAATAGATATGCCCGCCCACAGCAACGCCGCACTGGCTGCCTATCCGCAACTGGCTTGCCCTGTGGTGAATAGTTACATTGGAGTCATTCCGGGCTTGGGCGGAGGAAGTTCGGGAGTGATTTACTGTGCCGGAAACGACAGCGCCTTTACATTTCTGCAAGATGTTCTGGACGAAGTGATGGCAATCTTCCCCTCGCGATATATTCATTTGGGAGGAGATGAGGCGCAGAAAGGATTCTGGAAGAAATGCCCGCTTTGCCGGCAGCGCATGAACAAAGAGCATCTTGCCGACGTAGAAGATCTGCAAGGTTATTTCATGAAACGGATGAGCGACTATGTACGCAGCAAGGGACGCGAAGTGATAGGTTGGGACGAACTGACAAACAGCAGTTTCCTGCCCGAAGGCGTTATTATTCAAGGTTGGCGCGGACTCGGCGCGGCTGCCTTGAAAGCTGCTGAAAAAGGACACCGGTTCATTATGACTCCTGCCCGCATCATGTACCTGATCCGCTATCAGGGCCCGCAATGGTTTGAACCCCAGACCTATTTCGGCAATAACACACTGAAGGACGTCTACGATTACGAACCTGTGCAGGCGGACTGGAAACCGGAATATGCTTCCTTACTTATAGGCGTACAGGCATCCCTATGGACGGAGTTCTGCAACAAACCGGAAGATGTGGACTATCTGCTCTTTCCCCGTCTGGCCGCCCTTGCGGAAGTGGCATGGACGAAGAAAGAACGCAAGGATTGGACTTCATTCCTGAAAGGACTGGATGTCTATAATGAACATCTGACAGCTAAAGGTATCGTCTACGCCCGTTCGATGTACAACATCCAGCATACGGTCACTCCAAACGACGGGATGCTCGAAGTGAAACTGGAATGTATCCGCCCCGACATGGAGATACATTATACGACGGATGGAAGCGAGCCTACGGCAACTTCACCGCTCTACGAAAAAATAGTGCCTGTAAAAGAGCCGCTTACACTGAAAAGTGCTACTTTTGCGCAAGGCAGGCAGATGGGAAAAACATTGATACTCCCTGTCCGGTGGAACCTGGCTACCGCCAAACCTGTATCGGGAGACAGTCCGTCTGTAAAGCTCCTGACGAACGGAATACGTGGAAGCTTGAAATATTCGGATTCCGAATGGTGCACTTGGAATGATAATGATTCCGTCTCTTTTACAATTGACCTGCTGAAGCCGGAAACGCTGAACACATTGACATTGGGCTGCATCACGAACAATGGGATGGCTATCCATAAGCCGTCGTCCGTGAAAGTGGAAGTTTCGGATGACAACTCTAGTTTCTGCGAAGCTGCCATGCGGAGTTTCACGCCCGAAGAGATTTTTCGTGAAGGAAACTTTATAGAAAACTTGCCGTTGAAGCTGAGAGGTACACAAGCGCGTTACGTACGTGTGACAGCCAAAGGCCCGGGAGTTTGTCCGGCATCTCATGTACGGCCGGGACAGGTGTCGAGAATCCTTTTTGACGAAATGATACTGGAATAAGGCAAAGGGTACAAACATGAATAAAGCGACATTGGATAAAACGATAATCAAGTTTATACAAAAGCTATACTTATGAAAAACAAATTACCGGAAAACAATTCCATCCGTCTTGCCTCATTGGATATTCTAAGAGGTTTCGATTTATTTCTCCTGGTCTTTTTTCAACCTGTATTCGTGGCATTGGCACGGCAGATGAATATGTCATTTCTCGATAGCATACTTTATCAGTTTGACCATGAGGTTTGGGAGGGATTCCGTTTCTGGGATTTGGTAATGCCGCTTTTCCTCTTTATGACGGGAGCTTCCATGCCGTTCTCACTATCGAAGTATATAGGGACTACGGGAAGTTATTGGCCTGTGTATCGGAGAATCCTGAAGCGTGTTTTTCTCCTGTTTATCTTCGGAATGATTGTTCAGGGAAACCTGCTCGGTCTGGACGCCACGCATCTTTATTTGTATTCCAATACATTGCAGTCTATTGCTGTCGGTTATCTTATTGCTGCGGTCATTCAGTTGCACTTCCCGTTCAAGTGGCAGGTAGGGATAACGTTGCTACTCCTTCTCGTCTACTGGGTTCCGATGACGTTTTTGGGGGATTTCACACCGGCGGGGAACTTTGCGGAACAAGTGGACAGATGCGTTTTAGGGCGATTCCGTGACGGTGTTTTCTGGAATGAGGACGGAACCTGGAGCTTCTCGCCATCCTACAACTATACATGGATGTGGAGCAGCCTGACATTCGGAGTGACCGTCATGCTCGGAGCGTTTGCCGGAAAGATAATGAAAGAGGGCAAGGCAAATCGGAAAAGGGTGGTGCAGACGTTGCTAGTTGTCGGACTTGCTCTTGTTGGCCTGGCGTTACTGTGGAGTTTGCAGATGCCTGTTATCAAACGTATCTGGACAGGCAGCATGACCCTGCTTTCCGGCGGCTATTGCTTTCTGCTGATGGCATTGTTCTATTACTGGATTGATTATAAAGGATATACCCGGGGATTGAACTGGCTGAAAGTGTATGGCATGAATTCCATTACGGCGTATCTGCTGGGCGAAGTTGTGAATTTCCGTTGCGTTGCCGCTTCGGTCAGTTACGGGCTCGAACAATATCTGGGTGGTTATTACTCCGTATGGCTTACCTTCGCCAATTATCTGATTGTCTTTCTCCTGTTGAGGGTGATGTATAAGCGCGGATTATTTTTAAAGGTTTGATAAATGAAAGAATAAAAATAGTATGATTAAACGAATATATTTGCTGTTGATGTTGTTTGGAGGATGTTTGTTTTCCATGAGGGCAGCTGTAAAGGAAGAGATTTATGTCAATCATATAGCAGATACTGTGGAGATTGGCAATGAATTCCTCGCTCGCAAGTTTCTGGTGAAGAATGATAAAGTCCGCACGTGCATGATTGAAAATAAGCGTATGGGGAAGGAAGTTTCCCGTATTATTCCCGAAACCATTTCGGAGGATTTTATCATCCGTACGTTGAGTGCGGATTCGGTCGTTGCGGATATTCATTCTTCTGATCTTTTCTTGCAGAGAGTACAGGTCACGGATGAAGGGAAGAACGGCAAGAAGCTGGTTTTCCATTATAAGGGCTTCCGCCATCAGGAGGTGGACTGGCAGGTGGACATGGTTCTTACATTGGAGGAAGGGAAGCACTATATGAGGAAATATCTGGAGATTACCGTCCCCGATTCGCAACGCCATCTGGCGCGTCTGGATTATATTGATTTCGAGCCGATGAGCCTTCCCGAAGGATATGCTGTCTGGACGCATCCGGTGATGGAACAGGGAGTGGGCGGTGTCAGCGGATATTACATCTCTTTGGGGCAACCGGTGTACATACAGGGCATGTTCTTCGGACTTGAATTTCCGGCTTCGGAGACGGAGATTGAGGGTGATCGGAAAGTACGTATCCGCTATTATTCGGGAAAGAGCTTTGAGATGCTTGCTTCGGAAGGCCGTCTGGCGGACAGCGGGACGTTTACCACCTGGAAAGAAGTGACCGGTGCCACCCGCAGTACGGATATGGATGTCATTCAGACGGACTTTTTCAGTTATATCCATGATATTTCCGTTCCGGTCGACTTCCGTATCCAGTACAATTCATGGTATGACTTTATGCTCGACATCAACGAGAACAATATCCTCGACTCTTTCCGTGAAGTGGAACGCGGACTGACGCAGAACGGAGTTCGTCCGATTGACTCTTATGTGGTGGACGACGGTTGGAATGCTTACGGTCCGTGGCAGGAAGAGAACAAGGCCAAATTCTGGTCGTTCAACAGCAAATTCCCGAACGAACTGTCCACCCCTTCGGATTTGTCACACCGTTTGTCCTCTAATTTCGGATTGTGGCTGGGCCCCCGCGGAGGTTATAATTATTATATCAAGTTCGCGCGGTTTCTGGAAGAAAACGGGAATGGAAAACTGAACTGCAACTCAAGTGATATTTGCACCAACCATAAGGTGTACTGCGAGAAACTGAAAATGTTTTTTCTGGACTGCCAGCAACGGTTTGACGTGAATTACTGGAAACTGGACGGTTTTCTGGTTCGTCCGCCGCAACCCGACCCGCAGGGGAATTATATCTCCGGCGGTTATCAGGGAATGTGTTATGTCACCGAGCATTGGGAACGTTGGATTGATATATTTCAGGCGATGCGCGACCAGCGCGGGGCGAAAAGGAATGATTTGTGGATTAACCTGACGTGTTATGTCAACCCCAGCCCGTGGTTCTTGCAATGGGGAAACTCCGTGTGGATGCAGAACTCGCAGGACATCGGGCGGTTGAACGTAAAACGCCCGTCACAGCTTGACCAACTTTTGTCTTACAGGGACGACCGTTATTTCGATTTTGTGAAGACACGCGCGTTCCAGTTCCCTTTGGCGCATCTTTATAACCACGACCCGATTTATGGCAATACCGCCAATCTCGCCGGAAAGATGGATGATGATGAATTCCGCACTTACCTGATGATGATGGCTACCCGCGGCAGTGCTTTCTGGGAACTTTATTATAGCTATAACATGATGAACGAGGGGCAGAAATGGGTGATAAATGCCGATGTACTGCACTGGATTAACGACAACTATGAGACTCTGAAACATGCTAAACTGATAGGACAGACTCCCGCAAAAGGAACTCCTTACGGCTATTCGGCATGGTCGGGACAGGAAGGGATTATTTCTGTCCGCAACCCGTCCGATGAAGTGAAAGAGTTTACCTTCCCGCTCGACCGCACTATCGGAATGCCTGAAGGATTGAAAGGATTGCATCGTACCTATGTGTGGGCGTACCGGACGGATGAACAGAAGGCAGAGGACACGGAGAACCATTTGTTTGATTATGGCGGACAAATCTCCCTTAGTTTGCAGCCGGGTGAAGTGCGGATTTGGAAATTCAGTACCGTGCCTGATAAGGAAGCCCCTGCTCTGCGGATAGTGAAGACCACCTCTCCGACTTCCCTGACGGTCGAGCTTAATGAGCCTGTGATACTGAAAGACGGAATATTTTCCGTTTCGGGAAATGAGGTAACCGCTACTTCGCTTTCAGCGGACAGGCGTGTCGTGACACTAACATTGGCTCGTGAAATGAGAGAAGATGATAAATACCGCCTGAATATTTCGGGAGTGACAGATGACGCAGGAAATACGGAAGCATTGCGCACCGCTTTTTTCTATTTCGAGAATCAGGAGATACCTGTTTTGACAGGAGTCAGTGGCAGCGGGGATTTTAATCTGTCTTTCTGTTTGAAAACCGATAAGAACGCTGTTTCCTTGTTGCGTCAGGGAAAAGACATTTTGGTGGATTTGGATGCGGAAGGGCGGCTTGTATTCGTGGTAAAAGGGTTGAAAGTCGTATCCGGACAGGCTGTTGATGATGATAAAGAGCGCATTGTGTCTTTATGCCGTGAGAAGAATGGAATGTTGAAAATCTATCTGAATGGTGAATTGGAGCAGTCGGTTTATGATGTGGCAATAGTGAATCCGAATATTAAAGCAACTCCGGTTATTGTAAATGCTTCATTAGAGAATACTCTCGGACAGTTGAAGATTATGAATCGTGCGCTTGATTATAAAGAAAACAAGAACATGGTTCTGAAATAAAAGAGGTTGTGACTGTATCAAATAGAGGTCAGCATGATAGAATAAATGATGATAATATCCTGTTTGCAGGAGATATAGATGCTGTGTGTTGGATATATAGATCCAACACGCAGGTCATATATGCCGTACACATTGGATCTATATGTCCAATACGCACGGTATATATGGCTTACAGGCTTACAAGTAGCTGATAAACAGCACTATTTTACCAGACTTTTTGCCCTCTCCAATGCTACATTGATATTCGGGCAGATATTCTCTTTTCCCAGCAACTCGTAGAATCCGGCTTTTTCCAGTACATTATGCACGTTCTCGTTGACTCCGGAAAGGATAACGGTAGTCTTTTCCTTCTGTGACATTTCGCAGAGAGTAGTCAGGTTGTGAATCCCTGTGGAATCGATGAACGGAACCTTGCGCATACGGATGATACGTACTTTGGGGCGGTCTCCCAGTTGTGTCATTGTCTCTTCAAACTTGGTAGCGATACCGAAGAAATAAGGGCCGTTGATTTCGTATACCTCTATGCCTTTGGGAATCATCAGGTTTTCTTCGTGTACGGCAATATCCGATTCCTTGTTCGGGTCAATCTCGTCGGTAATCACCGAGATTTCGGTAGTCTCCATGACACGCTTCATAAAGAGGACGCAGGCAATGACCAATCCTACCTCGATAGCGACAGTCAGGTCGAAGATAACGGTCAGGAAGAACGTGATAAGCAGTACGGTAACGTCCGATTTCGGATTCTTCAGTAAAGCTCTGAATACACGCCATCCGCTCATGTTGTAAGATACGATGACCAGTACGCCGGCAAGGCATGCCATCGGAATATATTGTGCGAGTGGCATCAGGAAGAGCAGAATCAACAGCAATACTACTGCATGAATGATTCCGGCTATCGGTGTCTTACCCCCGTTGTTGATATTCGTCATGGTACGGGCGATAGCACCTGTGGCGGGAATACCTCCGAACAAAGGGGCTATGATATTGGCTGCTCCCTGTGCGATCAGTTCTGTATTGGAATCGTGGCGGTCGCCTATCACACCGTCGGCTACAGTGGCAGACAGCAGGGATTCGATAGCTCCCAATACGGCAATGGTGATAGCCACCGGAAACAATTCCCTGATAGCTTCCCAATCCAGCGCAGGCACAACGGCATCGGGCAACTCTGATTTAATGGTGAAGCGGTCACCGATGGTCTGGATGCAGTCGATTCCTCCGAAGGTTTTCATCAGGTAAACGGCTACCGTGACTACGATGATGGCAATCAGCGAGCCGGGAATTTTCTTTGAGAACTTCGGAGTGATAGCGATGATAATAATGCTGACAATACTAACGATGGTATTCCACCAGTTGATTGTATCGAAGTGACGGAAATAAATCATCCACTTCCCGACGAAGTCTCCCGGCACTTTCTCGTCTCCGAAAGATAAACCGAAAATATCGGCGATTTGGGTCGTGAAAATAGTGACAGCGATACCGCTGGTAAATCCGACGATGATAGGATAAGGGATGAACTTGATAACTGCTCCGAGCTTGAATACTCCTAATAATACAAGGAGTACGCCCGCCATCAGAGTGGCTACAATCAGTCCGGCCTCTCCGTATTGTTGTATGATGCCATAGATAATGACGATAAATGCTCCTGTGGGACCGCCAATCTGGACTTTGCTGCCACCCAACAGGGAAATGATGAATCCCGCAATGATAGCGGTGATAATACCTTTTTCGGGCGAAACTCCCGAAGCGATACCGAAAGCAATAGCCAGAGGAAGCGCCACGATACCTACGATAATGCCGGCCATCAGGTCCGCCATAAACGTTTCTTTCGAATAATTCTTTAGACAAGAAACCAGTTTGGGTTTAAATTCAAATAGCTTCATTTTTAGATGTTGTTATACGTATATTCCGTCTTTTTTGTAAAGTAGATGTTGCAAAATTAGATAAAATAATCGAAATAAGTATGTTTTTGAACATACTATTTGTCTGTTGATAGATTTCATCAATGAGGCAATCGATTTTGTTCATCAAAAAAAGATGGTTTATTATGAACAAATCGCTTATATTTGCGTTATAAATAGTACGACAAGTTACGTTTGGTAATCAACCAATTTTAAAATAGATTAGAATTATGGCTAAGAGTATTAAAGGAACTCAAACAGAGAAAAATCTGTTGACTTCATTCGCAGGAGAATCACAGGCAAGAATGCGTTACACTTATTTCGCAAGTGTGGCTAAAAAAGAAGGCTACGAACAAATTGCAGCTATTTTCACTGAAACTGCCGATCAGGAAAAAGAACATGCAAAACGTATGTTTAAGTTCCTCGAAGGCGGTATGGTAGAAATCACTGCCAGCTATCCGGCCGGTGTAATTGGTAATACACTTGAAAATCTTCGCGCTGCCGCAGCGGGTGAACATGAAGAATGGTCACTGGATTATCCTCACTTTGCTGATGTGGCAGAACAGGAAGGTTTCCCGATGATTGCTGCTATGTACCGCAATATCTCCATCGCAGAAAAAGGTCACGAAGAAAGATATCTTGCCTTCCTGAACAATATCGAAAATATGACTGTATTCGCTAAAGAAGGCGAAGTGGTATGGCAATGCCGTAACTGCGGTTACATTGAAATCGGTAAGGAAGCTCCCGAAGTTTGTCCGGCATGTCTGCATCCACAGGCTTATTTCGAGGTGAAGAAGGAAAACTATTAATCTACGGATGGATAGATAAATCTCGGATGATTTAGATAAAGAAAATGCCGCTTGCAGTAATCTACAAGCGGCATTTTTTGGTAACGAGAAATACAAATTGCTATCTGAATGACAGATTGGCAGGATTTATCTATTGATTCCGGTAATCCTTGGGAGATACACCGTATTGCTTTAAAAACTCCCGATAGAAATAAGATTTATTAGAGAATCCACATTTGAACATAATCTCGGATACGGTCAACTTGGTTGTCCTTAATAACTTGGCTGCATATTCCAGTCTGATGCCTCGTACAAATTCACTCGGAGTCTTATCTATTATTTCTTTGAACTTCCGATATAAGGTAGCTTTGCTCACTCCTACAAATTCGGCAATAGAAGAAGGGCTTAATAACTCATCATCTATATTATTCTTTATGAAGTCTGTTACATTCTGTATTAATTCTTCGTCTTCCGGATGAAGCACAATCCCGTCTTTCACTTTCACAGAAGACATGCTGGAATTGAAATAGTCCTTTAAAAGCATTTGTCTCGACAGCAGATTCTCTATGGTGGATATAACCTGCCTCGGGTGAAATGGTTTGACGATATAAGCATCCGCACCATGGTTAAAGGCATTAATCTGGTCTTCTACAGAAGCTTTTGCCGATATTCCTATGATCGGAATATAACTTGTTTTCAAATCGGATTTCAATTTATTAATCAAGCTCAAGCCGTCCATATTGGGCATAACAATATCACTTATAATAATATCAGGATGATTATGTTCTATCTCTTTCAAAGCCTCCACGCCGTCTTTTGCTTCATGTATCACATAATCAAAGAGGACATCTTTCAGCAGGTCTCTGATATTCTTTTCATCTTCCACTATCAGTATGACAGTATCTTTGCGAGGGGATAAGTGATCCTGCCCGTTCTTTTCTTTCTGCAACGAATCTTTTTCATCCGTTACAACAAGTGAATGATCGGATGGTAGAGAAGGAATCACGACTGAAAATTCAACACTTTTTCCCAGTTCACTATTTACACTTATCTGCCCGCCTAATAATTCAACCAGACTCTTTGTTAGATTTAAACCTATGCCATTGCTTACAGAGTTACCCAATTTCGGAGTATCAAATATCTTATACTTATCAAATATCTCTGCCATCTGTTGCTCGGTTAACCCCTTGCCGGAATTTCTTACGAGCAAGTATAAGGTTTTATCAGGTTCATTTTGTGATATCTCAACATGAATATATCCATAACGAGGAGTATATTTGAAAGCGTTCGACAGTAAATTGAATATAATTTTTTCCAAAGCATTGCGGTCGGAATAGATCTCTGACGTATCATGAGTCTCTACCTTGAAGTCTATTTTATTCTCTTTCAGGATATCCACATAATTGTTGGAAGCATATTCCATCAATGATTTTACGTTCACATTTTCAGGATGCAAATCCATATTGCTCGATTTAGTTTTACGAAACTCCATCAACTCACTAATCAGCTTCTGCATCCTTTCGGCATTATTCTTTATTATTTGGAGATATTTCTTTGTACTACCATCTAACCCGTCCTGTTCCAACAAGTGCTGTGCAGGTGTATAAATCAAAGTTAGGGGGGTAAAGAATTCATGTGCCACATTGGTGAAGAAATTGAGCCGGGATTCATAAATCTTCTGTTCATGCCGTTTCTCTACCTGGGCTATAAGAACCTGGCGGCTTAACCGTATGCGATTTTTGATAACAGACTTTGTGATGTAGAAGATAATAATGCACAATATGGCATAGATAATCAATGCAGGAACACTAAGCCACCACGGATAACCTACTTTTATAGTTAAGCGATAAATGTTATCTCCCCATACTTTGTCGCCATTCGTGCTCTTCACTTCAAGCTGGTACTCACCCGGAGGAAGTTGGGTAAAGATAATATTCGGATTATTACCCATCCCCACCCAATCATCCGAATGGTTCTTCAAGCGATAAGCATATTCACAGTTTTCATTATTAATAAAGTCTTTGGCTATGAAATTGAAAGTCATGAATCTTTCTTCATAGCTAAGTTTCAACACTCCTTTTCTGATACGTTCATTAATGTCCTGTACCGTATTATATATCTTCAAACTACTTAATATAAGTGGAGGATTAAACTCGCGCAAATGTATATTTCGAGGATTGAAATAACTAAATCCGCTTACTCCTCCAAAGTACAAGAAATCACGATGATCCTTGAAGAAAGCTCCATCAGAGAATTCATCATTCTGCAATCCGTCATTCAAGGTATAATTATCTATTTTATTGTTTTTTACATTCAGGCTAGACAATCCCTGGTTGGTGCCAATCCATATCTTTCCTTCGTGGTCTCTTAATATTCCATGAATCGTTTTATTATTCAATTTCTCGTCGGCATATTGTATCAGGTGAAAATCATTCTCCTCCTTTTTCAATTCGTTCAGTCCATAACTTGTTCCTATCCATATATTGGCATCATCACGCAGTAAGCACAATACATCATTATTGGTGAGTAAAATCCGACTGTCCATATCCTCCAATGATTTTATGCTGTTATCTTTCATATTGATACAGTTCAAGCCTCCGCCACGTGTGCCAAACCATAACATATTGTCTTCCGGATCGGATGTAATGGCATAAACAACATCGTTATTCAATGAGATATTCTTATCCGACGAATTATATTGCCTGAACCCTTTAACGTGATAACGACCTTGCTCTCTGGAAATATTTATTTTGATTAAACCATATCCTGATGTCCCCACCCATAAAAGAGAATCATTGTTCGTAAAATAAATGTTGTACACAGCCTTGAAAGGCGGGTATTTGTCAGGTATCTCTAGCTTTTCCAACCGTCCCGTAGCAGCATTCAATATATTGATTCCGGTTCCTTCCGTTCCGATAAAAATGTCATTCGCTTTATTTCTCCTCAAGGCATAGACAGAATTGGAAATCAATCCTTTACTCTCATTCAGATAATCTGTCAATTCTTTCGTTGCAGGATTCAACAGTTTTATTCCGCTTCCTTTTGTTCCTATCAGAATATTACCATCTTCATCTTCACAAAAACATCTCACAGGGTGACTGGTGTGAACGGTTTCAAATAAAGAGTCGTAATGATAAAGTTGAATTAATCCTTGTCCGTCCGTTCCTATCCACAATATGTTCTGACTACCGGAATAAAGAGTGAAGACTGATAACTGACTGGATAGTTCGTTCAGGTAGGTAAAAGTATTCTTTTTTAAATCATAATGAATACATCCCCCTTCTATAAAGCTGACGTACATCTTGTTCTCTGCTAAAATAACCTGCGATACAGGTTTGCTACTATCCAGCTCAATGCATTGGGAAACTGTAAAGTCGGGATTTAAAAGGAAAAGTTTGTTGTCTTTGTTTAAGATAAATCTGTCTTTCGACAGAAATATCTTATCTACAGGCGTCTGTATGTCGACTGTGCGTAAATCACTCTGTTTTCCTCCGTTAACGAGTAGATTGTAAGTCAGATGCACGGTATTTCCATTATTTAAAAGGAAAAGCATACGATCGGAATCACTCACGGAATAATCCTTTATATGACTTGCAAAGTCTGTGTTAATCGGATTAAACTCATCTTCAGAATCATTGTAGACAAAGAACCCCAGCCCCTTTATGAGGCAGATAATATCTCCTGCCGCACTCTTTCCTAAAATAAAAGACTTTTCCTGATTGGGTACTTTATTATCTGTTCTTAAATAATACCTTGTTATCTGACGGGTTCGTTTATCTAACCGATTGATTCCATTATCTGTTGCTATCCATAAACTGCCCTTACATTCGATAATCTGGCGGATAACGTTATTACTTATAGAATTCGGATTGTTTTTGCTATATCTGAATGTCGTAATTTCTCTTCCATTATATGCATTCAGTCCATCCCATGTCCCAATCCAGATTGTATGTTCTGCATCTTCCAAAATACAGTTTACTGAATTATTTGTCAGTCCGTTAACATTTGATATGTGTTTTGCCACATTAAAAGCATAAGACTTTGTGGAAGTGACAAATGCAATAATCAGAATGGTTCTTCGTCAAATTTGGTGGTAATCTCTTTTTTATTTCAACT
>NZ_QTMW01000025.1:0-78834 GCF_003604005.1 Bacteroides sp. OF03-11BH | reverse complement strand
TTTATTCACAATAGAAGAAGTACCACCAAATTTGACGAAGAACCTTTATATTCTTCTGTGTAGGAATCAAATGCAGGTTCTTCCGTTATTCCTTTTTGGCGGAAAATCCGCCGGATATATTCCTGTTGTTCCGGAGCGAGATATTTCTCTTTACGATAGAAGCGGTAATACATTCCCCGTCCGAAATGGCTTAACATCAAGCTTTTAAGTTGTTCCGCATCCTTATGGGGCACGTTATCCAACAAGTGCCTGACTCCCCACGCTACACGTATTTTCTGTACCGGCTTATAAAAAGAACAAGCATTCGCATCTTCCGGGATGCAATTGGGATTTACCACAGACAGAGTGGGATACTGGTCGGTACTATGCATTGCCACCAAACGATGCAGGCATTTTTCTCCTTTCGGACATCGGCTGTTAAAGCAATGAGCGAAACTATAAGGCACTGACTGATAGTCAAAATTATCTTCCATTATTATTCCAAGTTTTATTTCCTATTTGGCAGAGCAAAGTTACAGCAAATTATCAGCCATACAATTTATATCGCACTTTATTTTTCTGAACATTCCTCAAAATAATAACCAGACTATTTATTCCAACATAGCGACAAATGTTTCGTGCCTCTCCCTACCGCAACAACCATTTCCAAACAGGTACGACTTCTATGTCCAACTCATCTGCTGAAACAGTCCTTTCCTCATCCCAAGTAATGACAAAGGCTTTTTTGATGCCAAAAACTTCCGACATTTTACATAAAGCCCTGATTTCCCGTTCCCGAGTGAGCGGATCATCAATGCTATATGATACTTGTATAGCCATTTCTTCATCAGGAATATAAAAATCCACCTCCACACCTTTATGATAAAAGAACACTCTATCTTCCTCTTTTCCATACCGTTCTATCAAATTTATAGCTACAATATTCTCCAACAACTTAGTTTCGGCATTAATCAGAAAATTACCAAGCAGTCCATTGTCATAAAAATATCTTTTACAACTAGACATACGTTCAGCTACCGAATCTGTAAAATTAGGAATATTAAAAGTCAGATAGACATCATTCATATAAGTCAGATAATCCGCCAATGTATTACGGCTGATGCCACTACCTGAAGATTTTACAATATGCAATAGTCGTGTCTGTGTAGTTGGCTGCATGACACTTTCAGCAAGTTTCTTTGCTAGCAGGCGGATAGCGCCACTATTGCGAATCTCGTTACGTGCTATAATATCCCCCAACAAAATCTTTTGATATAACGAATTAATCCATTCCCGTTTATCTGTCAGAGAGAACGTTTCGGCAAAACCGCCGAAATGGAAATAGGTATTGAATAATTTAATGACCTCCAACCGTTGCTCCGGATCAAATTCCCAGTTTGTCTTCAAGTGAATTTGATGAAAAGTCAAATACTCGGCAAATGAAAAAGGAAATACTTCCCGTATGATATACCGTCCGCCTAAAGTAGTGGCAATATCCCTGCTAAGCATTCTCGCATTGCTTCCGGTTATGAAAACCCTATATTTAGAATCTGCCAGTCTACGAGCGAATTTTTCCCATCCTTCAATATTCTGAATCTCATCAAGATAAACCAAGGGTTTGCGGTTATCATACATTTCAGCATAACATTCCAACAGAAGTCCCAGTTCTGAAGCCTCAATGGAAGAGATACGTTCATCTTCAAAATTAATATAAAGGCAATCTTCAAGGGTCGCCTTGCCCGATCTCACAAGATTCTGTATATCCTGATACATCTGATAAGATTTACCCGCCCGACGAATACCGACCAGAACATAATTCGCCTGCTCCTCAAAATAGATCGGTCTTTCAACCAACTGAATCTTACCGATTTCTTGCTGACGTTCGGCTATAATTGCCTTTATTATCCGTTTTTCCATAAAATATGCTTTTTATATTGCACAAATATAGCGAAATTATGCTCAATATATTAAGCAATACACCCTTTTTCTTTCCAACTATAGCTAATATTTCCTATATAGCCCATACCACACGGACTACCCGAAAAGGAGATGTACCTTATCTTTGACACATCTTTTTTCCAGGGAAGGATAAAGAATTTATAAAAAGAAAGAAAAAGTTTGCCGTTCCCTTAAGAATAAATATCTTTGTAACCGTGGTTACAGTAACCACAGTTACTAATATAATTCACTGATTATGAGGTTTTATAATAGAGAAGAAGAACTAAAAGAGCTAAAACGAATTCAGCAATTGGCATTTGAGGAAAGTTCAAGAATGACAGTCGTTACCGGTCGCCGTAGAATTGGGAAGACGAGCCTCATCATGAAAGCCGTTGAACAGACTCCCACTGTCTACTTATTTATAGGGCGCAAAAATGAAGCAACTTTGTGCGAAGAATTCATCCCACTTATCGCACAAGCCCTGCAAATCTTTGTTCCGACAGAAATCCGAAGTTTCCGAAACTTATTCCAATACCTAATGCAGCTTTCGACACAACGGACTTTCAACCTGGTTATTGATGAATTTCAGGAATTCTATACTATTAATGAATCCATATTCAGCGATATGCAAAATATTTGGGACCAATATCGGAAGTCCTCACACATGAATTTAATTGTCAGTGGTTCCATCTACTCTCTTATGCAAAAAATTTTCCAAAACAACAAAGAGCCACTCTTCGGAAGAGCCGATAACATAATCAAGCTGTCAGCTTTCAGTCTCTCTGTTCTAAAAGAAATCATGTATGAATATGCCCCGACACATTCGAATGATGATCTTTTAGCACTTTATACTTTTACTGGCGGGGTGCCTAAATACGTGGAACTTTTTTGCGACAACCATACGCTTCACGTGGAAAGTATGATCCATTTTATGGCTCGCGATAATTCTCCCTTTACCGAAGAAGGAAAAAATTTGTTGATAGAAGAATTCGGGAAAAATTACGGAACCTACTTTTCTATTTTAAGTGCAATTGCCGGAGGCAGAAATACACAAGCAGAAATTGAGGCAGCACTAGGAGAAAAAAGCGCAGGTGGCTATCTGAAACGTCTGATAGACGATTATAATATTATCATACGTCAACGTCCCATTTTAGCAAAAGAGAACTCGACGACTGTCCGATATGAAATATGCGATAATTTTATCAGGTTCTGGTTCAATTACTTCGATCGTAACCGTTCATTGATAGAAATTAAAAACTTTGTAGGGCTGCGTAATATCATAGAAACTGATTATCCAACCTACAGCGGAAAGATATTAGAACTTTACTTCAAACAGAAATTCGCTGAAAGTTATCAATTCCGCGCTATCGGGTCATGGTGGGAAACCAAAGGGAATCAAAACGAAATAGATATTGTTGCACTCTGTCTTGAAAAAAACAAAGCAGTAGTTGCTGAAGTAAAACGCCAACGTAAAAACTTTAAGCCAGAGTTGCTGGAACAGAAAGTTGAACATTTGAAGAAAAAGCTATTGCCTCGTTATACTATTGAAACAATGTGTTTGTCATTGGAAGATATGTAGTACATAGTTAGGCACGGATGACAGGTTTTCTATGAGATCAGTACCCCATCACCTGTATTCCGTGCCCAATATAATATCATTGTTGGTTTTCTTCCCGGTCTGTCCGGATAAACTCCAGAAGTCGTTCTACCGCTTCTTCTTCAGGAATATTTTTCTCTACGCACACCTTGCCTTTATAGAGACTGATTTTCCCCCGTCCTGCTCCTACATAGCCGTAGTCTGCATCTGCCATCTCACCGGGACCATTCACGATACACCCCATGATGCCGATCTTCAAGCCTTTCAAATGTGAAGTGGCTGCCTTAATACGGGCAATAGTCTTTTCCAAATCGTAAAGTGTACGGCCGCAACCGGGACAAGATATATATTCTGTTTTGGAGGTACGGGTACGTCCGGCCTGCAAGATTCCGAAAGCAGTAGCATCAACGACGGCATGGCTCAAGTTACCCTGATTGAACAGGAAGATGCCATCACAAAGACCGTCAAAAATCAAGGCTCCCATATCGACTGCGGACTTTATCTGCAAATTCTCCGCATCATCTTCCGAATAATGCTGGAAGAAGACAACCGGATTTTGTAAACCTTCCGTCATTAGTTGATGTACCAGTGCACGGTGCTCACCCAAACGGTTCGGATGATTGCTTTGGGAGACAATCACTACCTCCGGATGATGTTTCAGACAGGCTATCACTTCATCCGTTTGTGCCATGTAGGGCATAAACAGGAATTTAAGCTCTGCATTGCATTCTCCCATTAAAGGCAGCTGTGCATGATTGAATGCAGGCCAGCTTCCGTCTTCTCCCTGCCATACATCCGCATCAAGAATATATTCTACTCCGTCTTCCCGTTGATCGGGCAAGGTTCTTCCGGCGTAAATATAGTCCGGTGTGAATTGCGGGTTTACCTCTTTCTTCCCGTCCATGCGGTCGGCAATAACCACAGGTACATGTTCACCTCCGATATTACGGACGGCTTTTGTCTTGCGACGTTCGGGAGACAGATAATTGAATTCCGGTGCTTCCAATCCCGGAATATAAGGATGATCCTGCCTCAACAGAACATAATCCACCAGTTTACGGGCCACCGGAATTTCTGCTTCAGGAGCTTCGCTCAAAGATACCCGAATAGTATCTCCCAATCCGTCACTCAATAGCGCACCGATGCCAAGGGCGGACTTGATACGTCCGTCTTCTCCATCTCCGGCTTCTGTCACCCCGAGGTGTAATGGGAAAGCCATCCCTTCTTTTTCCATGACGTCTACCAACAGGCGGACGGTTTTTACCATGACCACCGTATTAGAAGCCTTGATGGAAATCACCACATCCGTGAAGTTTTCCTCTACACAGATACGGAGAAACTCCATGCAGGACTCTACCATTCCCGCGGGGGTATCGCCATAACGGGACATGATACGATCGGACAGAGAGCCATGATTTACTCCGATCCGGATAGCTGTGTGATTCTTTTTACAGATATTCAGGAACGGGACAAACCGGTCATGGATTTTCTGTATTTCCTGCGCATACTCCTCGTCTGTATATTCCAGTTTTTTAAAAGTACGCGCAGCATCTACATAATTTCCCGGATTGATTCGCACCTTTTCGGCGTATTGAGCAGCCACGTCTGCCACTTTCGGATTGAAATGCACATCGGCAACCAACGGAACCATATATCCCTGGCTACGCAGTCCGATATTAATGTTCATCAGGTTTTCGGCTTCTTTGATGCCCTGGGTTGTGAGGCGGACATACTCTCCACCTGCATCAACAATACGTTTCGCCTGTTCCACACAAGCCTGTGTATCCTGCGTAGACGTGTTTGTCATCGACTGGACACGAATAGAATTGGGGCCGCCCAACGGCACAGCCCCAATATTTACTTCTGTGGTTTCTCTTCGAAAATAATTGAATAGATCCATTAGTTCGTTTTATATTCAAACTTCACTTCTTTCAGTTCTTCGTTTGCTTTTACGATTTTCTTTTTCAGTCCTTCCTTGTAAGCAGCAAAAGCTTCTGCCAGTTTCTCATCGCTCAATGCCAGCATCTGGATGGCAAGGATAGCGGCATTCATCGCTCCGTTGATGGCAACCGTTGCTACAGGAATGCCCGGAGGCATCTGAATGATAGAATAAAGTGCGTCCACACCATCGAGCACGGAACCTTTTACAGGTACTCCGATTACCGGCAATGTAGTGTTAGCCGCAATTACACCGGGAAGGGCGGCAGCCATTCCGGCAGCAGCGATAATTACTTTAATGCCACGGTTGTGGGCATTCTTCGCAAACTCTTCCACAGCTTCGGGCGTGCGGTGAGCAGAAAGAGCGTTCATTTCGAACGGTACATGCATATCATTCAGCAGCTGTGCAGCCTTCTCCATAACAGGAAGGTCGGACGTGCTGCCCATGATAATACTTACAATTGGAGTCATAGAATAAAAATTAAAAGCCTCTTCACAGCCCTTTCACGAAGAGAGGGGGTTCAGCTACATTCAACTTATATTAGTTATATTTCTGTTTGCACTATCCGTTTACCACGGCTTTATACGCTTCGGCATCCAGTAGATCTTCCACCGCTTTTACATCCGCCGGCTTCACTTTAATCAACCAACCTTCGCCATAGGGAGCTTTATTTACCAGTTCCGGGTTTTCTTCCAATGCTTCATTTTGTTCGAGCACCTCACCTGCTATCGGCAGGAAAAGGTCGGAAATAGTTTTCACTACTTCAATCGTTCCGAAAGTTTCACCGGCTTCCAACGTTTCACCAACAGTCGGGATATCTACGAACACAATGTCGCCCAATTGTTCCTGTGCATAATCGGTGATACCAACGTATGCAATGTCTCCGTCAACGCGAATCCATTCGTGTTCGTTCGTGTACTTCAAATTCTGTGGAAAGTTCATAATGATTAGTTTTTAGGATTTATACTGTTTTAAAATAAAAATACTCGAAATAAGATGTTACTCACCGGATGAAGTACCAAAAGGGCACATATCAGACCGACAGCAAAACCGGAAAGCACTTCACCCAGCGTGTGATGTCCCAGAACAATGCGTGCAGAGCCCAATATACCGGCAATCAAAATAAACAGGCATAGCCATCCGACCGGATTGTAACCGAACAAGGCACTGAAAGAAATCAAGCCTCCGATCACCCCGCCCATTCCTGCCATGTGTTCGCTCAACTTCCATTTCAGGTTTACTGCAATGCAAATGATAGACACTACCAGGGAAGCAAGAATGATACCAGTCATATACCACGGGATATTCAACCTACGCATCATCAGCAGGCAGAACACATACGAGATGATGGTCAGCAGAATAGGTACATAACGCTTCTTACGTTCACTCAACTCCTGACGGGCAAACCCATTGATTTTACGAAACAAGAAAATTGTAATAGTAGGTGTCAGTATGGTGAAGCAGTAAACGATTCCCAACACTATCAACTTATATTGTATCGGCATGATACGAAGATAAGAAAACAGGAATAACACCAGAAACGATAAAAACGGAATAGAAAATGGAGTAAAGACCATCGAAGTGACTCTCGCCACCTGCAACATCGTCTTATCCGCTATGATATGTTCTCTCTCTCTGTCCACTCTTCTTTGATTACTAGTTACTAATTACAAATTACAATTCTCATTCTTCATTGTTAATTATCCATTATTTTCGCAGTCTCGCCACGGGGATATTCAGTTGTTGACGGTATTTGGCTACTGTCCTGCGGGCAATGGGATAACCTTTCTCCTTTAATATATCCGCCAATTCATCATCGGTCAGGGGTTTCTTCTTGTCCTCGCCTTCAATACACTCTTTCAGGATTTTACGAATCTCACGGACAGACATCTCTTCGCCATCTTCTGTGGTATATCCGTCGCTGAAAAAGTATTTGAGCGGATAGATACCGTAATTCGTCTGTACATATTTACTGTTACTCACACGGGAGATTGTCGAAATATCCAATCCCGTACGTTCCGCCACGTCTTTCAGAATCATAGGTTTCAATAGCGATTCATCTCCTTCCAAGAAGAAAGGACGTTGCAGGTCGATAATCGCCTGCATGGTAACCATCAAGGTATTCTGACGCTGACGGACAGCATCGATAAATCCTTGTGCCGCATCCATTTTCTGTTTCAGAAACATCATCGCTTCTTTAGATTCCTTAGACTGGTTAGCCCTGTTTTTTGTATGCTCCTCCACCATTTCCGTGAAGTCACGACTCATACGGAGTTCGGGAACATTGCGGTTATTGAGACTTACATTGATGGTTCCGTCATCATACGTTTCCACAATAAAGTCAGGAACTATTTGTTGGAGATTTCTGCCAATTGCTTCTCCTAAAGAAGCACCCGGACGTGGATTCAGTTTGGTTATTTCAGTAATGGTTTCCTGGAAAGTCTCTTCATCAATATCCAGTTTCTTTATAATCTTCTCCCAATGTTTACGGGTGAATTCTTCGTAACATTCTCTGATAATCCTTTCTTCCAGATTCAAGATAGGACTGGGAGTTTTCTCTTCTTCTTTTTTCCGGCGAATCTGTATCAACAGACATTCCTGAAGACTACGCGCACCGATACCTGCTGGATCGAAGTCCTGTAAGATGTTCAATGCTTCTTCCAGTTCTTCCTCGGTCGATTCGATACCGGCATAAATCGCCAGTTCGTCGCAGATACTTTCCAAAGATTTGCGAAGCAATCCGTCATCATCCAATGAACCGATCAGGTATTCCACCAAGTCACACTGGTGCTCTGTCAGGTTGCGTTCACGCAACTGTTCTTTCAGGATTTCATAAAAAGAGGTGGAGTCGGAAAATGGAATATCCTCCGCTTGTTCATCTTTCGAACGGTTGTTCTCTTGCAATTTATAATCGGGAATATCGTCTTCTGTCAGATAGTCACTCAAAGAATCATAGTCATTGGCATCGCTATCCATGCCATCCTCTGCATTCTCGGTATCGGAATATTCATTATCCGTAGCATTCTCTTCTTTACCTTCTTCAAGTGCCGGATTTTCAAGCAGTTCAGCATGGATACGGTCTTCCAACTCTACTGCGGGAAGCTCCAACAGTTTCACGACCAGAATCTGCTGGGGCGAGAGCGTCTGTACCTGCTGTTGCGCCTGAGATTGTATTTGACGGGAACCTTGTGCCATATTCGTTTTTGCTTTCTACTGTTTCTCGCTACAAAAGTAACTTTTTAACGAGAGATTACACAGATTAGGGAGATAATTTTTAATCCTATAACACAAAATTCGTTATCTTTGTTGCACGAACTTAAAAACTAGGACAAATATGTTTGCCAAAGAAACGTATATGCAGCGGAGAGCCCTGCTAAAAAAGAACTTAGGCTCCGGAGTGTTGTTATTTCTCGGAAATGACGAGTGCGGACTGAATTACGAAGATAACACATTCCGTTATCGTCAGGATTCCACTTTCCTTTATTATTTCGGACTTTCATGTGCCGGACTTTCGGCTATTATCGATATAGATGAAGACAAAGAAATTATCTTTGGTGATGAGTTGTCTATCGACGCAATCGTATGGATGGGATCACAGCCGACGTTGCACGAAAAATGCGAACGTGTAGGCGTAAAAAATCTGATGCCGTCTGCTGACATTGTAAGCTACCTCCATCAGTGTGTACAGAAAGGGAAAGCAATTCACTATCTGCCTCCTTACCGCCCTGAACATAAACTGAAACTGATGGACTGGCTGGGTATTCCTCCCGCACATCAGGAAGGTTCTGTTCCATTCATCCGTGCCGTGATCGCTCAACGCAACTATAAATCTGCAGAAGAAATCGTAGAAATAGAAAAGGCTTGCGATGTAACTGCCGATATGCATATTACAGCTATGAAAGTACTTCGTCCGGGTATGTACGAATATGAAGTGGTAGCTGAAATGAACCGGGTGGCCGAATCTAATAACTGCCAGCTATCATTCGCTACAATTGCCACTATCAACGGGCAGACTCTGCACAATCATTATCACGGAAATAAAGTGAAGCCGGGTGATTTGTTCTTAATCGATGCCGGTGCAGAAGTAGAGTCAGGTTATGCGGGTGATATGTCGTCTACCATTCCTGCCGATAAGAAGTTCACCACCCGTCAGCGTGAAGTATACGAGATTCAGAACGCCATGCATCTGGAATCCGTAAAGGCTCTCCGTCCGGGTATTCCTTATATGGACGTATACGAACTGTCAGCCCGCATCATGGTGGACGGTATGAAGACGCTCGGATTGATGAAAGGAAATACCGAGGATGCTGTACGCGAAGGTGCCCATGCGTTGTTCTATCCGCACGGACTAGGTCACATGATGGGATTGGATGTACATGATATGGAGAATCTGGGAGAGATATGGGTAGGTTACAACGGTCAACCGAAGAGCACACAGTTCGGTCGCAAATCGCAACGCCTCGCCATCCCATTGGAACCGGGTTTTGTACACACGGTAGAACCGGGTATTTATTTTATTCCGGAACTGATCGACATGTGGAAAGCAGAAAAGAAATTTACCGATTTTATCAACTACGAGATAGTGGAGACTTATAAGGACTTCGGTGGTATCCGCAATGAGGAAGATTATCTGATTACAGAAACCGGTGCCCGCCGATTAGGCAAGAAGATTCCTTTGACACCGGAAGAGGTGGAAGCTTTAAGATAAAAAGCCTCATCAAAATAAAAGAAGAACCTTTCTTCTATTCAAAATCAATAGCGGAAGCTTTTCATCCGGATGAAAAACTTCCGCTATTTTTGTCAAAGTACCAAATAGTCCATCTAAAATCACATTTTTTCTACCCTTCTTTTCCCGAATCTTGCGTAATATTGCAACAGAATTAAAATAATTCACTTTTTAATGATATAAAAACAATGAATAACACCATGAAGAGACTACTTTTATCTGTATGGCTATTGTCACTTTCCTTACTGTCCGCCGTAGCTGAAAACTATCCTTATAAAAGCGATGTGCTTTGGGTCACCGTACCCAATCATGCCGACTGGCTTTATAAAACCGGAGAAAAAGTAACTGTAGAAGTACAATTCTATAAATACGGCATCCCCAGGGATAATGTAACCGTCACTTATGAAATTGGCGGTGATATGATGCCTGTTGCCGATACAAAAGGAAGTATAACTTTAAAGAATGGCAGGGGGGTGATTCCTGTGGGCACAATGAAAGAGCCGGGATTCCGCGACTGCCGCCTGAAAGCAACCGTAGATGGAAAGACCTATTCACATCATATCAAAGTAGGATTTTCACCGGAGAAACTTCACCCATATACAACCATGCCTTCCGATTTCAAGGAATTTTGGGAAAAGGCTAAAGCGGAACAAAAGGAGTTTCCCCTAACGTATACCAAAGAACATGTCGAAAAATATTCCACTGATAAAATAGACTGTTATCTCGTAAAATTGCAACTGAACAAACGTGGACAATGCGTCTACGGATATTTATTCTATCCGAAAAAAGAAGGAAAGTTCCCGGTTGTCTTATGCCCTCCGGGAGCAGGAATCAAAACCATCAAAGAACCTCTACGCCATAAATATTATGCGGAACAAGGATGCATCCGTTTTGAATTCGAGATACACGGCCTCAACCCGGAAATGAGTGAAGAAGAATTCAAAGAAATCAGCAACGCTTTCAATGGCAGAGAAAACGGCTACCTGACCAATGGGCTCGACAGTCGTGATAATTATTATATGAAACGGGTATATCTGGCCTGTGTACGCGGTATCGACTTTCTAACTTCCCTACCGGAATGGGATGGCAAAAATATAATCGCACAAGGAGGTAGTCAGGGAGGCGCCCTGGCATTAATCGCTGCCGGACTGGATGAACGGGTGACAGCTTGTGTCGCCAATCATCCTGCATTAAGCGATATGGCAGGCTATAAAGCCGGACGTGCCGGCGGATATCCTCATTTCTTCAGGAATTCGGTAGATATGGATACTCCTGAAAAAATAAAGACAATGGCCTATTATGATGTTGTGAACTTTGCGAAATTAATCAAAGCAGATACCTACATGACATGGGGATTCAACGATGATGTATGTCCTCCGACAACCAGCTACATCGTATACAATGTACTAAACTGTCCGAAAGAAGCACTGATTACTCCCATTAATGAGCATTGGACTTCCAACGATACCGAGTATGGACATCTGCTTTGGATAAAGAAGCATTTAAAGTGAAGTTTTAATCATTCCATCTGGATGCGGGCAATTCTTTTTTCCCGTAACCTTTTTTCCAGGCATACGCTTTCCTCTTCCTGAGATAAAGCGTATCGCCACAATGTTTCATCGCCTCCCAATTAAAGATAGAATGGTGACAGATGATCTTTTCAAACCAATAAAGTATGTGATAAGTCACGAATGGTAACACCATCCACCACCATGAAAACAGTAACGATAAAATAAGTGCTGGTATCAGGGTTAAAGAAAAACATTCCCAATACTGTCTGGCATGAATTCGGAGTTCCATATCTTCCCAGACTTCCAGATATTTATAGCGGGTAAAGAAAAACCAGCCTAACATAAAATAGTGCTTCTTCCCTTTTCCTAAGAACCACTTTGCTAAAAGACTATTATAAAAAATCATATTCACATTTTTTTTGTTGCATGTAGTCCCTTCTTAACAGCAAAAGTAATTAAAGGTTCAATATTTTAAAGTTTTGCATAACAACCATAACATTCTTTCCCTAAATATCACTCAAATATTGTTTATTTTTGTGTTCCCTTGCTTCACTACAACAAAAGGTTTATTTGTATTTTCTGCAAAGGAAACACAATTCACGAATATATCCTAATTTTTCTGCTTAATATTTAAAGCTGCTTCCTCCTAAAAATTCACGCAACAAAGAAGTAGGCGGAATTTCTTTATCCTGTACCGGAACAAAATATTTGATAAACTTCAACAATCGGTAGGCTTCACAATATTCAGGACAGTTACGCGGAACACCCATCAGAATAGGCTCAGCGTGTAAACGAAGTACGGCAAACTCAAAAAGTAGCGCTGAATTAAACATGACATCAGCATTTTCCTGATAAGGGAATATCCATTTGTCTTCACCGGCACGTACACTAGGCCAGCGTGATATGGTTTCACGTGCAGAATATCCCCGATAATTAAAGTCGCGGATGATGCGACGCAACAAACGGTTGTCAGTAGTTGGAATCCAGTTATGGTCATCCAACGAAATAGTAGTCAATGCTGAAACATAAATCTTGAATTTCCGTTCGGCTGGTATATGCGGTGTCAGTTCCGGATTTAAGGCATGAATACCTTCCAGAATCAGAATTGTATTATCTTCTATTTTCAGTTTATCACCTTTATATTCCTTTTTGCCAAGAGAGAAATTAAAACGTGGCAATTCCACCTCCTCGCCACGAAGAAGCGCCTGCAGCTGTTGATTAAACAATTCCAGATCGAGCGCATAAAGTGATTCATAATCATAGTTTCCGTTTTCATCCAAAGGGGTTTCTTCACGGTCTACGAAATAATTATCCAAAGAGATCGGGAATGGCTTCAAGCCATTTGTCATCAGCTGAATAGAAAGCCGTTTGCTGAATGTTGTCTTTCCCGAAGAAGACGGGCCGGCAATCAATACCAGTTTTACCCGGTTACCGTTCTCGCCACGATGGAAGATAGTATCGGCTATCTGCGCTATCTTTTTCTCCTGCAATGCTTCCGCCACATTAATCAAGTCAGTGGCATGTCCTTCTTCACAGGCAAGATTAAAATCTCCGGCATTATTAAGCCCCATGATATAACTCCAATTCAGATATTCCTTAAAAACATCCAGCATCTTCTCCTGCTTCACAACTTCTTCGAGCATACTTGGGTTTTCACGACTCGGAATCCGGAGTAGCAACCCATCATAATACTTCACGATATCGAACAATTTAAGATATCCGGTGCTGGGAAGCAGATTACCATAATAATAATCAATTGTATCACCCAATGTATAATAATAGGTATAAAGAGAACCGGAAGTTTCAAGTAATCTCACTTTATCATTCATCCCCCGCTCGCTGAAAACCCGTACCGCTTCCGCCGTATGACATTCAATGCGGTGATAAGGAATATTTTCCGCAATGATCTCCTGCATCCGTTGCTTGATACGCGTCACATCTTCGAGTTCAATGGGGCGTCCAATCCGCAAATTGCAGAAATAACCTTTTGAAACAGGATGTTCCACAAACAATTTTCCCTCGGGAAAGAGTTCCGTGACAGCCTTAAACAAGACAAAACAAAGCGAACGGACATAAGTACGCATACCGGACTGATCTCTCACATCCAGAAACTCTACATCCTTATTATTATATACTCTGAAATTAAGTCCCTCGGAGCGATTATTGACCTTGGCACTCACTACTTGATAAGGAAAATTAAGATTAAAACCGTAATAAATATCCAAAAGTGAGCTTCCGATAGGGAATTCTTTGGAATTATTGTTATTTTTGCAACATATTTGTAACATCTGTTTCATCGAGTTCGTTAAAAGGTGAATAATTTGGGACTAATATACTTATAATCAGATTGAGAACAAATAACCATTAAAAATATTATAGATGGAATATTCTTTTTATGATTTTTTAAAGCTCATAGGCTCATTGGGACTCTTCCTCTACGGAATGAAAATCATGAGCGAGGGCTTACAAAAGGTCGCGGGTGATAGATTGCGAAGTATTCTAACGGCAATGACCACCAACCGGGTAACGGGAGTTCTAACAGGAGTGTTGATTACAGCCCTTATCCAGTCTTCTTCAGCAACGACGGTGATGGTCGTTAGTTTCGTGAATGCCGGGTTACTTACACTTGCCGAATCCATCAGCGTTATTATGGGTGCCAACATCGGTACTACTGTAACTGCTTGGATCATTTCAATTTTCGGATTTAAGGTCGATATGGCTGCTTTCGCTCTTCCCCTCTTAGCCATTGCCCTCCCGCTCATCTTTTCTGGAAAAAGCAACCGCAAGTCCATCGGTGAATTCATTTTTGGTTTTTCTTTCCTTTTCATGGGGCTCTCTTATCTGAAAGCAAACGCCCCCGACCTGAATGCCAATCCGGAAATGCTTGCCTTCGTACAGAACTACACGGATATGGGATTCTTTTCCATTATTCTGTTCTTGCTCATCGGTACAATATTGACCATGATTGTGCAAGCCTCTGCAGCTACCATGGCAATCACATTAATTATGTGTGCCAACGGCTGGATCAGCCTGGAACTGGGAGCAGCACTCGTATTGGGAGAAAACATCGGAACGACTATCACGGCCAATCTTGCCGCACTTACAGCCAACACACAGGCTAAGCGGGCAGCATTGGCCCATTTTGTTTTTAACGTGTTTGGGGTCATTTGGGTATTGATTGTCTTCCATCCTTTCATGGATCTAGTAAACTGGGTAGTAGACACCTTCTTTCAAAGCAGTAATCCAGAGGTTGCTATTTCCTACAAGCTATCTGCTTTCCACTCTATCTTCAATATCTGTAACGTATGTATCTTGATATGGGCTGTAAAACTGATTGAACGTACCGTATGCGCTTTAATCCACCCCAAAGAAGAGGACGAAGAACCTCGCCTGCGGTTTATCACTGGTGGTATGCTTTCCACTGCTGAACTTTCCATCCTTCAGGCACGTAAGGAAATCCATCTTTTCGCAGAACGTACCCACCGGATGTTCGGCATGGTGCAGGATCTGTTGCATACGGAAAAGGATGACGATTTCAATAAGCTGTTCAGCCGGATAGAGAAATATGAAAATATCAGCGACAATATGGAACTTGAAATAGCCAACTACCTGAATCAGGTATCCGAAGGCCGTTTGAGTTCTGAAAGTAAGTTACAGATACGCGCCATGTTGCGTGAAGTGACAGAAATTGAAAGTATTGGCGACAGCTGCTATAATCTGGCACGTACCATCAACCGGAAACGTCAGACTAATCAAGACTTTACCGAGAAACAATATGAGCATATTCATTTCATGATGAAGCTGACTAACGATGCACTTGCCCAAATGATTGTGGTAGTAGAAAAACCGGAGCATCAGAGCATTGACATCAACAAATCCTTCAACATTGAAAACGAAATTAATAATTATCGTAATCAACTGAAGAATCAGAATATTCTGGATGTGAACAACAAAGAATATGATTATCAGATGGGAGTTTACTACATGGATATTATCGCCGAGTGCGAGAAACTTGGCGACTACGTAGTGAATGTAGTAGAAGCCAGCAGTGATGTGAAAGAGAAAAGAGCTTCTTAACAGATAAAATAAAGAATAAAAAAGGAGAATCAGTAGTATCAATACATACCTGATTCTCCTTTTTATATCTAATAGTATCTTTTATAAAATCAATTATATACGTATGATTCAGCCAAACGCCAGAACAATGTAGATTCCGGAACAGTAGTTGTACGAAGCACTTTTGCAGTCCCGCCTTCTGAGGCCGGATTTATATTGGCAAAAATATTCCATCCCTTATTAAAAGAGCAGTTACTATAATAGTATGATTTGTCACTGCCTGTCAATGTAAAAGAACGGTCGGCATACTGATAACTCACCAATGTAGCTTTTCCGGCAGAAGACCCTTTACCCGACCAGTTGGAAATAGCAATTCGCCCCACCCTTTTATTTCCATTAAAAACAAAGAAATCTCCTAACGTCGCCACAAGAGCGTCCGCATCATCTGAGGTTCCGGTCCAGTAACCACCCATACCATTACGCCGGTCTACTGTCTGAAGCTTTTCCGAAGGAAAACTAGTGGGAAGTGTCATTACTATTTGCCCGTTCTCATAAGGAAAGCTAAGAGTCTCAATCACTTGCCAATCAACACCCGTCACTTTCACCTCAACCCGGTCAAATGTGAAGTCCGCAGGTATATTCTGTATATCTTTTACTACAAGCGTGCTATAATCCGGAACATCCAGAGCAGGAGGTTGCTCTTCATTCTCATCGTCGCTACAACCAGCCATCAAAAGGCTGAATATCAATAATACAAAGATTACAGGGTATGATAGATACCTTAGATCGGTTATGACGGTTGCTCTATTATACATAACTTCCGATTTTTGCATCAAAGATATCACATTTATAATCAGCAGAATAATTTCCAACCATAAAAATAAAAAATGACCGGGTATATATTTATACACCCAGTCATTCTCCTCTTAATAATTCTCTCTCTTGGTTTTATCCTTCGTACGGTTCAAAGTCTTCTTTTCCGACTCCACATAATGGACAAGTCCAATCATCAGGAATATCTTCAAATGCTGTTCCTGGTTCAATTCCACTTTCCGGATCTCCTTGTTCGGGGTCGTAAATATATTCACAGACCGTGCAAATGTACTTTTTCATAACGTTCGTATTTTTAATTGGTTTTCTAAATAATATAACACAAATAGCAAGATATTTGTTCAACACTATTTTTAAACTAAAGAAAAAAACTATCTTTGTAGTCATATTATCAAGCTAAAACAACAATATTATACTATGCTTATAGCACTATTGTCTACCTTAATAGTTTTATGCGCAGTCCTACTAATCAGTTTTTTATTGGAACGTAGGAAATGTCTGCGGATGCAACAACGATTGTTCCGTGAATCCAGAAAGTTGGAACGCACCAGCCATATTGCCGGCGCCATCTTGAAAAATGTGCATGCCTTTATCCTATTAATAGACAATGATTTCAAGGTACTGAAGACTAACTATTACCAAAAAACCGGAACCAGAAAAGGAACAGAAGAGAAAAGAGTGGGCGACTTGTTGCAATGTCGCAATGCATTGGCAGCCGAAGGAGGTTGCGGCACACATAGTTTCTGCGGCTCTTGCCCGATACGTACCGCCATACGACAAGCCTTCGAACAGAGACGAAACTTCACGGATCTTGAAGCCACTTTATCCATAGTTACATCTGATAATACTACCGTGGAATGTGATGCAGTAATATCCGGTTCTTACTTCCTTCTGAATGAAGAAGAGAACATGGTAATCACCGTACACGATGTTACCCGCCGAAAACAAGCTGAAAAGGAGTTACGGCTAGCCAAAGAAAAAGCAGAAAAAGCCGATATTTCAAAATCTGCCTTTTTAGCCAACATGAGCCATGAAATCCGTACCCCTCTCAATGCTATTACCGGATTTGCAGAGGTATTAGGCAGTGCAACTACAGAAGAGGAAAAGGCCCAATATCAAGAAATCATAAAAATGAATGCCGACCTCCTGATGCAACTGGTCAACGACATTCTCGATATGTCAAAAATCGAAGCCGGAACATTGGAATTTGTGCAGACAACAGTTGACTGTCAATCAGTTACTTTCAGATTTACAACAACTTTTTCAAATGAGAGTCGATGACGCCGGAGGAAATATACAAATTATAGCGGAATCATCCCGTTCTTCCTGCATGATTCAAACAGATCGGAACCGGGTGGCACAAGTGCTTTCAAACTTTGCCGGCAACGCCATTAAGTTCACCCATAAAGGTAGCATCCGCCTCGGCTATGAAACTAGAGATACCGAGCTTTACTTTTATGTCAAGGATACCGGAACCGGAATTCCAGCAGAGAAATTACCGGATGTATTCGAGCGTTTCGTGAAACTGAATAAAGATAAAAAAGGAGCCGGACTGGGACTTTCCATATCTCAAACTATTGTCGCCAAACTTGGCGGTCAAATCGGAGCGGATTCCGTAGAAGGTGAAGGCTCTACATTCTGGTTTACAATTCCTTATCGGTCATGTGGTAAACCACGCTAACAAATTCGACTTCATAAAAAGTTTTAATTAAACATTCTATCACAATTTTATGTTGTATTTTTGCGGTTCAAACTAAACGCATGTATCTGCATGAGTACAAATAAAAATGACTATTATCATTTAGGACTTACTGATGACGAAGTCCTACAAAGCAGGGAGAAAAATGGTATTAACCTGTTAACGCCCCCCAAGCGTCCTTCTCTCTGGAAACTTTATCTGGAAAAATTTGAAGACCCGGTTGTCCGTGTATTATTAGTAGCAGCCGCTTTCTCATTAATTATCTCCATCATCGAAAACGAATATGCCGAAACAATCGGAATCATAGCCGCTATCTTATTGGCTACCGGAATCGGTTTCTTCTTCGAATATGATGCCAGTAAGAAGTTCGATCTGCTGAATGCAGTCAATGAAGAAACTCTGGTAAAAGTGGTCCGAAACGGACGCGTACAGGAAATCCCTCGTAAAGACATAGTGGTAGGTGATATCGTCATTCTGGAAACAGGTGAAGAAATTCCCGCTGATGGAGAGTTGCTGGAAGCTATTTCTCTGCAAGTGAACGAATCCAATCTGACGGGAGAGCCTGTTATTAATAAAACTACTGTAGAAGCTGATTTTGATGAAGAAGCGACTTATGCCTCCAATCTGGTGATGCGTGGCACTACAGTGGTGGATGGACATGGTACCATGCGCGTGCTGCATGTGGGAGATGCTACTGAAATCGGAAAAGTAGCCCGGCAGAGTACAGAGGATAACCTCGAACCCACCCCGCTGAACATACAGCTCACCAAACTCGCAAATCTAATCGGAAAGATAGGTTTCACCGTTGCCGGTCTGGCTTTCCTTATTTTCTTCGTGAAGGATGTAGTGCTATATTTTGATTTCGGTTCGCTGAACGGATGGCATGAGTGGCTTCCGGTTTTCGAACGGACACTGAAATATTTTATGATGGCAGTTACGCTGATTGTAGTAGCTGTGCCTGAAGGATTGCCAATGAGTGTCACGCTTAGTCTGGCATTGAACATGCGTCGTATGCTTTCCACCAACAATCTGGTGCGGAAAATGCATGCTTGCGAAACAATGGGAGCCATCACCGTGATTTGTACGGATAAAACCGGTACACTGACTCAAAATCTGATGCAAGTGCACGAACCCAATTTCTATGGTATAAAAAATGGCAGTGACTTGTCTGATGACGATATTAGCGCACTTATCGCAGAAGGAATCAGCGCCAATTCAACAGCTTTCCTTGAAGAATCAACCAATGGAGAAAAACCCAAAGGCGTAGGAAATCCAACCGAAGTGGCTTTATTACTCTGGCTAAACAAACAGGGAAGAGATTACCTGCAACTCCGCGAACAAGCTCATGTTCTCGATCAACTCACCTTCTCTACCGAACGGAAATTCATGGCAACTCTTGTTGAATCTCCATTGATCGGCAAAAAAATACTTTATATAAAAGGAGCTCCTGAAATTGTTTTGGGTAAGTGTAAAGAAGTTGTTCTGGATGGACGGCAAGTGGATGCGGTAGAGTATCGTTCTACAGTGGAAGCACAACTGTTGAACTATCAGAATATGGCTATGCGTACACTTGGATTTGCATTCAAGATTGTCGGAGAAAATGAACCGAACGATTGCACGGAACTAGTTTCAGCCAACGACCTCAATTTCTTGGGAGTAGTTGCCATCTCCGACCCGATTCGTCCGGATGTACCTGCTGCGGTTGCAAAATGTCAGTCTGCAGGTATCGGCATCAAGATCGTGACCGGTGACACTCCGGGAACTGCCACAGAAATCGCACGCCAGATAGGTCTTTGGAACCCTGAAACTGATACGGAACGAAATCGAATCACCGGTGTCGCATTTGCCGAATTGAGCGATGAAGAAGCACTGGACAGAGTGATGGACTTAAAAATCATGTCCCGCGCCCGTCCGACAGACAAACAACGTCTGGTACAACTGCTTCAACAAAAAGGAGCAGTGGTAGCTGTAACCGGAGACGGAACGAATGACGCTCCGGCTTTGAATCATGCCCAAGTAGGTTTATCGATGGGTACAGGTACTTCTGTAGCCAAAGAGGCTAGTGATATTACATTGCTCGACGACTCTTTCAACAGTATCGGAACCGCTGTTATGTGGGGACGTTCACTGTATAAGAATATCCAGCGTTTCATCGTTTTCCAGCTAACGATTAACTTTGTGGCATTGCTTATCGTTCTGCTAGGCTCCGTAATCGGTACGGAACTTCCGCTGACTGTAACACAAATGTTATGGGTGAACCTGATTATGGATACTTTTGCCGCTTTGGCTCTTGCCTCTATTCCACCCAGCGAAACGGTGATGCTTGAGAAACCTCGTCGCAGTACCGATTTTATTATCAGTAAGGCAATGCGGTCTAATATAATAGGTGTGGGCTCTATCTTCCTCATCGTATTGCTCGGAATGATTTATTATTTCGACCACAGTACGCAAGGAATGAATGTACACAACCTGACTATTTTCTTCACCTTCTTTGTCATGCTGCAATTCTGGAATCTGTTCAATGCCCGTGTATTCGGTACTACCGATTCGGCATTCAAGGGACTTTCCAAATCGTATGGGATGGAGCTTATTGTACTGGCTATTCTTGCCGGACAATTCCTCATCGTACAATTCGGTGGAGCCGTATTCCGCACGGAACCGCTCGACTGGCAAACCTGGCTTCTTATTATAGGCGTTTCGTCCACGGTGTTATGGGTTGGAGAACTTGTTCGCCTTGTTCAACGTATTATTCACAAAAAAGACAGAAATGAAAAGTAAAGGAATAAAAAACCTTCTTATTGATTTGGGTGGTGTACTTATCAATCTCGACCGCCAACGTTGCATTGAGCACTTTCAGAAGTTAGGGCTCCAAAACGTGGATGCATTGCTGGATATCCAGAACCAGGACGGACTCCTGATGCAACAGGAAAAAGGATTGATAACACCTGCCGAATTCCGTGACGGAGTTCGTAAAATGATAGGCAAAGCAGTTAGCGACAAACAAATAGATGCAGCCTGGAATAGTTTCCTGGTAGATATACCCACACAAAAACTGGATTTATTATTAAAATTACGTGAGAAATATGTCGTCTATTTATTGAGCAATACCAACCAAATTCATTGGGAATGGACATGTGCTCATTTGTTTCCTTACCGCACCTTTAAGGTGGAAGATTATTTTGAAAAAACGTACCTCTCTTTTGAAATGAAAATGGCCAAGCCCGAACCGGAGATATTCAAGGCAATCATAGAGGATGCCGGTATCGAGCCGAAAGAAACGCTTTTTATTGATGACTCTGAAATGAACTGTAAGACAGCCCAAAATTTAGGAATTTCTACCTATACAGCGAAAGTAGGCGAAGACTGGAGCCATCTTTTCAACCTCAAATAATTTTAGAGATATGCAGATTATACGTGACACATCGGCAATTACCCCGGAACCCTGCGTAGCTACCATCGGTTTCTTTGATGGAGTACATGCAGGACATCGCTATCTGATTCAGCAAGTGAAAGAGATAGCCGCCGCCAAAGGTCTACGCTCTGCATTGGTTACTTTTCCCGTTCATCCCCGAAAAGTGATGAATGTGGAGTATCATCCGGAACTTCTGACTACCCCCGAAGAAAAAATAAGTCTGCTTGCAGACATCGGGGTAGACTACTGCCTGATGCTTGATTTCACTCCGGAAATTTCCCGGCTCACTGCCCGGGAGTTTATGACACAGTTGCTAAAAGAGCGTTATCAGGTAAAATACCTGGTTATCGGCTATGACCATCGTTTCGGACATAACCGCAGCGAAGGTTTCGAGGATTATGTACGTTATGGAAAAGAAATTGGCATAGAAGTAATTCGCGCCAAAGCGTATACCAGCAATATAGAAATAGGGAACGAACCCAACATTCCGGTGAGCTCTTCCCTGATCCGCAAACTTCTTCATGAAGGAGAAGTTAGCCTGGCCGCCCATTGTCTGAAATATGAATATTTCCTTGACGGGATCGTAGTAGGCGGCTATCAGGTAGGCGGAAAGATAGGTTTCCCAACGGCCAATTTACGGGTGGATGATCCCGATAAACTGATTCCTGCCGATGGCGTATATGCCGTATGGGTAACATTTGACGGGAAAACGTATATGGGGATGCTGAATATAGGTGTCCGCCCGACGATTGACAATGGTCCGAACCGGACGATTGAGGTGAATATCCTCCACTTCCATTCTGACATATATGATAAATTCATCCGGCTTACTTTTGTTAAACGGACACGTCCCGAACTGAAATTCTCCAGTATCGACGAGTTAATAACACAGCTCCATAAGGATGCTGAAGAGACAGAAACAATTCTTAAAAAATAGATTCTTATGCAAAAGTCATTTATGAGCATCTCTTTGGTGGTAATAGCTATATCCATGTTAGCTATGTTTATCTATAGTTTCTTTACCACTAAATAAAAAACCATGAAAACGGCTATCAAATTAGTATTAATAGACCTTCTCATTGCACAGATTGTCGCCCCTATCCTGATTATGATTCCCTGTACGATCTATTTGTTCGTCACCACGGGAAATCTGGATAAAGTCACTCTGACGCAAATGATTATGATCCCGGCACAACTAGCCGGACAGATTATGATGGGTATTTATCTATGGAAAGCCGGTTATATCAGTAAAAAGAAGACAACATGGTCACCCGTATCAGCTCCATTCCTAATTTGTAGCGGACTAGCTATTCTCACCGGTGGTTTTCTGGTATCCGCACTGATGGGACTGCTAGACTGGATACCCAACATCATGGAGCAATCTTTCGACATTCTCCAATCCGGTTGGGGCGGTATTCTTGCAATAGCTATCATCGGTCCTGTACTTGAAGAACTGTTGTTCCGCGGAGCCATTACCAAAGCTTTGCTGCAACAATACAACCCGACGAAAGGCATCCTCATTTCAGCACTTCTATTCGGTGTCTTTCACATCAATCCGGCCCAGATACTTCCGGCATTTCTGATTGGTATCCTGCTGGCATGGACATACTATAAAACCGGCAGTCTGATTCCCTGTATACTCATGCATATATTGAATAACTCCTTAGCAGTATATCTTAGTATCAAATACCCCGAAGCAGAAAATATGGACGACCTGATTAACGGTACCCCGTATCTCATCGTCCTATTCGGGTCAATCCTCCTGTTTATCGGTATCATACTGACCATGAACCACCTGACTTCCCAAAAGCAGCAATAAAAAAGGGAAGTTTTTACTTCCCCTCTTTCGCTTTGAATGCTAATGCATACATTCGTATTTGTTTTACCATCGACAGCAAACCGTTGCTACGCGTTGGCGATAGATGCTCTTTCAGTCCGATCTTGTCTATAAAATAAAGATCTGCATTTAAGATTTCATCAGGAGTATGTCCGGAAAAGACTTTAATCAACAAGGCAATAATCCCCTTTACAATCAAAGCATCGCTTTCTGCTTTAAAAACGATTTTACCATCCACATCATCCGCTTGAAGCCATACCCTGCTCTGGCATCCTTCAATCAGATTTTGTTCCGTCTTATATTTTTCTTCAAGTGGTTCCTGCTCATTCCCCAGATCAATAAGTAATTGATAACGGTCCATCCAATCGTCGAAGTCACTGAATTCCGCAATCACTTCATCTTGTAGTTCATTAATTGACATTATAGTAATTATTTAATTAGACAATATACCAATGTGCGAATAGCAGATGCCGTATTTAAAACCGGCATATCAATCTATCAACACCTTATTATATTATTTCTCAATTCTATTATTTCTCATTATAAATCACTTCCAATACCGTCTGACCGACTGCTTTCAACGTATTCTTATCAATATGTTCCATATTGTCATTGACAGTATGCCATGTCGGGGTAAAATCACCTTCCTGATTGTAGGGAATGATATCGATCGTTTTAATACGTGCCAGACGATTTATGAACAGATGGTCGTCTGTTACAAATCCTCCGTTTCCATCCATGAAAGTCTTTCCGTAACCCGCTTTCTTTGCCGCTTTCCAAACCTTCTTATTTATGTCCGGAGCAAATTCTTCCGAATACCCTTCTTTCATAAACACACTGCCTTCACCTCCTACCATATCGAGCAGGATACCAAAACGTGCATTATATCCTTGTACATGAGGATTACGTGCCCAATACTGCGATCCCAGACACCAGAATTCCTCCTTATGCTTTCCTGTATAAAACTGTGGCGCACCGTAGTCCTCTGCATCCAACAGAATGATATCAATCCCCAATTCCGGTTGTTGCTGATTGACCAGACGAGCTATTTCGAGCAAAGCTCCTACCCCACTGGCACCATCATTTGCACCCAGAATCGGAGTTTTATGGTTCTTCTCGTCAGGATCGTTATCAGCCCATGGGCGTGTATCCCAATGTGCAAACAAAGCGATTCTCTTTTTACTTTCCGGCTTATAAGAACCGATAATGTTTCTCGCTTTCAACAACGTACCGTCATAAGCAATCAAATCAGCATATTGATTAGTCACTTGAGCACCGAAAGCCTCTAATTGACTGGCAAGGTAATTGCCACAGGCAACATGTTCTTTAGTGTTAGGAACACGAGGTCCGAAATCTACCTGATTCTTTACATACAAATAAGCACTATCCGCATCAAACTGAGGTACATTCACAACTGTCTTTTCGTCTTGTTCACTCGTACTATTTGCCTTGTTACCTCCACCGCAAGAGAATGCTGATAATAACAAAAAGGCACTCATTAATACTATCATAGTTTTCTTTTTCATCGTCCTTTTATCTATTAAAGCCTCAAAATTAGTCATTTTCACCACAGCATCGTTCAGATGGAATGGATTATTAACATATAAACTTTAGTTCCACATTTTTCTTTCCCACCACAAGCTCTACTTTTGCACCGTTGATAAGCGGGAGATTATGAGTCACATGCCCCACCGGGAAATTGAAACAGACGGGATAATCATACTCTTTTACTAAATCTGCCAAAGCAGCATACAGTTCCTTGCCCAACGAACAGTCTTCTTCATATTCTGTAAATTGACCGATAATCAATCCGGACAGTTTTTCTAACACGCCCCCCAGTTTCAAATTATACATCATACGTTCGATGGCATGCGGACGTTCGCTAACATCTTCAATAAACAGTATAGTGCCTTCCGCCGGAATATCATAAGGAGTGCCACGCAAACCGTAGGCTACCGCCATGTTACCGCCATGCAAAACGCCTTGTGCCGTCCCCTGCTTGTTCAGTTTATGCTTCTCGCACATGTAAGAAGGAATATTTCCCAATAGAATATCCTTCAGATAGTTCGCACAAAGATCGTCTTCCGGTTCCACCGTAAGATGACGTGCCATCAATGAATGAAGGGAAGCATATCCATTTTTCTGAAACAGATTGTGCAAAGCGGTTATATCGCTAAAGCCCAGTAACCATTTCGGATGTTCACAAAAGGCCGTAAAATCAATTTTATCGATCAAATGTACCGCCCCGTACCCTCCACGGCTGCAAAGAATAGCCTTCACTTTAGGGTCGTCCATCGCATCCTGCAAATCTTTCAGCCGCTGCTTGATTGTCCCGGCATATCTTCCGGATGAACTTCCGGCATGCTTTCCTATAGCCACTTTCAAGCCCCATGATTCCATCCGTTTCTTGGCTCCTTTTAGGAATTGTTGGTCTATCTTACTCGAAGGTGATACAATAACCACTTTATCACCTTTCTGCAAAAAGGGAGGAAATTGAATATCCATATATGTTCTTATTTTATTGACTTTCGTTGATAAAAACGTACCCAGTCCACTTCCATTTCTACCGGAAGATCCTCGGGAGAGACTGCTCCCACCCACGAGCCTCCCAACTGCATATCAATCAGCAGATAAAATGGCTGAGTAAAAGGGAATTGTCCTTCTTCTTTCGTTTGTATGCGGGGGTAAGTAAACGTATGCACATCATTGACATAAAATGAAAGACTGTCCGGATACATTTCGACTACAAAAATATTGTAGCGGTCAGGGTGAATCACTCCCATAGAATGTGATACCGGATGATCCTTGATCCCCAGCGTATAAGTGTAATGGGAATGAACTGTCTGATAAGCAATAGAATCGTTATTCAAACGTTCCATGATATCAATCTCACCGCCAGATGGCCATGCCGCTCCTTCAGGCAACATCCAGATGGCAGGCCATGCTCCTCCCGCCGCATTCAACTTGGCACAAATCTCAATACGCCCGTTCGTAAAAGCCTTTTTGCCTTTTGTATACACACCGCCTGTCAAATAAGGGGCAGTGTCATTGCGTTGGGTATGATTGACAATACCTCTCAACACCAGTTTGCCTTTACGCATGGCATAGCAGGAATCAAAGTCTGTCATATAGTTATTCCAGTCTGACTTACCTCGTGGAATCTTGCTCCAGACCTGTGAATCGAAACTCTTTTTCTGATTAAAGTTCTCTTCCCAGATCAAAGACCAACCGGAAGACGTCTTGCTGCTTTTACAGGAAACAAGCGTCCAACAAAGGAGAATTAAGCTAAGAAATAATAGATTTTTAAACTGTTTCATGGTGCTTTTATTTTATTGGGGGATTTATTTGCAAAAATACAGGAAAAAACGGTTCCATGCACATCCAACAGCCAAAACAAATAAAATATAGCAAAATGTTACATAATGGATGTAATTTTTCGGGTTATAATCATTATTTTTTCAATCATTTTTCTGATATTTGCTAAAAATCTAACGTTATGGAACCTATTCTAAATTTTGCCCAGTTAACGGCTCATCTTAAAAAACTAAACCATAGAAAACGAATTGCCGTGGTCTGTGCGAACGATCCTAACACTGAATATGCCATCTCCCGTGCTTTGGAAGAAGGGATTGCAGAATTTCTGATGATTGGAGATTCTACCATTCTGAAGAAATATCCCACGCTCAAACAATATCCTGAATACGTAAAAACCATCCACATAGAAAATCCGGATGAAGCGGCGCGCGAAGCTGTCCGCATTGTGCGTGAAGGAGGAGCGGATATTTTGATGAAAGGGATTATCAATACGGACAACTTACTGCATGCCATACTCGACAAAGAAAAAGGTTTGTTACCGAAAGGGAAAATCCTCACGCATCTGGCAGTAATGGAAATTCCTACTTACCATAAACTGCTTTTCTTCTCGGATGCCGCCGTCATTCCGCGTCCTACTTTACAGCAACGTATAGAAATGATTTGGTATGCTATCTGCACCTGCCGTCACTTTGGTATCGAACAACCGCGTGTCGCATTGATTCACTGCACAGAAAAAGTGAGTGCCAAGTTCCCTCATTCACTAGATTATGTGAATATCGTAGAACTTGCCGAAGCGGGAGAATTCGGAAATGTGATTATTGACGGCCCGCTGGATGTACGTACTGCCTGCGAACAAGCAAGTGGTGATATTAAAGGGATTGTATCTCCTATCAACGGACAGGCAGATGTCTTGATATTCCCGAACATTGAATCGGGTAATGCATTCTACAAATCCGTCTCTTTGTTTGCACAGGCAGAAATGGCAGGATTGCTGCAAGGTCCTATTTGCCCTGTAGTACTTCCATCGCGTAGTGATTCCGGCTTGTCCAAATATTACAGCATTGCAATGGCATGCTTACAAGTGTCAGGAGATTGCAAATGCAGAAAACAAGTCAGCCAAGTCACCGGCTCATCATTCTAAATTCACCACTAAAAGCCTACTATTCATGAAAATTCTGGTTATCAACCCCGGTTCTACTTCTACTAAAATAGCAGTTTACGAAAATGAAACTCCGCTGTTTGTCAGTAATATAAAACATTCTGTAGAAGAACTATCCGCTTTTCCCGAGGTGATAGACCAGTTTGAATTCCGGAAAAACCTGGTGTTACAAGAATTGGAAAACAATAAGATACCTTTTTCTTTTGATGCAATCATCGGACGCGGCGGTTTAGTGAAACCGATACCGGGCGGAGTGTATGAAGTAAATGAGGCCATGAAACGTGATACAGTGCATGCTATGCGTACCCATGCTTGTAACTTAGGAGGATTGATTGCCAGCGAACTGGCCTCCACATTACCCGACTGTCCGGCTTTCATTGCTGATCCGGGAGTGGTGGATGAACTGGAAGATATAGCACGCATTACAGGTTCTCCCTTAATGTCGAAGATCACCATCTGGCATGCATTAAACCAGAAAGCAATCGCCCGCCGCTTTGCCAAAGAGCAGGGAACCCAATACGAAAATCTGGATTTAATTATCTGCCATCTGGGAGGTGGCATCTCTGTCGCAGTCCATCACCACGGACGAGCCATTGACGCCAACAATGCATTGGACGGTGAAGGTCCTTTCTCACCGGAACGTGCCGGTACACTTCCCGCCGGTCAACTGATCGACCTATGTTTTAGCGGTCAACTCACCAAAGACGAATTGAAAAAACGTATCTCCGGACGCGCCGGACTGACCGCCCATCTAGGTACAACCGATGTTCCCGCCATTATACAATCTATCGAAGAAGGAGATAAAAAAGCGGAACTGATACTGGATGCCATGATTTACAATGTTGCAAAAGCGATAGGAGCCAGTGCCACCGTACTTTGTGGGAAGATAGATGCCATCCTTCTGACAGGAGGTATCGCCTATTCGGACTATGTGATTTCAAGACTGAAAAAAAGAATCTCTTTCCTGGCTCCCATCTATGTTTATCCCGGAGAGAATGAAATGGAGTCGTTAGCATTTAATGCCATAGGAGCACTAAAGGGGGAATTGCCGATACAAATCTATAAATAGGCGGGCGCACAAAAAGGCTATTCAGTTACCAATCACCAAGCAATCTGATAGTTTCTGTTTCTAATTGGAAACGGCTAACTGCACAGCATCATTCACAATGCCTGCTAATATAAAGTCTTGAACACATAAATGGTACGACAAAAAACAGTAATACAAATAATAACAGTAAGGTATATTTGTCTATTTCACATAGATAGTTGAATAACATAGTAAAAAAACACTTTTGCGATAGTTTCTTTAGCGGGGTTAATAAAAAAGCGCCTATTAGCCATCGCATTAACCACGATTTTAACCACGACCTTAACCACGAAGCTATACTTTTGTCATGTCTCAACTCGTTGGAACATTCAACATTGGCAACACATGAAAACGCTGTGATTACTTCGCAAGCTATAAACTCAAAAAGAAAATTATGAAGAAATGTTGGTTATTATTTTTAGTGCTTAGTTGCACGTTTCTTGCCCAGTCCAAAGACTGGACACAATACGTTAATCCGTTAATGGGAACACAATCATCTTTTGAATTATCAACAGGTAACACCTACCCCGCCATTGCCCGCCCTTGGGGAATGAATTTCTGGACCCCACAGACCGGAAAAATGGGAGACGGATGGCAATATGTCTATACAGCCAATAAAATCCGTGGATTCAAACAAACTCATCAGCCCAGCCCATGGATAAACGATTACGGACAGTTCTCCATTATGCCGATGGTGGGTAAACCTGAATTCGACGAAGAAAAGCGGGCTAGTTGGTTCGGACACAAAGGAGAAGAAGCAACTCCTTATTACTACAAGGTATATCTGGCCGAATATGATATTGTCACGGAGATGTCTCCGACCGAACGTGCTGTTCTCTTCCGGTTCACTTTCCCGGAAAACGCACATTCGTATATTGCAGTCGATGCATTTGACAAAGGTTCTTTTATTCAGATTATCCCAGAAGAAAACAAAATTATCGGTTATAGTACACGCAATAGCGGAGGAGTTCCCGAAAACTTCAAGAACTATTTTATTATTCAATTCGATAAGCCTTTCACCTATAAAGCCACTGTAAATAATGGAAATATTCAAGAAAATGCAACCGAACAGACAACTGACCATGCAGGAGCCATTATAGGTTTTAAAACTCAACGTGGAGAACGAGTACATGCACGCATCGCCTCTTCCTTTATCAGCTTCGAACAGGCTGCAAGAAATATGAAAGAATTAGGAAATGACAATCTAGAGCAGATAAAACAAAAGGGACAGAAAGCATGGAACCAAGTACTGGGAAAAATCGAAGTGGAAGGAGGAAACCTCGATCAATACCGCACTTTCTACTCCTGCTTATACCGTTCGTTACTTTTCCCCCGAAAATTCTACGAACTGGACGAAGCCGGAAAACCTGTTCATTACAGCCCTTATAACGGGCAAGTTCTACCGGGATATATGTTTACCGACACCGGATTTTGGGATACCTTCCGGTGTCTTTTCCCATTACTGAATCTGATGTATCCGTCGATGAATAAAGAAATGCAGGAAGGGCTCATCAATACCTACAAAGAAAGCGGATTCTTCCCCGGATGGGCCAGCCCCGGACACAGAGACTGCATGATAGGAAATAATTCGGCTTCCGTACTGGCAGATGCTTATTTAAAAGGTATTAAAGTAGAAGATGTGAAAACTTTGTACGAAGGGTTAATACACGGAACAAAGAACGTACATCCCACCGTATCTTCCACAGGAAGACGCGGATACGAATATTATAATAAGTTAGGCTATGTCCCTTATGACGTAAAAATCAATGAAAACACAGCCAGAACTTTGGAATATGCCTACAATGACTGGTGTATCTATCAATTAGCCAAAGAATTAAAGCGACCGGAAAAAGAAATACAGCTCTTTGCCAAACGGGCGATGAACTATAAGAATGTATTCGATAAAGACTCCAAGCTCATGCGAGGAAAAAATGAAGATGGAACATTCCAATCTCCATTCTCACCATTGAAATGGGGAGATGCATTTACCGAAGGAAACAGCTGGCACTACTCATGGTCTGTATTCCACGATCCACAAGGATTAATTGACTTAATGGGAGGAAAAGATATGTTTATCACTATGCTGGATTCTGTATTTTCCGTACCTCCTGTCTTTGATGAGAGTTATTACGGGCAGGTTATTCATGAGATTCGTGAAATGACAATCATGAATATGGGGAATTACGCGCATGGCAACCAACCAATCCAACACATGATCTACCTATACAACTATGCCGGTCAACCCTGGAAAGCGCAGTATTGGCTACGCCAGGTCATGGATAGAATGTACACACCGGGCCCTGACGGATATTGTGGAGATGAAGATAATGGGCAGACTTCGGCATGGTATGTTTTCTCCGCATTAGGTTTTTACCCCGTATGTCCGGGAACCGACGAATACGTCGTTGGAGCTCCTCTTTTTAAAAAAGCAACCTTACATCTTGAAAACGGTAACAGCCTCATCATCCGTGCAACCGATAACAACAAGAAGAATATGTATATTCAAACAATGAATCTGAACGGCACAGAATATAAAAAGAACTATCTACGCCATGAAGACTTATTAAAAGGAGGAAACATTAACTTCCAAATGGGAAGCCAGCCCAATTTAAACAGAGGAACGGAAGAGGAAAGCTTTCCTTACTCCTTCTCTAAAGTCCTAAAAAAGATTCGTTAAATTCATAAAAAACAAGAGACTGTTTAACTAAGTCTCATGTTGATAAGTTTGCCTCTATTATGGGAATCCATAGCAGAGGCAAATTTTATTCTTCAAGACTTATTAGGGATATTCATTAAAAGGAAAAAGTGATCTCCTTATTCATCAACGTTTCAAAAATCAGAAAAAGATAGAGGAGCCACACACCTTATAGCAACATGTATGCTACTTGTCTCTTAAGAAAGAGTTACCTCCTCCAATAAAGCAAGCTCCCAACTACGCCAAACAATAGTAATTAACTTCAACTCACCTTTCGCCCTGGCTTCTGCCACTAGTTCGTCTTCACTATAACGAAGCAACTGACCACGTGCCTCATCGGCAAGGATACGTATTTCTTTTTCCGAAGCACCGGCTTTTGCATATTTCACCTCAAGCAGATAGGTGAAAGGAGGCAGTACAGGAACCGACGGACTAGGTTTGAAGAAGAAATCTGCAAAACCCTTATTCAATTCGTATTCCGGATAGAGCTGATAATAACGATACATTCCTAAATAGGCAAGCAAGAAGCCTTTAATGTGCGCTTCACCTTCAATATATTCACGGATACGACTTTGCTCACGAACAGCATTGGCGATAAAATCGAACAAAGGTTTCCAGTCTCCCCTGAAAGCCATATTCTCAAATAAAGCACTCATCCTGTTCATGTCAATTTTAAAGATATCATGCTTGATGTAGCCTTGTATCAAGAAATTAAACAGTTGTTCTCTTACAACCAAATTCGGTACATGTAAAATGGGTCTTCCCACCATGTCCACACCTTTGATGGAAAGAAGTCCGAAATAGAATAATAAAGACTTGAAATTACTGGGGTCCGTCATCTCCAATGCAGAGAAATGAGTAACGATGTCAGTAGTGATTTCTCCTTGCTCGGCTATTTCCTTTATAACGGAAAAATTCTCTCCCAACCCGTGATCTAGCTTTATCAAGTATGCCAACTTGTTAAAGTCAGTGCGAATATTGGGATCTACGATTTCTTCAGGCTTTTCCCCATGCAAAACAAAAGACTTCATAAAATAAAGTACCATATCAGAATTAAACATACAGTCCACCAATCTACTTCTACTAAAGCAATAATTGTCATAATTAGGTTTCATCATGACAACAGTTTCATCTACAGATTGCATCAACACTCCTTGTTCTTTATAATAAGTCAGCATTTCACGCAATTCTTTCTCACTAAAACCAACTAAATCATTAAACCAAGGATCAGTCGTTATATTGGTTCCGATGTTAAAGCCACTAGTCACATCATCCATCGTCACCGGACTCACTCCGGTAATAAACAACCGTTCAAGAGCGGCTCCGGTTCCGGTAGTGGCAGATTTTATCACGTTAAAGAAGCCACGAATAAAACCTTCGCCATGCGTTGCTTTCCTATAAAATTCCGTACCGTAAGTCGAAAGAATGGTATTGGTGAAATTATCATATTCATCAATGAGTAAATAAATACGAATATTTTTCTTACGGGTAGCATAGGAATTAATCGCAGACAGAAAAGCACCGGGTTCTTCTTGTATTTTCTCATCAAGAACATCCCAAATTTCTTTTCCTAACAAATCTTCATACTTAAAGACAAAATCTTTAAGTTTGCTACAACAATGCAGCTTAAACGATAGTTCTACTTCATTGACATTGGAACTCACTTCCGAAAAATTAAATCGCATGATGAGAAACTGATTGTGGAGCTTCGTCGGATGCTGACCTATGTATAGCTGACCAAACAACTCGTCAAACTGTTCAGCATGATTTACGTCATAATAGGCCTCTAACATAGCCAAAGTCAGACTCTTCCCAAATCTACGGGGACGTATCAGAAACAGATAAGGCGGTTGCATCTCTATTTTTTCAATGAACATTGTCTTATCTACATAATAATAATTCTCTTTCTGAATTCGGCTAAAATCAGTTATTCCGTAAGGTATTTGTTTCATCATATTGCGATTCCTTTCAATTTATCTGTCCCTTATTTCTGCAGACTTTTTTCAATATTCTGCAAACGGCGTTCTAACGCAGCATACTTTTCATCCTTTTCTTTTAAAAGACGCTCGTAGAGTTCAGTGATTTTGTCGATAGGATTGAAGTTGTTAACTCGACTATCATTAATACTATCTTCGGTATCAGACTTAACTATACCCATGCTGATGTTTGCCCCACCTGCACTTTGTTCTGAATTATTCACCGTATTATTTTCAAACACCACCGTCTGTGCATCCTCCTCCAAAGTCTTGAGATAATCGAAAGGGACATTCAATGCACGTGCAAAACGTTGCAACATCTCATCATCAATCACTTTCATCTTCTCATATTTAGAAACAGCAGGTTGTGAGAGATGTACTAATTCACTCAAACCCTCCTGGTTCATATCCTTTTCAATACGGGTACGACGTATATTGCGTCCGTGATGGACTCTCCCAATTGTCAATTCTTCTGTTTCCATTTTTATTTTCTTTCTTTTTAAAATCCAACAAATATACAAATGAAAAGTTTCGCTCGAAGCAAATATACGAAAAAAACGAATAGATGTGATAATATGGATAAAAGGAATATTACAACCTGACAAATAGAATAAAATGAATACTTCAAACAGCGCATAATGTGTTAAATTATCACGAACTTTACCGCACGAAAGGGCAACAAAACAAAAGAGCTTACGGACATGAAAAGAATATTGACAAATAAAGAATACAGGTTCATAAAAGGGCTCAAAGAATTGATGATTAAATACAATGCGGTGATCTCTACAGATGCGCAAGGGAAAATTGAGATTGTGGTGAATGAAGACAACGAATCATTTGATTTTGAAGCAGAAAGCACGATCTATTTAGGAGCTTGTTTTTCAGATTATGAGTTAAATGAATTACTGGAAAAGAACTTCGCACACATAAAACGAATAAAAGAGGAGTATAAAACAAACTTGTAAACGGATCTATATAATCGAAAAATCATTAATCCTAATCTCTATATAAACACCCCACCGGTTTCTTTAAAACCAACGGCCTCTTCCTTTTAAAGGAAGGGGTCGTTCCTTTAAAAGGAACGAGGCTTTGGTTTTAAAGGAAGAAAAAACAGCCTTATTTGCAGGTATATTTGCCTGTATCATAAACTTTTTAAATAAAAAAGCTCTTTCAAAGAAATTTTTCTCATATCTTTGCGACGTGTTAAGTTAATAAATTGATTAAGGTCGATTTTTGACTGTTTCGAATCGGGAAGTATGGGGGTACTTTCCGATTCTTTTTTTGGGGAGGATATAACAAGGTGTCTTTCATCTTTTTAAAGGTTTTAATAAACTGAATAAATCTAATATATACTAACTCTATATATAAAACAGTTCAACCCCGGATGATACTAATAAAAAAAGAAGGCTGTTTCAAAATTGAAACAGCCTTCTTTATATATAGACGCTATCGCGTTCTTATTTCTTTTCTGGTCTTGGCATCAACACTTTTCTTGAAAGTTTGAATTTACCAGTTTTCTGGTCAACATCAATCAGTTTTACTTCGATTTCATCACCTTCCTTAATTCCAGCTTCTTCTACTGTTTCCAGACGCTTCCAATCAATTTCAGAGATGTGCAGCAAACCATCCTTGCCCGGCAAGAATTCGATGAATGCACCGTAAGGCATAATAGAACGAACTTTACCTTTATAAACTTCGCCCACTTCAGGAACAGCAACGATTGCTTTAATCATGCGCATTGCATTATCAATACATTTTTTGTTTGTTCCGGAAACTTCGATGCGTCCCATACCATCAATTTCTTCGATAGTAATCACAGCACCGGTTTCTTCCTGCATACCTTGGATGATTTTTCCACCAGGGCCGATTACAGCACCGATAAATTCTTTAGGAATTGTCATCGTTTCAATGCGTGGAGCATGTTCTTTCAGGTCAGCACGTGGTTCAGCGATTGTTTCAGTAATCTTACCCAGAATGTGCATACGTCCTTCTTTTGCCTGATTCAAAGCACGTTCCAGAATTTCGTAAGACAGACCGTCTACCTTGATATCCATCTGGGTAGCCGTAATACCATCTTTTGTTCCCGTTACTTTGAAGTCCATATCACCCAAGTGGTCTTCGTCACCCAGAATATCAGACAATACAGCATATTTTTCTTCGCCCGGATTCTTAATCAATCCCATAGCGATACCTGATACCGGTTTCTTGATCTTCACACCAGCATCCATCAATGCCAATGTTCCGGCACATACAGTAGCCATAGAAGAAGAGCCGTTAGATTCGAGAATATCTGAAACCACACGTACTACATACGGATAGTCAGCAGGAATCTGTCCTTTCAAAGCACGCCAAGCCAAGTGACCGTGACCGATTTCGCGACGACCTACACCACGTTGTGCTTTTGCTTCACCTGTAGAGAAAGGAGGGAAATTATAATGCAATAAGAAACGTTCTTTTCCGTGTTCCAAAACATCGTCAATGATCTTCTCATCCAGTTTGGTACCCAGAGTAACAGAAGTCAGTGATTGTGTTTCACCACGAGTAAAGATAGCAGATCCGTGAGGACCAGGCAGAGGACCAACCTCACACCAGATCGGGCGGATTTCAGTAGTCTTACGACCATCCAAACGCTTACCTTCGTCAAGGATAGAACGGCGCATGGCTTCTTTTTCTACATCGTGGTAGTAACGGTCGATCAACGCACCCTTTTCGTCCAACTCTTCTTCAGAGAATTGAGCTTTGAATTCTTCACGGATAGCTTCGAAAGCAGCAAAACGTTCGTGTTTGTTATTGTTTCCGGAAGCGGCAACAGCGTAAGCTTTTTCGTAGCATGCTTCACGAACAGCCTTGCGCAAATCTTCGTCGTTCACTTCATGGTTGTATTCACGTTTCACTGTTTTTCCAACCTCTTCAGTCAACTCCATCTGTGCTTTACAATGAACCTTGATAGCTTCATGAGCTACTTTCATTGCTTCCAGCAATTCAGCTTCGGATACTTCGTGCATTTCACCTTCTACCATCATGATGTTCTCATAAGTAGCGGCCACCATCAGATCCATATCAGCTTTTTCCAGTTGTTCAAAAGTAGGATTGATAACGAACTGACCGTCGATACGTGCTACACGTACTTCAGAAATCGGTCCGTTGAAAGGAATATCTGAAACGGCAAGTGCTGCAGAAGCGGCAAGTCCTGCCAATGCATCCGGCATATCCACACCATCAGCAGAAAAGAGGATGATGTTCACATATACCTCTGCGTGATAATTATCGGGGAATAAAGGACGGAGAGCACGGTCGACAAGACGGCAAGTGAGAATCTCATAATCAGAAGCTCTACCTTCTCGCTTGGTGAAACCACCGGGAAAACGGCCGAATGCCGCAAATTTTTCTTTGTACTCTACCTGTAAAGGCATAAAATCTGTTCCGGGAACTGCATCTTTAGCGGCACAAACAGTAGCTAACAACATGGTGTTTCCCATGCGGAGCATTACAGAACCGTCTGCCTGTTTTGCCAACTTTCCCGTCTCGAGCGTGATGGTTCTTCCATCAGGTAACTCGATTGTCTTAACAATTGGGTTAATCATAAAAATTGTTTTATCTATACTTTTTCTTTCAAAATTCCTGCAAAGATATACATTTATCGTGGTAATTAGGTGGAAATGAGGTAAAAAGTTAGTGGCGAACTGATTTTTTTTCAAAATTAGGATGAAGAACACAGCAAAATGCTTTGACTAATCTCGAAAAGAAGTATATTTGCATCTCGTTAATAACACACACTATATGAAAAAGGTTACTTTTGCAGCGCTCGCCGCACTTACTATTACTGCTTGTAGTTCCGGCCCTAAATTCCAGGTGAACGGGGATGTATCAGGAGCCGACGGTAAAATGCTTTATCTCGAAGCTTCCGGTCTGGAAGGTATTGTTCCGCTCGATTCAGTGAAGCTGAAAGGGGAAGGTACATTCAGTTTTAAGCAGCCTCGTCCCGAGTCACCCGAATTTTACCGTTTGCGGATTGACGACAAAATCATCAATTTTTCTGTAGATTCTATCGAAACAATTCAAATCAAAGCTCCGTATGTGGATTTCTCTACTACTTATACGGTGGAAGGTTCGGAAAACAGCAATAAGATAAAAGAACTGACGTTGAAGCAGATTCGCCTTCAAAAAGAGGTGGACAATTTACTGGCATCCCTGCGCAGCAACGGAATAGGGCATGATGTATTTGAAGACAGCCTGGCAACATTGCTCAACAACTATAAGGAAGATGTCAAAGTGAACTATATTTTTGCTGCTCCCAACACGGCTGCAGCTTACTTTGCCCTGTTCCAGAAGCTCAATAATTATCTGATATTCGATCCGTTGAACAATAAAGACGATGTGAAATGTTTCGCAGCTGTTGCTACGAGCCTCAACAATGCGTTTCCTCATGCGGTACGTTCCAAGAACCTTTATAATATTGTAATCAAAGGAATGAAGAACACGCGTCAGCCGCAAACAAAAGCTCTGGAAATTCCACAGGACAAAATCGTAGAAACCGGTATTATCGACATTGCCTTGCGTGATGTGAAAGGAAATGTGCGCAAGCTGACCGACCTGAAAGGCAAAGTCGTTTTGCTCGATTTCTCTGTATTCCAGTCGCCTGCCGGAGCTCCTCACAACCTGATGCTTCGCGAACTATATAATGAATACGCAAAACAAGGACTGGAAATATACCAAGTATCTCTCGACGCGGACGAACACTACTGGAAAACAGCGGCAGATAATCTTCCATGGGTCTGTGTGCGCGATAGAAACGGAGTTTACTCTACCAACGTAGCCGTATATAATGTTCGTCAGGTTCCATCTATCTTTTTGATTAATCGTAACAACGAATTGAAGCTTCGTGGCGAAGACATTAAGGATTTGGAAGCAGCTGTCAAGTCATTGCTCTAAGTTGTTATAATTTAGCATATTTCATTTAAATATGTTACATAGCATCTTTTTTCACTTGACACGTATCACTTAAAAGGCTATCTTTGCAAAGAAATAATGAAAAGAGGGTTCCAACATGGCTCATGTTGGAATTCTTTTTTGTTTATATGACCATTTAAAACAATTAAAGGAGGAAAACATCATGGCTTATATGTCAGAAGAAGGTTACAAGAAACTGATGGCGGAACTGAAGGAACTGGAAACTGTGGAACGCCCGAAGATCTCTGCGGCAATAGCCGAAGCCAGAGATAAAGGAGACTTGTCGGAAAATGCAGAATACGATGCCGCCAAAGAGGCGCAGGGTATGCTTGAAATGCGCATCAACAAATTGAAAGCTACCATTGCAGATGCCAAAATCATCGATGAATCTAAATTGAAAACAGATTCCGTACAGATTTTAAATAAGGTGGAACTGAAGAATGTAAAGAATGGCATGAAGATGATTTATACCATCGTTTCAGAAAGTGAAGCTAACCTGAAGGAAGGGAAGATTTCCGTTAATACCCCGATTGCACAAGGTCTGCTTGGCAAGAAGGTGGGTGATGTAGCAGAAATTACTGTTCCACAAGGTAAAATTGCACTGGAAGTAGTAAACATATCAATTTAACGTAAAGGCAGGTCTCCATGTGAGGCTTGCCTTAATTTATCAATAAAAGTTATGGCAACAATATTCAGTAGAATCATCGCAGGAGAAATCCCCTGCTACAAGGTGGCAGAAAACGAAAAGTTTTTTGCTTTTCTCGATATCAATCCATTGGTAAAGGGACATACATTGGTAGTGCCCAAACAGGAAGTAGACTATATTTTCGATTTGAGCGATGAAGACCTGGCTGCTATGCACGTGTTTGCAAAGCAAGTAGCCTGTGGCATTAAAAAAGCATTCCCTTGCCAAAAGGTAGGCGAAGCTGTTATCGGACTGGAAGTACCCCATGCACATATTCATTTAATTCCTATTCAAAAGGAATCGGATATGTTGTTTTCGAATCCGAAACTGAAATTGTCGGATGAAGAATTCAAGTCCATAGCGCAAGCAATCAACTCCTCTCTATAAAACATGATGATGAAATAATGAAAGGCATTCCGTGATGGAATGCCTTTTTTCTTTACTTTTCTTTACTTTCGGCCACTTCAACCAGGTAAACTCCAATACAGATAAAAATGATTGCAAATGTCTGCGTCCAGCTAAAACGGTCTTGTCCGAGAGCAAGGGAGGTAATAGTCGCCACAATCAGAATCAGATAACCGTAGATAGCGACGACCGTTGTCTTCAGATATTTCAAACCGACAGGCAGCAGCATATAACTGATAGTGGTCGGGAAAATCAATACGAACATCAGAATAAGGAAAGGCGTCCAATGGAACGGCATGGAGAATACCGGGGCATCAAATCCTGTAATAAACGTGACTATAATGGCAGACACGGCAGCACCGGAAAAGGTATATCGCAACATCGTTATCGCTCCAATGGCCGTGAGGATGCGCTGACTAAGAATCAGATAGACAGCATACACCACAGAACTTAGAAGACAAAGCATATTCCCCGTAAAAGCATCAGAGGCCAAATCATCGCTTTGCTGGGTTAGGATGCAAACCAACGCTCCTATCAGACCGATAGAAATTCCTATTATTTTTTTAGCGCCCGCCTTCTCCTTATAAAAGAATATCATGATAAGAAAAACCCAAATAGGCTGGAGACTGGTAAATATGGAACTGGAGACAGGAGTTGTTTTACTCAATCCGGCCAGATAGAGAAACATAAAACCGTAAAGTCCCAAAGCCCCCAACAGAAAGAGGAGCCATTTATCTCTGGTTGACGATTTCTCCGGAGGCATAAACCACCCGATCACCCAAAAAGCAGCTGCTGCAAATGTGCAACGAAGCGTGGCTCCTGTCAATGGACTCATCCACAAAGGCAGAAGATACTTTAAGGCATTCATATTTAAACCGCTAAATACTTTCGAGACAGCCATACTAAGATTGGCTTCCAGTTTCTTATTCTTCATTTTCTATTTTAATTGGTCGTTAAACAAAAAGGTATTACGGCGCCGATATGCCCAGAAAAGAGTAACAATAGTTATCAGAAGATTAAAGATAAAAGGAAACTCCTGTGATTGGGTATGGAATATCCACTGGAAAAAATCGACAATAAAGGGATAAAGCAAGATAGCCAGATAATTCATCATCATCACAAACGCCAAAGCCAATGTGGTCTTTTGCGGCAGTGCGGTCTGGGTGGTCTTATCATAAAGCATAGGTTGAATAATGCCATATCCCAAACCAACCAGGATACATCCGGGAATAATCAGCCATTCGATCGGAGCTATCCAGATTAATAACAATCCCAATGCCATCGACAGCAGGCTGTATGCTTTTGTACGTCCTTTCAGCAGGGCTACAATCTTGTCCAGGCAAAAACCCGGAGCAGTGATGGCCAGAAAGAAAAGCGAAATCATCAATCCGGAATTGCCACTGGAGAAGTGATGCTTTTCCATTAAGAAAGGTAGATTGAAGATCACCACTACCACGATATATGTTATCACGCCATAGAAGAGCATCAACTCTATCAGATGTTTGATGTGAATACCGTACTTGCTGCCTCCTATATCTATGGAAGTAGATTGTTCGGAGGATTCGTTGTCTTTTGTAGTATCTGCAGAAGAAGAAGGTGTAAAAGCGACTTCTCCCGTCCGGTCTTCTTTTAAATGTCCTACCAGCAGAATGGAAATCAATGGGAGGAGATAGACCAGGAAAGGCAGATGCCAGCTGACTTCTGCAAGATAGCCCGTTACGGCAGTTGCTATCACTAATGTGAAATTAGTAATAGCGGAGCTTAATCCGAACTGTTTCACCCGATAGGTTCCTACAAAGTATCTGGAAACCAACCCGGTAGATAAAGGGATAATCAGACCGGAACCGATACCGAGCAAAGCACTTACCACAATTAATTGCCACATTCGATTGGAAATCAGATACAAAATACCGCTCGCGGCAAAAAGCCAGAGTCCGACCTTTAATACACGGACATAATCGACTTTCTCTGTCAGTTTACCACCCAGCAATATAAAAGGAATAATGAGCAGTGATGGCAGCGAAGTCAACATCTGTATGTCCAGATCCGTAGCTTTCGGAAATATCTTCGTAAGATCACCCAATATAGGTGAAACAGCCAGTCCCGGCAATGAAGTCAATGCCGAAATAGACCAGATGGCAATTAAAGTAATAAGAGGAATTGTTCCCCGTCCCGTCTGTATCTTCATAATGCTTATTCGTTAAAAGTTTAGGTTTGAAGAAAACAATAGTTGCTTTATAAAGTTCAAATATGCACCGAAATGAGTTAAACGTTGCGCTAATGAATGGGTCCAGGGTGAGGGGTGGTGAGGGTAGATTTATAACTTTCGTATTTTTTTTTGAGGATAAAAAAGGAGATAGTATAGAAAATAATAAAATAAAAGGTTATAAATCTACCCTCACCACCCCTCACCCTGGACCCATATCTTATAATAAAAAGATAACGGGGAATCTTAAAAACTCAATCATCTTTTTCAGATTTACCACAACGTTTCCAGAATACTCCATTATTTTATTCAAAACTGTGCGGGAATGAACTAATCTTAGTTCTTCTAAAATTTAATTGGTAATATGCGATGATTTAATATTCATCATACATAAATTTATTCGTCTGACAGTTGTTGAACTTTCGTCTGACAGCTGTTATTCTTTCGTCTGACAACTGTCAGACGAAAAAGAAACAACTGCCAGACGAATAAAATTATGTATCATTAGCCATAAACCCATTAGGCATCAAAAATAAATCTGCACAAGCTCGAAATTAGTTCAAAACTAGTACGATCATAAGCTTTTCCGCTAAATCACAAAAACTCCGCTTCAATAAGGGCGTCCTCCTCCTTAATAAACGCCAAATAATGTAAAACCGGGAAACTTTCAAACCTATCTGCTGTTGTTGTGGGAAATTCGACGGGGAAAATCCCCATCGCCCTAAACCTTTAAAAAAACAAATTAGTATGGAAGATTTAAATTTCAGAAAAGGTGATGCAAAAACCGATGTATTTGGTTCAGACAGAATGTTACAACCCTCTCCGGTAGAGAAAATACCTGATGGACCTACTACTCCTGAAGTCGCCTATCAAATGGTGAAAGATGAAACATTTGCTCAAACTCAGCCCCGTTTGAATCTGGCTACTTTCGTTACCACTTATATGGACGAATATGCAACCAAGCTGATGAATGAGGCCATCAACATCAACTACATTGATGAAACAGAATATCCGCGTATCGCTGTGATGAACGGTAAATGTATCAACATCGTTGCCAACTTGTGGAACTCTCCTGAAAAAGATACCTGGAAAACAGGTGCTTTGGCTATCGGTTCTTCAGAAGCATGTATGTTGGGTGGTGTAGCCGCCTGGTTGCGTTGGCGTAAGAAAAGACAAGCACAAGGCAAACCATTTGATAAACCAAACTTTGTTATTTCTACAGGTTTCCAGGTTGTTTGGGAAAAGTTTGCACAGTTGTGGCAGATTGAAATGCGTGAAGTGCCTTTGACACTTGAAAAAACCACTCTTGACCCCGAAGAAGCTTTGAAAATGTGTGATGAAAACACCATCTGTATCGTACCGATTCAAGGTGTTACATGGACTGGACTGAATGATGATGTCGAAGCATTGGATAAAGCTCTGGATGCTTACAATGCCAAGACCGGTTATGACATTCCTATCCACGTAGATGCCGCCAGTGGTGGTTTCATCCTTCCGTTCCTGTATCCGGAAAAGAAATGGGACTTCCGTTTGAAATGGGTACTTTCTATCAGCGTATCCGGCCACAAGTTTGGTTTGGTATATCCGGGACTCGGATGGGTTTGTTGGAAAGGCAAAGAATATCTGCCCGAAGAAATGTCATTCAGCGTCAACTATCTGGGCGCCAACATTACACAGGTAGGTTTGAACTTCTCTCGTCCGGCCGCACAAATTCTGGGACAATATTATCAATTCATCCGCTTAGGATTCCAGGGTTACAAAGAAGTGCAGTACAACTCCCTGCAAATTGCCAAATATATCCATAGTGAAATAGCCAAGATGGTTCCGTTCGTTAACTACTCAGAAGATGTTGTGAACCCGCTATTCATCTGGTATCTGAAACCGGAATATGCAAAGAGCGCCAAATGGACTTTGTATGATTTGCAAGACAAACTATCTCAACATGGTTGGATGGTTCCTGCTTATACATTGCCTTCTAAACTGGAAGATTATGTAGTGATGCGTGTCGTTGTTCGTCAGGGATTCAGCCGTGACATGGCAGATATGCTTCTGGGCGACATCAACAATGCCATCGCCGAACTGGAAAAACTGGAATATCCAACTCCTACCCGTATGGCTCAAGAAAAGAATCTTCCGGTAGAAGCCAAGATGTTCAACCACGGTGGTCGTCGTAAAACCGTAAAAAAATAAAATGATCTATGGATAAAAAAGTAACACTCGCTCAATTGAAAGAAGTGGTACAGGAGGCATACGATCAGGTAAAGGCCAATACCGGCGGCAAGAATGCCGACTATATTCCTTATCTGGCAAATGTCAACAAGGATCTCTTTGGAATCAGTGTCTGCCTGCTCAACGGGCAGACCATCCATGTGGGAGATACTGACTATCGCTTCGGTATAGAATCCGTATCCAAAGTACATACGGCTATCCTGGCACTGCGTCAATACGGTGCTAAAGAGATTCTGGACAAGATTGGAGCCGACGCAACAGGCTTGCCCTTCAATTCAATCATCGCTATCTTGTTGGAGAACGATCATCCGTCTACCCCACTGGTAAATGCCGGAGCCATCTCCGCCTGTAGTATGGTACAACCTATCGGTGACTCTGCCAAGAAATGGGATGCCATCGTAGGAAATGTGACAGACCTATGCGGCAGTGCCCCGCAACTGATTGATGAATTGTACAAGTCGGAATCGGACACCAACTTCAACAACCGTTCTATCGCATGGCTATTGAAGAATTACAACCGGATTTATGATGACCCGGATCTGTCATTAGACCTTTACACCCGCCAGTGTTCATTGGGAGTTACCGCATTGCAGCTTTCCATCGCAGCCGGTACAATCGCCAACGGTGGTGTGAACCCTGTGACTAAAAAAGAAGTTTTTGATGCCGTCCTGGCTCCTAAAATCACTGCCATGATTGCCGCCGTAGGTTTCTACGAACATACCGGCGACTGGATGTACACTTCCGGTATTCCTGCAAAAACAGGTGTAGGTGGCGGTGTGATGGGCGTACTGCCCGGACAGTTCGGTATTGCCGCATTTGCTCCTCCTTTGGATGGTTCGGGCAACTCCGTGAAAGCGCAGTTAGCTATTCAATACATCATGAACAAGCTGGAATTGAATGTATTTAGCAACAACCATATCACCGTTGTTGACTAAAATTCTCTCAATCTCTTTTATAAGAAAGGTAAAGGTTACTATCTATTGATAGTAACCTTTTTCTATTCCCCTTACCCTCTTGATTTCCCGCCAATGTTTCAATACAAACGGCATCATTTTTCAAATGCTACAAATTGAACTTACCCCTGAACAACTCTAGTTATTAAAATGAGATAGCTGTTATTAACCCGGATAAGGTAAAGTTTGATTCATTCAATAACGGTTATAACAGCGTCGTGTCTTGTCTCTTCTCAACAAAGATAGAAAGTAATACCTCTTTTCCACCCCTTTTCCTTCGCCGCTTATAAAGAAAAGTAATTATAGTATTAAGAAAAGTAATTCATCTTTGGTTTTCAACACTTTACCGTCATCATCACTTCATCTGTTTTTTCATCTTATCCGCAAGCACATTATGATGTGCTTGCTTTCTGTACGGCTGCTTTTTCTGCCAATTCTTTTTTCTCGGAAGCCTTTTTCTCTAGTTCCTCCTCTTCGTAATATTGTTTTCTACGTTTGTTGGATTGCTGAATCAGATTTGTGATATAAACCGTAAAGATAGGGAACATCATCATACCCAGGGCAGCCAACAAAACGGAAAGTACACGTCCGGTCACCGTCTGCGCTATGATATTCGAACCGACGGTAGTGACATCCATAAAAGCCCACCACAAAGCATCTCCATAACCATTCACCAAGGGATTCACCCGATGCTCAAGCACAAAAAATGCCAGACTGGAAAAATAGACCGTTGCCAACAACATCGTCAGATAAGAGACAAACAAACTCGAAGCACGATTGTAGGTCAACCAGCCGACCACAATGGCAAGCGCATATCCTCCTCTCAATAAAGGTATGAAACGGAGAAGATAGGTGATCTCATCCGAAAATATCCACCCATAATAGGCGATAATATTCTGATAAGGAATCGCCACCAATAAAAAGATAAAATGCGTCCGCAAATAACGTCCCTTATGTTTTGCCAGAAAGAACTCCAATACAAAATCAAAAAGAAACCAAAGACAGATACATAGCTGTACTTTCATATACGAAGACTGTGTATAGAAAGGAATTCCCTTAAAAGTATCTACCGAGATACTAATAACCAGGAATAGGGACATTACTAATATAATAATGTGAAGAATACCATAGATTCCCTTTTTCCCGGAAATAAAATCTGAAAGCGCTGATTTCATAACTACTTAATTTATAATAAAATGATTCATTTATAATTTAGATTGCTTAAAAACAATTGGAGAAAGCGATTGTTTCGGAAGAAGTAAATCCGGGGTTACAATCTCCCATTTCGGGGATGTTAATTAACGAACTTTGAAAGAGATTGCGGAAACATCTCACGCAAAATGTTGTTATAACACTGACTTTAAAATATTTTTCACTTAAAACCTTAACTTATGGCGAATATTAAAAATGCAGTGAAGCTGGGTGTGTTTACCCTGGCTATCATGAATGTTACGGCAGTAGTATCCTTGCGTGGACTACCAGCCGAGGCCGTATATGGAATGAGTTCGGCCTTCTATTATCTTTTTGCAGCTATTGTCTTTCTAATCCCTACATCGCTCGTTGCAGCAGAGTTGGCGGCGATGTTTCAGGATAAGCAGGGTGGTGTGTTCCGGTGGGTAGGCGAAGCCTACGGCAAAAAACTGGGATTCCTCGCCATTTGGGTACAATGGATCGAAAGTACGATCTGGTATCCGACAGTGTTAACGTTTGGTGCCGTATCTATCGCTTTCATCGGAATGAATGACGTACATGACATGTCACTGGCAAACAATAAGTATTATACGCTCGTCGTAGTACTTATCATCTACTGGCTGGCTACTTTCATTTCCCTGAAAGGTATGAGCTGGGTAGGTAAGGTTGCTAAAATCGGTGGTATGGTCGGTACAATTATCCCGGCTGCCCTGTTGATTATCTTAGGAATCATTTATCTGGCAAGCGGCGGACATTCCAATATGGATTTCAACAGCAGCTTCTTCCCCGACTTTACCAACTTTGATAATGTTGTTCTTGCTGCCAGTATCTTCTTGTTTTATGCCGGTATGGAAATGGGTGGTATCCACGTAAAAGACGTAGAGAACCCTTCCAAAAACTATCCGAAAGCCGTATTCATCGGTGCACTTATCACAGTGTTGATCTTCGTTTTGGGTACTTTTGCATTAGGTGTGATTATCCCTGCAAAAGATATCAACCTGACTCAAAGTCTACTCGTCGGCTTCGACAACTATTTCAGATATATTCATGCTTCCTGGTTGTCACCAATCATTGCTGTCGCTCTTGCATTTGGTGTACTGGCAGGTGTATTAACATGGGTTGCCGGTCCGTCAAAAGGTATATTTGCCGTAGGTAAAGCGGGGTATATGCCTCCGTTCTTCCAGAAAACAAACAAACTGGGTGTACAGAAGAATATCCTGTTCGTACAAGGTATCGCTGTTACTGTATTAAGTCTGTTGTTCGTCGTTATGCCGTCCGTACAGAGCTTCTATCAGATTCTGTCACAGCTGACAGTTATTCTTTATCTGATTATGTACTTGTTGATGTTCTCCGGAGCTATCGCATTGCGTTATAAGATGAAGAAACTCAACCGTCCGTTCCGTATCGGTAAGTCAGGTAACGGTTTGATGTGGTTTGTTGGCGGTCTTGGTTTCTGCGGATCATTGCTTGCCTTTATCCTCAGCTTCATCCCGCCCAGCCAGATCTCTACAGGTAGCAACACCGTTTGGTTCTCCGTACTGATTATCGGTGCCATTATCGTTGTTATTGCTCCGTTTATTATCTATGCTTCCAAGAAACCGTCTTGGGTAGATCCAAACTCCAATTTCGAACCGTTCCACTGGGAAGTTCAGGCTCAACCTGCCACTGTCAATGTCAGTGCAAGTAACGCTAATGTTGCCCGTCCTACCGCAACTTCTGCACATACAGGAGGAGCAACCGGGGCAAGTACAGCTAAGCCTGGTGCAACCGTTTCTAATGCAGCAGCTCCTGATGCGGCATCCTCTGGTGCCACCGCTTCCGGTGCTACTCCATCAAGCAGCAGTTCTGCTACATCCGGCGGAAATTCTACTTCCGGCAAAGCATCTCCGGGAACCGGAGACAAAGATAAGGATGCACCTAAGTCGTAAAGACTAAGTGTTCATCCTGTTCACAAAAAAGTAAGAGGCTATTCAAACAGCTTTGAACTTATAAAATTACCCTCACTACAGTGAAGTGCTCCCCTTTAGTCGGTTATAAAACCTTTGGGATGCACTTCACGGTTGTAGTGAGGGTAATTTATTTTAGAGATTTTTGCAGGCCCTCTTATTTAGAAGTATGCCAATCATCATTTAATAGATACAATACCTAGCGATTGGAGATTACTTTATTGCCTGTGACTTTATTAGTTCCGGTTTTATCACCCGTGGCAACACAAAGCTGAAAGTAGATCCCCGGTTAATTTCCGAATCAAGTTCAAGATTTCCACCCAGATTTTGGATGATCGTTTGCGAAAGAGTCAGTCCAAGTCCTGTCCCCTGCATTTCACGATCAAGTTTTATGAAACGTGAGAATATTTTTTTCTGTTCCTCTTTCGGTATGCCAATGCCTGTATCGGACACAACAAAGCAAACCTCTTCCGTTCCTTTCAGGCTGCAACCCAAACGAATTTCACCCGATTCGGTGAATTTCATTGCATTATGTAACAGGTTAGACAATACCTGAATGATACGTTCCCGTTCCGAATACATCATTATAGGTTGTATGTGTGCCTCACAAACCAATTCCACCGACGAGTTATTCAATTTCGTCTTAAAAATTCCCTCCAACTCTCTTAGTAAATCATTGGCATCAAACTCCGTATAAACAAAATCTACTGTTCCCGATTCTATTTGAGAAAGATCGAAAATATCATTCACCAGGCGCAACAAGCGTTCATTATTCTCTGCAATAACATCAGCATACATTTTTCGTTCCTCTTCACTGGAAGCCGATACCATCAAACCGGAAAATCCGACAATTGCATTTAGCGGTGTACGTACCTCGTGACTCATATTAGCAATAAAGGCAGATTTCAATTTATCAGCAGAAATGGAATGTTCTCTTTCAATAGACAGCAGCCTTTGCGCATTTTTCAGCTCCGTCACATCATAAACAGTCAACACCATATAATCTTCACCATGAATATTCAAATAAGTACCCGATACCGATACATCGCAAGGAGTCACTTTCGTTTCATCCTCACTTAATAACTTCATGGAAGCTTCCAGATTTTTAAAACTTGCTTTCTTGTAAAAAGCTTTTCCGATAGACGCACGGATACAACATAGTTTGCATTGTTCATGCTGACCACATTCACCGGCTGCAATCGCATTTCTACAATGCAGCAAATCCCCGACTCTTTTGGTAACTCCACCTACCTGAATCGGAAAACGGTTTAAAGAATAATAATTGGTGTCACAAACCACAAAATCCTTGTCAATCAATAAGAAGTAAGCATTGATGTTCTGCAAAACCAGAGCCAACTTTTTAAGTTCATTCTCTTTGTTTTCCTTCGAATGCACCTCTTTCTGGAGTGAGTGGCACTTTGCCCACATATAGATGAAGGCAGCTAACAAAACTATTATAACAATAATCGCCAGTGATGACATAGTAATAGAGTGTTTATATTGTTTTGATCGTTTCAGTGCGTAAATTTATAAAATATGTCGCATAAATAGCTGTTTATCTACATATTTATTCTAACAAAAATGCATTTATATTTCCACGAGTCAGAAATTGGTAAAAATTTCCCTTTAAGTTATTGCGGTATTAAAAAATATACTTATCTTTGCACCCGCAAACGAGAAAGGTGCCATAGCTCAGTTGGTAGAGCAAAGGACTGAAAATCCTTGTGTCCCCGGTTCGATTCCTGGTGGCACCACTTTTTAAGAAGGCAAAACGATGTAAATCCCTGAATTTCAAAGAAGTTCGGGGATTTTCCTTTTCCAAGAATAGGCAAAATTAGTGGGATTGAAGCAAACCATACGTCCTTATTCAAGGGACTGTTTTTAAAAGCCCGAAATGTTCCACTGCGAGGTATTTACTTCATTCTTTTACAGCACGTTGCACTATTTTACATAACAGGGTTCTCGGTTCGATTTCCTAACTTTGTATCATTAAAAATTGAGCCGTATGGAAAGAAAAAGATTCAGCGTGTTGTTCTTCATCAAGCGTAGCAAACTGTTAAAAAACGGGGAAGCACCCGTGCGTGTGCGTGTCACTTATGACCGCCTATACGTGGAACTTCAACTAAAGCGGAGTGTAAAAGTCCCACTTTGGTCGCAGGAAAAAGAGAAGTCGACAGGCAAAGACCGAAACTCCGTAGAACTTAACCATTACATTGACGCCCTGCGTGTGAAATTCTATCAGATTTACCAAGACTTGGAACTGGAGGGAAAGATTATCTCCGCACGTGCCATAGTGAACCGCTATCAGGGAAAGGACGAAACTTTCAAGACATTGTATAATGTATTCAAGGAACATAATGACAACTGCCGGAAGCTAATCGGGACAGACTATGCCGACATCACCGTAAGACGTTACGACAATTGCCTTAAATACCTCATGGAACTGGTTAAACGGGATTACAAGGTAGATGATATGTTACTGCGTGAGGTAAACGGGGAACTGGTACGCAAATTCGATTTATACCTAAAGACGGAGAAGCATTGCGCACAGAATACCGTTATCCGGTACATGAAATGTTTTAAGAAAGTGATAAACCTTGCCATTGCCAACGAGTGGCTGACAAAGAACCCGTTTGCAGGAATCAAGTTTCACGAGGTGGAGGTAAACAAACAGTTCCTAAGCCAAGCCGAGATAAACCGGATATGGCAGAAAGAGTTCAGGATTGAACGGCTGGAACTGGTACGGGATGTTTTTATCTTCTGCGTATATACCGGGCTGGCATTCATAGACGTGTATAACTTACGCCCCGAACACGTTTCAGAGGACAGCAACGGCAACCTGTGGATAGTGAAACCCCGTGAAAAGACAAACAACCTCTGTAACATCCCGCTTTTGAGCATTCCCAAACAGATACTTGAAAAGTATAAGGATAACCCCTACTGCATGGATAAAGGAACTTTGTTGCCCGTTCCCTGCAATCAGAAGATGAACAGCTACCTGAAAGAGATTGCCGACCTTTGCGGTATTAAAAAGAACCTGACCACGCACACAGCCCGGCACAGTTTCGCTTCGGTTATTGCGCTGGCTAACAACGTGTCACTGCCGAACGTGGCTAAAATGCTGGGGCATTCATCCACCCGAATGACGCAGCACTACGCAAAGGTATTAGACCAAACGATACTAAGGGATATGCAATACGTAGAGAGAAAAATATCATTTTTCAGCAACTTTAATGCTGAATTGTAAACTTTTAAAAGGAAAAAGGCCTATATTTGCATTTAAAGTAATCGTTATAACAGCCATGAACAGAATCATAGAAAACTTAAAAGTAAATAATCCTGCGATATATCAAATATTGCAAGAGCAAGAAAAACAAAAATGGGAAATAACTAGTGGAACTCGTTATAAAACCGTCAGTGACACTGTTTCTGCAAATTCTTCAATTGAATATAACATTAAATCTAAACCGAATCAATTATGCCAACATGGAGTGAAATATTAACAGAATTAAAAGTCGAAAGTGCCCAAGGGAATTCTGCTCCTTTTGATTTTATTCGACGCAAATACCTTTCTGAACTATCTAAATATACAAACAGAAATATTATTTTGTACGCAACTGCTTTTACCCAAAAAGGTGGAGCTCCCGAATTACTTTCGGTAACAGAGGAAGATGTGCAAGGAATGATGGAAGTTTCATACGGACTTGAAAAAAAGCCTGTAGATTTAATTATACACAGTCCGGGAGGTTCTCCCGAAGCAGCAGAAGGTATTGTCGAATATTTGCATGCTCAATTTCCTGAAGTAAGAGTTATTATTCCCCAAATAGCAATGTCTGCTGCCACAATGATTGCATGTTCAGGAGCTAGTATTGTCATGGGAAAACATTCTAATATAGGTCCCGTAGACCCACAGTTGATTATTAATAGTCCTAACGGTCCCACAAGTAATCCAGCAAAAGCAATAATTGACCAATTCTATAAAGCATTACAAGAAGTAAACGAACCCAATAAACAAGCATGGGCTATATTACTTAATCAATATGGTCCTTCTGTCATTACACAATGTGAAAATTATATCAAAATGTCTGAAAACTTAATTAGAGATTGGCTTAATAGATTCATGTTCAAAACAGAAGCTCCAGATGTCAAAGCTCCTATTATAGAGAATATAGCATCTTTTTTGGCTAATCACGATAACTTTAAAAGTCATGGTCGCCATATATCCCGTGAAAAAGCAGAATCAAAAGGGTTAAAAATAGAATATCTTGAAAAAGACTCTCAATTACAAGATTTAGTTCTGTCTGTGTTTCATGCTACAACTCATACATTTTCATCAACACCTGCAATGAAAATTATAGAGAATCAAAATGGGAAAGCATTCATAAAAATTCAAAATTAACAAGATATTGAAAAGACTATCCGCATAAACATGAAGAAGCCAGCAACATAGTTTTCAAGAAACCATGATTGCTGGCTTTTAATTAATCAAACAATAAATACAGAAAACAAGATTTCACGTTTTCAAGATTTCATTTTCTGTAATACCTTTCCAGCAGGTCTAAAATCTCGCTTTCCCGGTAGATGATTTTTCCCGGAAGCTGCACATATCCCAGCAGTCCCGTGTCCCTGTAATCCTGCAACGTTCGTTTGCTGATGCAAAGCCGTCTGCACACTTCCTCGCCCGTCAAGTAGTGTTCACCGTTCAATACCGGGCGATAGTTCATTACCACGTACTCCACGTTTTCCAGCACCCTGTCAAGGGAGGAAAACAGTACCAGCGTGGTTTCGGAATCTTTCGTTATCAAATCCATACGCCTACTTTTTAGAATTGTCCCTTACTTGGCTAAGCAGAAATGTTTCCACGTCCGAAGCCTTATAGTAAATCTTATTGTTAATCTGCGAATAAGGCAGTTTCCCCGTGTCACGGTAGGTCTGCATCGTCCGGGCTGAAACATTCAGCAAACGGCAGGTCTCGCAGTTATCCAGCCATTTGTCACGCTTCCTGCGTAAAGGCACACAGAGCGCATCCACACGCCCCACAAAATTTTCAAACCTCTGTTTCCAAAATTCAAAAGTTTTCTTTTCAATCGTCACTATTTCCATAACCGATATATTTATTATTATCAATACTCCGTTTTTCTTCACTGGTGCAAATATATAAGACTGAATGACAGGTTGTTTCTTTCTGTCCGCAAATGACCTTGCGTGTCCAAAAATGTCCACCACTGCCCCAAACGAGCAGGAAAGAAACAATAAGAGAACAGAAATCCCGGTTTCCCCCACTTACTTATTAAGTAAGGTAATGAACACAAAGCCGTTTTCTATTTACCGACATTAATTTGGTGCAGAGCGCAGCAAAGCGATTCCAAACGGCTGACGCTTTGTTTTTTACCGATTTTTCTTATTTTATTTGTGGTGCTAATTCAAAAAACAAGCACCTATGAATAATCCTTTCGAAGAAATTTTCAAACGGCTGGAGAACATCGAAAAGATGATTGCCCCGGTCATGGGCGCACAGCCCGAAGAACGGCAGGACGGAAAAGAGCCTGTGTTAGTCAAAATATCCGTTGCCAGCGGCATAACCGGGTATTCGGTCAATTACCTGTATCATTTAGCCAGCAAGGGACTGATACCCTGCGTCAAGCGTGGGCGTACCCTGCGTTTCGACATGGAGGAACTCAAAAAGTGGATGCAGCAGCAGTATGTCCCGGCTTCTAACAGACTTCCCGATGAAAAAGAAAAGAGGTGATGAAACACGGCATATCGAGGGCTGGCAGTCGAAGAACGAGCGCATCGAAAGCCTGTTGAACGTCCTGTACGATTTCCGGTTCAACACCGTAAAGAGCCGGACGGAATACCGGGCTGCGGGTTCTTCGGACTTGTACCAGCCCGTTACAAAATTCGCCCTGAACACTTTCAGGCGCAGGCTGGACGCAACGGCTGACATAGCCACCTCAACCGACAACATACGCATGATACTGGAAAGCGACTTCGCAAGAAAGGCTCACCCCATACAGGAGTATTTCAACGCCCTGCCCTTACTTAATCCTGCCGAACACGGGCATATCGGCAGGCTTCTGAACACGGTACAGGTAGCCAACCCCGGCAAATGGGAGGAATATTTCACGAAATGGCTTATCGGTGTGGTAGCCAACGCGATGAACGACACGGGGTGTCAGAACCATACTTGTTTGGTACTGACCGGGGACAGGCAGGGACAATTCAAATCGTGGTGGCTGGACAACCTTTGCCCGACACCGCTTAAGAACTACCTGTTCACCGGGAAGATAGACCCGCAGGGCAAAGATATCCTGACACTGATAGCCGAATACCTATTCATCAACATTGACGACCAGCTAAAGGAACTCAACAAGCAGAACGAGAACGCATTGAAGAATCTTATCACCACTCCGGCGGTGAAGTACCGCAGACCGTATGATATTTACATCGAGGAATACCCGCACCTCGCCAGCTTCATGGCTTCGGTGAACGGCAACGAGTTCCTGACCGACCCGACAGGCAGCAGGCGTTTTTTGCCGTTCGAGGTGCTGCACATAGACAAGCCCACGGCAGAAAGCATCCGCATGGATAACGTCTATTCCGAAATCATGTACTTGTACCGTCAGGGCGTGCGCTACTGGTTCAATGATGCGGAGATTGAAGAACTGCACCTGACAAATGCGGAATTTGAGGTACAGACAATCGAGTTTGAGATGCTGACACAATACTTTGAGAAGCCGACAGAGGAGGAAGAAGCCCTGTTCTTCATGACAACGGCACAGGTACTCGCATACCTGCGTAATATATCCCCCGTCCAGCTATCCGAAAAAAGGCTGGGCGAATCATTGCGGAAAATCGGTTTCAAGCGGGTACAGAAGCGCATCAACAACAACCATTATCCGGTATATGGGTACAGGATAAAGCCCGTTCCGGCTTCCCGTACAGGGGATGATTACGGGTAGAACCGGAATGTAGTAGCTTCTACATATTGTCTGATATACACATAATGATTTAATAAACAACAGTTTACCAATTATGTAGTATGAAGTAAGATAGAATCCCAAACTTTTGGAAAATCCGGGAAAAAGAAAAAACGGCAATATAATATATAGAATATATTTATTCCTTTTTTAAAGGATAAATAATTACTATGTTACTACATGTACTACAATCCGTTGAAAAAGAAAAAGATAGATGTAGTAGTGTCCCGTACTTCTTCTTACTCGCTTCTTGCTTCATTATTACTATCGTTAAATAAAAAAATAAAGATTATGACCTACAAGGAAGCCAACAATATCAGTATCAAAGATTACCTGAACTCTTTGGGAATCCAGCCAGCCAAGGAAAAGGGAAGCTACGGGATGTACCGCAGCCCCTTACGGGAGGACAACACGCCAAGTTTCAAGGTGGATTATAACGCCAATTTATGGTGTGACTACGGAACTGGTGAGGGCGGGACGCTCATCGACCTTGTAATGAAGCAACACCAGTGCAACGCCTACGGTGCTATCTGCCGACTGGAACAGGGCGACACCGCCTCTTTTTCCTTTCACGGGAAAGAACTGCCCGAAAGGGACACGAAAAGGCAGGCAGCCAGCCCGATAGAGATACGCAGAATACAGCCGTTACAGAATCCGGCACTCATACGCTATTTGCAGGAAAGGGGGATTTCCCCCGGAACGGCATCCCCATACGTGCAGGAAATGTATTACCGCATCGGTGGCAAGCCTTATTTTGCGCTGGCGTTCAGGAATGATTCAGGAGGTTACGAGCTTCGCAATCCCCGTTTCAAGGGCAGCACATCGAAAGACATCACCCATATACGGCAGCAGGGAGAGCCGAGAGATACCTGTTTCGTGTTCGAGGGCTTTTTGGATTTCCTCTCATTCCTCACTATCCGGCAACAGAAAAGCCCGGATATACCCTGCACCGACTGGCAGGACTACGTTATCCTGAACTCCACCGCCAACACGGATAAAGCCTTATATCCGCTGGCTGGTTACGGGCATATACATTGTATGCTTGACAATGACGAAGCCGGGAGGAAAGCGGTTGAAGCCATAAGGCAGGAATACAAATGGCGTGTACGTGACGCATCACACCTGTACAGCGGTCACAATGACCTGAACGACTATCTGCGTAGCCTTAAAGTGAAGCAATCCCAAGATTTGACAGTTACCGACAAGCCCCAGCCGGAGCATGATAACAGACAAAATCCGGGTGAAAAAAGAAAGAGAGGGCTAAGGATGTGACCTGCAAGGCTGGCGGCATGAACCGACGGCAGGCTGTGTGATTAGGGAGAGCAAGGTTATGTTTCGGTAGACCGAAACACCTTGCTTTGCTTGACAGCAAAGAAAATTTCTCCCGTTGGTCGCAATTTTTAAGATACCACCTAAAAGTAAAAACGTATGACAGGGATAAGAAACAAACCGGGAGGTCGCCCGGCAAAAAGCCGGATAGACAAGCAGAACCGGGTAGTCAGCACGAAGTTGACCGAGTTACAGTTCTACGCAATCAGGAAGCGAGCCACCGAAGCCGGGCTGCGTGTCAGCGAGTACGTCCGGCAGGCGGTCGTTTCGGCAGAGGTAACGCCCCGGCTGAACAGGCAGGATGCGGACACTATCCGCAAGCTGGCGGGCGAAGCCAACAACATCAACCAGCTGGCGCACCGGGCGAATGCCGGAGGGTTTGCACTGGTAGCGGTGGAACTGGTGAAACTCAAGAACAGGATTGTTGAAATCATAAACCAACTGTCGGATGATTGGAAAAATAAGAAAGGGAAGCGGATTTAAAGGCTGCGTGAACTATGTACTCGGCAAGGAACAGGCAGCCTTGCTTCATGCGGAGGGAATATTAGCCGAAAGCAACCGGGACATCATACGCAGTTTCATACTGCAAGCCGGGATGAACCCCGACCTGAAAAAGCCAGTCGGACATATTGCGCTAAGCTATTCCCCGGTGGACGCACCCAAGCTGACAGACGGGAAAATGATACAGCTTGCGCAGGAGTACATGCGTGAAATGAAAATCACCGATACGCAGTACATCATCGTGCGCCACCAAGACCGGGAACATCCGCACGTACATATCGTGTTCAACCGTATAGACAACAACGGCAAGACCATTTCGGACAGGAACGACATGTACCGCAACGAGCAGGTATGCAAGAAGCTGAAAGCCAAACACGGGCTTTATTTCGCTAAAGGCAAGGAGCATGTAAAACAGCACCGTTTGAGAGAGCCGGACAAATCCAAATACGAGATTTACAATGCCGTAAAGGATGAAATCGGGAAATCAAGGAACTGGCGGCAGTTACAAACCCGGCTGGCAGAAAAGGGTATCGGGATTCATTTCAAGCACAGGGGACAGACTGGCGAAGTGCAGGGCATATCTTTTTCCATAGGTGAATACACGTTCAAGGGTTCGGAGATAGACCGCAGTTTCAGTTTCTCCAAACTGGATAAATGTTTCGGGGATGCGGGGCTGAACACTGCCGGAAACAACCGACAGACGGTTTCCGCACCTGTTCAGGAGCTATCGCAGACACTGGGCAAAGCCGACAGTCCGTTACTGACAGGCTTGGGCGGTCTGTTCTCCGCCCCGTCCTCTCCGGCTGATGAAACACCCGACAATCCCGGTGAAAGAAAAAAGAAGAAAAAGAAACGACACTTAAAATTATAGGAACATGGAAAATAACTTAATTTTGGAGGGACTTCTCTCTATGGTTACGGAACTGAAAGAACGGCAGGAGAAGCAGGTAACGCCAGCCAGCCGGGAGGAAACGATTAACCGACTGGACGTTATCGAACAGCGCATTTCGGAAATGCAGGGCAAATCCGGCATTCCTGAAAACATGGTGCAGGAGATTCTAAACCAAATCGGCAGTATCAGAAAAGGTCAGTCCGAGAACCAAAAACAAGACCTTGAAGATATAAAGGGGCTTATCGTGACCTCGCACCGATATTTCAAGGAGCGGTTAAAGGTGTTGTTCCCGGCTGATGATACACCAGCCGGAGAAATAACGCCCGTTTCATGGTACGGCAAACTGATATATCGGGTAACTCCCTACCTGAAACCCAAGTTTTTTCTTCTTTCAGCAGGTTTTATTATCTGTATCATTTCGCTAATCTTGAATATTCGTTTTACGGAACGGATGCAACGGTTACAGGACAACGATATAAAATACCGCTATATCCTGATGAAAGGAAAGGCAGACGGCAGCAGCCTTGATTTGCTGGAAACGAAGTTCAGCCGGGAACGGGACAACGCTTTCATCCGAAGCCTGACCAATTCGGTGAAAGGCTTTGAATACCGCAGCAGGAAACAGGCGGAAGCGTTGGAACGGGCAAGGCTGTTGAACGAACAAGCCGAGCAGCTAAAGGAGGAAGCCGACAAATTAGGCAAGCCATAAAACAAAAGCAAAGCCGGAGCAGAACCGCCCCGGCTTTCTAATTCACTTCTTTTTCTTCGTGCAGTGTTCTTTCTCGAACTGGCGCAACGTGGTAACGCTGAACCGCTCCTTGATGAACTCCCGGACATCGGAAGCCTTATAGTACACTTTTCCGCTGATTGTGAAATACGGCAGCGCACCGATAGCCCGGTAGCGTTGCAGGGTCTTGATACTCACCTTGAAGAGCAGGCACAAGTCCTGATTATCCAGCAGGTTGTCATCTTCGGGCAGCACCCTGTCGGCATTGCGCAGTACCCGTACATCCTTGCAGAGTTCTTCCAATTTGGCGTACAGCTTCTGCATCCATACGCTGAAATCGTCATTGTCTATATACATGATTGCTTCATTTTTCTGATTATACATTATGGTCTGTCAATCGATTGATGAAGCAAAGTTCAGAAAACGGACGCAAAGAAATTACGGGGGAGCTAATGGAATCCCCTATAAATAAATCGTAAGCCGTTGGTTATCTGTACCCTTTCTTGTCATGTTCCTTGCGAATAAGCTCTGCCAGTCCATTAAGAAACTCTGTCAGCTTGCCCGGCTTTCGTTTTATCACGTCCTCATGCTTTTGGTAACAATCACCTATCTTGATATTGAAAAGCCATTCAAAGGCTTTCGTCAAGTCCACTAAATAAACAGGCTTGCCATTTTGATACACAATCTTTTGGGAAAGGAACAGCCCGCTAACTATTTCCATGATATTGATAAGAGTGGTTCTGTCAGCGAGATATAGAGGGGAAAGGGCTTGTTTGTTGGTGCGTTGCTGCAACTGTTCCGGGTACTTGATACGCCATTCGATTAGGCGTATTTCGGTATTCAGTAACCCTATCGCTTCATCAATTAGATGCAAATAGGATATTTTTTTCCTGCTCAAACCATACACGGTATGATTTAAGACGATACAAACCAAAAGAGAAATAGCGGAGTAAAATGCTATAATCTTGTTCTGTGATACTGAAATCGGCTACATGGGTCGCCAATTCTTCGATAGCTTCTGCAAATTCAGATGCAGACACTTTACGTTGTGAGCATTCCGACAATAAGCGGAAAAATCTTTGGTCGAATATTTTTTTCATTTAGTCGATTAAAAATACTATTTGACAGCAATCAAATAGAAATGTTATTGATAATATTTTTAACTTCATATTTTAAAGAATCTGGTCTTATTATAGTTGCACTATCTGCAAAAGACAGATACCAATGTGCAAACTTACTGATTGAAAATGTTAGAAAATGAAGCTCAAACATATCCCCTATCTCTTTCTCAGATGTTAATCCGTAATAATATTTATCATCATTCATTATGGAGGTTTTATTCTTTTCTATTCTTATAACGATTTCATGTAATTTTTCTTTATCATAAAACTCGCGTATGAATTTTTCCAAAGGAGGATGTTCCCGTGATTGTAATTCATTAAGAATGTGCATTTTTTGAATTCTATCTATCCGAAATGTAAGATAGATTTCTTTGGGAAGATAAAAGCCTATTAGATACCAGTTAGTTCTCGAAAAGAAAATTCCAACAGCTTCAATCTTTCGTTCTGAAACACTTAACGCATTACTTCCCAAATAAGATATTTCAATAATTCTTTTTTGGTATATACTTTGTAAAATAAGTAAAAGAATATCAGGTTTATAGGTAGATGATTTATAAGTATCCAATACAGACATGCACTTTTCCATTGTTTCTAACATATTTTTGTCTGCAAAACGCATGACAGACCTAATCTTTTCTATTCCAGACTTATAATGTTCGTTGCTATTTGAATCAGTTAGTTCATGTACTAATTTCTCTGCAATCAAAAAGGACAAAGCCTCTTTTTGAGTAAACATTAGAGGAGATAATTTGAATCCTTCTGCAAGTGAATAACCAATACCGGGATTTCCTATGATAGGAATGCCTGCCTCTTCCAATGTTCTTATATCTCGATATACAGTGCGAATGCTTATATTAAAACGTTCTGAAATTTGCTGTGCTTTCACTAACGAGTACGATTGTAACTGAATCAATATAGCAGAAATACGGTCTATTCTATTCATTTTGCATCTTTAATTTGAATATTTGAATCTTCAATAATAACAGCTTGTTTATTACTTATAGGAATAAGCTGCAACTTCTCATTATATAGTTGAACTATCTTTTCACCTTTTTTCTTGAATGGAAAATTTCCATAATGGGGAATCGTATAAAAATCGACCAAATCTAAAGAAGTACAGTCTTTCAATTCAGGAGCCTTTTCTATTGGATCAAAATTCACACTTCTCATATATTCTGCATCGGGAGAGGCTATTATTGCTCCGGCAGATTCCCCAATATACAGTTTACCCAATTTCACTTGTTTAGATATAATTTTATCAACACCTTTTCTTTTTAACTCTTGCAAAAGGAAAAATGTATTTCCACCTGTTATGTAGATATAATCGCATTTATGTAATATAGAAGATATTTCCTCTTTGGGCAGTTGGGTAATCTCGACTTCTTCAACAATCATTCCTGCTTCTTCTAAAGCCTTTTTCCCCTTTTTTACATAGAATCGTATTGGTTCTGTAAGGCTTGCAGTTGGTATAAAAGCTATAATTTTCCCTTGCAAATCTTCTTTGGCACAATCGACAAATAGATTAGCAACATCAGCAAATGATGAGCATAAAAATAATCTTTTCATATTCTATAATATTAAGTTGAATACTTTTTGATACAAAGATAGCGTCTTCTATGACAGCCCTATGTCAGTAAGTCTAATATTGAAGAGTTTTTTTCATCAAAACAATCCATTATTGAAATTTACCCTATTTGTAATGTGGCTGCACGTTTCGAAACCAGTGGGGTTTATGTAGTTATACATATTACTCGATAAAAATACTCCTTTACGATTCAATCTATTGGGAAAATTGATACCTGACATTTCGACTAAAGTTCTTTCTATATACTTCATGGATATTGAAAACCTTCCGTCACATAGCCTGCAATTCTTCTTAATGATACAGAGAAAAATCCTCAAAACAACTCCTAAAAGAATACTGAACAAAATTCAAACAGACTTTTAGCAGTAAATACAAAAAAAGTTCTTGGAAATATTGATAATTCCAAATAAATATCTACCTTTGCACGCAGAAATCGAACCTAAGACACAAACTTGTGTTGAACGGTGCAAAGTTGTGAAAACCTTATTCAAGGGACTAACATCGTAATAAAGATATAACTTATTGAGAAATAGTGCTATACAAGCCGACTTTCGGTTGCTGGTGGCACCACTTCTTAAGCAATCGGAATGTAGCGCAGTTGGTAGCGCACTACGTTCGGGACGTAGGGGTCGGGCGTTCGAGTCGCCTCATTCCGACAAAGCAAAGGGTAACTTTCTGGAGTACAGCAAGTTACCCTTTATCTTTATTTAGTTACCGGGACGAAATCGGGACGGCTATACAAAAAACACTAACCCATTATATCATGAAAAACAGAATTTATCTCTTTACAGTAGCAGTAGCTTCTTTTATGTGCATCAGTTGTACAAAGACTCAAACTACCCTCTCCGAGAATGAAAAGACAGTCAATCCTCCCATCATGGGATGGAGTTCATGGAATGCATTTCGCGTAGACATCAGCGAAGACATCATCAAGCATCAAGCCGACCTGATGGTAAAAAAAGGTCTGAAAGATGCCGGATATCATTATGTCAATGTTGATGACGGCTATTTCGGAAAGCGCGATGACAACGGAATTATGCATACCCACGAACAACGTTTCCCGAATGGGATGAAACCGATTGCGGATTACGTTCACGGCCTGGGAATGAAAGCCGGTCTCTATACCGATGCGGGCAACAGTACATGTGGCTCCATGTGGGACAATGATGCAGCAGGCGTAGGAGCTGGTATCTATGGACACGAACCGCAAGACGCCCAATTATACTTTGGCGACTAGGGTTTCGACTTTATCAAAATTGATTACTGCGGAGGAGATGCGCTGGGACTTAATGAAAAGGAACGCTACACTTCCATCCGGAACAGTATAGACAAAGTAAACAAAGATGTTTCCATCAATATTTGCCGATGGGCCTTCCCGGGCACTTGGGCTAAAGATGCAGCAACTTCCTGGCGTATCAGTGGAGATATTAATGCACATTGGGGATCATTAAGATATGTAGTCGGAAAGAATCTCTACCTGTCGGCTTATGCTGGAAACGGACATTATAATGACATGGATATGATGGTCATCGGATTCCGCAACGACAGTAAAGTAGGTGGACAAGGTCTTACTCCGACAGAAGAAGAAGCTCATTTCGGTTTGTGGTGTATCATGAGCTCTCCTTTGCTTATCGGATGCAATCTGGAAAACATGCCGGATTCTTCGCTCGAACTGCTGACAAATAAAGAACTGATCGCCCTCAACCAAGATCCGCTGGGCTTACAGGCTTATGTAGCTCAACATGAAAATGAAGGTTATGTACTCGTAAAAGATATTGAACAGAAACGTGGGAATGTACGTGCAGTAGCTCTTTACAATCCTTCCGATACCATCTGTAGTTTTTCCGTGCCGTTCTCTTCACTGGAATTTGGAGGAAACGTAAAAGTACGTGATCTGGTAAAACATAGCGATTTAGGAAACTTCTCCGGTACCTTCGAACAAACGCTTCCTGCACACAGTGCCATGTTCCTCCGCATAGAAGGCGAAACACGTCTGGAACCGACCCTCTACGAAGCGGAATGGGCTTACCTACCTCTTTTCAATGACCTTGGCAAAAATCCTAAAGGTATTATTTATGCCCATGATAAGGAAGCCTCCGGCAAAATGAAAGTAGGTTTCCTTGGCGGACAACCTGAAAACTATGCCGAATGGCGGGAAGTATATAGCGAAAATGGCGGACGCTATGATATGACCATCCATTATTTATATGGCAAAGGACGACAAATAGAACTGGACGTAAACGGTATCATTACCAAAATCGACTCTTTGGGAGAGGATAACGGTCATAACCAAATCACAGTTCCCGTTGAATTAAAAGCCGGATACAACACTATTCGCATGGGTAATAGTTATAACTGGGCACCGGACATCGACTGCTTCACTCTGACAAAAGCATTGTAATAGCAATTATAAAAAAAGCCAGGAAAGTCCCTAAAAAGAAAAATTACCCTTACTACAACATAAAGAACTGCGCTCCTCAAGTTTTCTGTCTAACTTTTGGGGCGCAGGTCAACCGTAGTAAAGATTATATTATAATATCAAGGCCTTTTCGGCCTCTTTTTATTTTATAAAATTATCTTTGGGAGATAACCTTTTGAATAAAAGGCTTTAAGCGAGATTTTTCAGCGTTCGAGGTAACGATTCGGCAACCGTGCGTATTTCTGCGTTTTGCGCTGTATTTCCTCAAATAACTCACTGCAAATCTACAAATTATTTCTCACAAACCAATACATATTTTTTTCCTTTTTTTATTTGATATACCTTTCTTTCATTCAGGGAATAGATAAGGCAACACTTTTGCAGGAAATACTACCCGGAGCGTAGCGCAGGTGTGGAGATTTCCTGTAAAACCCGTAGGGCTTGGTGTTTCCGTTCTATTCCCTGTGTGTATTTTTGTATCTCAAATGAATAAAGGATTACTTTGGCACTTTGCATTTCTTCGTTTGTGTTTTCTTGTGAAGATTCAGACAATAAGCTGAATAACTCCGTCTTTACTAATTCATTCATAAGCATAATTTTTTGATGATTAATATTGATTGTCAGACCGAAGTCCTGTTTTATGCTGAATGATTTTTTATTTATGTGTTTTATCGTTCTTACTACTTTTTATAATTCTGATGGGGGGTTGTTTGCTAAATTCTTAGCTTCTTTTACAAAATGAGAAAAATCAGTATAGCCCAATTCGTCATATAAATCATAACTACCTTTGGCTCTATAGTTTTTCAATGCTGTTTTGAAGCGTAGAGCTTTAAAGCATTGTTTAGGCGATACTCCTAATACTTCTTTGAAATATCTGTTGAGAGTAGGATTTGATACTCCGACCTCTTTGCTTACAACATTTAGCTTGTAATCATGGCTATTATTAATGTAGTAAATTGCTTTTGTTACAGCTTTAAGCTTAAAGTCAGAACTAAAGATTTTCATATTACTTAAAAGCCAATTCTCTACAAACAGAACCCGCCCATCAAAAGAGGTTTTCAATTTTAGTTCGTCTATTATTTTTTGATTTAGATATTTTTGCAATGGCAAGCTATTATCTACCAAAGTCGGAATATCTTCGGATAAACAGGAGTATAAAACTCCCGGCTTGAATTTTATTGAAAATTCATGGGTTCCGGGAGCGTGTATCACGGCGATTGCGTCTGTCAAACTGCCGGAGATTTTATCTCCTGATGTATCAGACATACCCTGTCCACGATGAACTTTGAATGTTTGGCTCTTGTCTGACAAGTAAACTGAAACTATAATATTAGCATTGGGCAAAGCTATAAGTGAGAACGGATTTATAGAATTGTCCGGAGTTTTTATTTCGAAATAATACTCGACAATATCCTTTAGTTCAAAACAGGGATATTTAATCTCTATTTTTTCTTCATCTTCAAATATGACCTTGCCCTTTACCATGTTATTTTGTTATTATATGTAGTACCGAAAAGCCAATACCCATTGTCATCATGCGTTCTTTCCTGTTGGTTAGAAGTTGTTGCGTCCAGTCGAGCAACCCACCGTCGCCAATCTCAATCACATTCTCGCCTACTACTATTTTTGCTTTTATCCGAAAGCCATAGTAATAGTTATTTTCATAGTCGGGTTCGACAACCGATACTTTTATATGGTCGCTGTTTTTCTGAACATATGATATTGACTCTGTAATTAATGGGCTTTGACCGTCATACCCTTTGCATGGGATAATCTCGAAGTATATATGTTCAAAGCTGTAACTTCGTAAAACGTCATACGATGCTGTCAGGTGTTTAAGTAGTTCCTCTTTTTCAAAATTAAAACTCCCTGTATCTTTACCACAGGAAATCAGGCAAATAACTGAAAAATGAGGAGTGAAATTAGGATTGTCAAATACCTGTGTTCGAATAATCCGTGAAATATTACTGTAGTTGTAGGTTCGGCTATCTAATCCGCCTTTTTTCTTTAATGAAGCATAATGCAAGGCTGTTGCATTGGTTGGGTCTGCCTGCATTTCTGTATTTCTTAAAGCTGTCAACACTTTCTTTTGGTCTACGGTAGCAACAACACTACTCGTTCCCAACTGTGCGGCAGGAGAATGTTCTATCGGTTCAAATCCTCTGCTGGCTAATACTTTATAGCACGTCAATTCTTGTTCTTTGTACCTTAAAACATCTATATTGGCAGGTTTGACAAGTTTATTCCCCTCGTATTTATTTAATAAAGACGAGGGCGTTTCTTGCTGGATGCGCCTGTTAAAAACCTCCAATAAAATAGTGTTCAGTTCCGACCCACTTAATTCATCGGATAGTATCTTAACTATATCCGGTAAATCCAATTTGCTGATAATATGTTCACCTATATCTTTTTTCATGTCTTTCTAATACTGTATAAATGTTCATCAATTATTTTCCCCTCTTTTATTACTGAGGATTTAATAACAGCCTCTTTTTCAAAACCCACTTTTTCTAGATTTGAATTGTTTTTTATGAGTTAAATTAAAGTATCTCAAATAGAACCGTAAAATTCCAGATACTTGCTAACATTGGATTGTACATATTCCGTATTGTGATGTCCCGGAAACAGGTAATTTTGAGTATTTACTCCTTTTTTCTTTAGCATATTGTGAAGAATGGAGCCCCCTTCATAAAACCTGCCCTCATCCTTTTCTCCTGCATCAAGATAAACCTTCATTTCAGAAGAAATATCATTGTGCTTTGCAATATATAGCGGGTCATACTTTTCCCAATCATTCATATCTCTGTAAAAGGATTTATATTCATCTTCGAGTTCGAGCAGTAATGCAGGCATGTGTCCTCCAACTTTCGAAAACTTATCCTGATGCCTGAATGCATTGTGTAAAGCGGTATATCCTCCTGCGGAAGCACCACCGATGTATCTGCCTTTCCTGTCATTTATGGTTTTGAACGTTTTATCTATGAAAGGTATTATCTCATCTATAAAGTAGTCTTCATATCTCCCTAAATGTATCGTTCTATGAGATTTTACAGGGTCAGGGATTTCCTTACAGACTATGGACGAGTTTACGCCACGGCTGTTTTCCATTCTCGGACATACAATTATCATCGGCTCTATTTTCCCTGTTTCTATCAATTTATCTGCTGTTGTATGTATATCAATTTCAAACATTATATTTTCATCACCCCTTCTTTGGTGTAAAAAGTATAACACAGGAAGTGAATCGAGATGATTATAGGTTGTGGGTAAATACACTAGCATTGACATCTCTTTTTCAAGGATGTTACTATATAAATCTACTTTTTCTACTTTCAATTTAATCATTGTCCTTATTAAAACTTACTTTTTTCGTAATTATAGGGAATGCTTGTTCCCACAAGTACATCTTCGATTTTCTCGATAATCAACCAATCATCCATATTTCCTTGATGTTCAAAATCAAGTGCAGGTTCAATCTTCTCCAAGCCGGAAAACTCTACCAATATCAGGCATTTCTTATGCCAGCGTTCCTTTTGTTTGTCTGTCAGGTCGAGTTTAGGGTTATTTAGTTTTTCGATAATCTCCGAATCGGTAAGTTTGGTATAGTTGTCTACATGGGTTACCATGGCTTTAGCAGAGATTTTCTTCGAATCTTTCTGCATGAAGTAGAGTATTTCACCTTCGTTTACCCGGCTGTGGGGGATTTTTCTTCCTGCCGCTCCACGAACGATCATTATTTTACTGCCATTCATTATTTTATCTAATGCTTTGGCTTTATCGTCACAATAAACTAAGTGTACCATTTTATTCAAGTATAATTATTTTTTTTATTTTCTCTGTTTATGAACCGTTATATATAGCCCTGTTACTCGTACTTCTTATTTTCTTCTATTAGTTCTTCACTCCATTGTTCCGGAGCCAATGGTGAAAAAAGTTCTATTAAATTATCTTCAGGATCACGCAAAAGTACCGTGCGGCTCCCCCAATCAGCCATATCGGTAGGTTCGTTAACAAATATCACACCCTTTTCTTTCAATGCTCTATAAGTATCATCAACATTATCCACACTGAATGCCACAAGTGATTTCTCCCGATATCCTACAGGCAATTCTTTATCTGCGTTGCCTACAGACGGAGCCATCCAATCGGATACAAAAAGAGCAAATCCTTCTATTCCGTCTGCTACCTTAAAATAGGCATACCCACTGTTCTCGTCACCCCAAGCCGGTTCCAGACCTAGTTGCTCGGAATAAAACTTAAAACACTTAGCAAAATCTTTAACTAATAATCTTACGTTACTAAATTTCATTGTTTTATAATTTTTATAGTTATTAATATTCTTTCGTCAGCAATTTTATAACCGACTATTCCTGTTGACCTCGTAATGATTACCTTCATGTTCTTACACTGTGTGATTCACTGACGTTTTAATTTTGAAAGTTTATATAACATACTGTAATAGCATCCTCAATCGTATAAGGATACGGAAACGCATCCCGTAGGTTTACAGCGATTGCGTGATTATTAGCTAATCTCTGTATTGCTTCAGTAGAAGTTAGGTTTATATTTTGTAATCGTATCATTTTAATATACTTATTGTTCTTTGCAAAGGTAACTCCATACATCAAATCAAAGAGTGTAAAAATGAATCAATTTTATCAATAAAATTCTTGTTTGATTCACATTCTTTCAATTATCTGCATTTCCAATCCTTTTAATTTATGGGATAGGGCTTCCATATCCTGACTTATTTTCTCTTTGGTTATCTTGGCATAGATTTGGGTTGTTTTAATATTGGTATGCCCCATCATTCGGCTAACGGTTTCTATCGGAACTCCCTGTGAGATAGTCAATAAAGTTCCGAAAGTATGCCTACTGACATGGTAGGTCAGCCGTGTTTTAATCCCGCATTGCTTGCCTATCTTTTTTAATATGGCATTACAAGTACCATTACCCGGTACAGGGAAAATTCTTGGTTATGTTTGGCAAAGAGGGTTAAAAATGTATCTTGCTTTACTCCTAACCCTAAATAAGCGTTCTTTACCTTATCAGCCGTAACAAAGCCGTCCGTTTGCATTACTTCCTAATAGTGGCGGTTAATATCGACACGGATTTTATCCAAAGCGAGGTTGGTTTTTACCGCTAATGTACTTTTACCTGTCAGCCTTCCGGCTTTGGTATCCCAAAGGTTGGGCGATATATTCATCTTACAACTGAACTGGCTGATTGTTCCGTCAATCGTGATTCTTCCCATTACTGGAACTGTTCCGTTGGGTTTGGGGTTGTTCTTTTTGAGATAGAACAAAATTTTAAAGGTACTTCTCATCTTACTCAAAGTTTACAGATTACAAAATTAGTTTACTTTGAGTTACAAGAGGTTACGCAACTTAACGCAAGAAGCAGACAATTAGCGACTTATAGCCGATTTGCATTTTTACCGTTGGTAATGATGTGGTAACCTAACTTTGTCTTACCTTTGTCTATCGGTGGCTTTTGCCGTCCAGAAGAAAAGCCAAACAAAGAGCGTTTCCCGCACATTATCAGGCGGTTGTCCTCGTTTGGCTGAAACTTGCTTTTTTATCAGACTTTTATTTTATACGTCCACCGGATTATTCCATTACGGTCACACAGGCTTTTTCAGTTAATGTGACCTTCAACTTAGAATCATCTTTCTCGGGAATCCAAAACATACGCCGGCACTCTCCCTTTTGAAGTTGTACACTAACATTTTGACCTGTTAAATATTCTGTATCAATATGACATTCTTCAACATTCACAGACCAATCATTCATCCTATTTAAATTCAAATGCAGATTATTGATATTTCCACTTTGGAATTCCACATTTCTACCACCCCTAATGACACTCAAAGCTCTAAAATCACAAGAATCTACCATGATAGAATTAGGAGTATCGATGGAAATGGAATCCTTTGTCAGTTTTTTGAGAGCTATCTTCTGCATATAAATATCATTTATAACACATTCCACTTTGGATGTCAAATTCAGTTGCATATCTCCTGTAATCATTCCCACATATTTAGACTCTTTAAACTCTTGTGGAAAATCAATCAGAGAATAGTCCAAAACGATCTTCAATGTATCTCCCATAACAGTCATTTTCAGATATTCATTTACTTTCTCTGAACAAGAGAACGTATTCTTCTCTCCTTTTGAAGGCAAAACTCCCAAGAGAGAATTTGCCAGCCAAATACCACGTTCTTCCGTATTCATCTCTGTTTGAGTCATCCAGATCACCCGACAAGTCGGCAGTTCTTGGACTAGCTGTTCTCCTTGCAGGTTTATTTGATTGGAAAAGTATGGTTTCCCCAGACAATACATCACAAACATTCCGCCTACCAGCATGCAAAATCCGGCTACAAAAAGCCCTATTAATATATAAGTTGTACGTTTCATAATATTTGTTTTACTTTTCTTTTTTACAAAATTCCCGATACATATCGGTTATCTCTTTGATAGGAATATCCAACGTCTTGATCTGCCTGAAAAAATAATCCAATTCCTCCTTCAAAAAAATATCCTTTCGCAAAGAATGAATCAATTCCCTTGCACCGGTAGCGACAAAATAACCAATGCCGCGTTTATTATAAATAATATTCTGTGACTGGAGATAATCGAATGAACGCATCACTGTATTGGCATTTACTTCCACAATAGCAGCATATTCTCTGACAGACGGGATGCGTTCCTCTTCCCCCAATTGCCCCAGAAGTATCTCATCACAAATCCTATCAGCGATCTGCAAATAAATAGCTTTACTTTCTTTAAAATTCATAGGCTAAATTATTACATGCGTTGAATTATTTCGGACTCCTTAAAACGGAAATAGGCAAGCGTACAATTTACTAATGCAAAAAGCACAAAGGCAATGGATGCCAAGGTAAAAGCTTGTTGCTCCGTTATAGAAGAAAAAATATAGCTACAATCCCTATTGTTGCTTCCATTAAATAACATATTCCCCACCACTATTCCTACCACTACATAAATCAGAACAATAATGGTAACAGTAACAAAAGTCTTGAGAAATGAATTCTTTGGCCAGACAGAACTACCTAGTACGAACAATGACCGTATAAAGCAATAAATAGAAAGGACAAATATCAACTCATACATTTCATTGAATAAAAACCACCGTTTCCCGCTGCCTACTAAATATCCCAGATTGACAGGAAGTATCGCCCCTTTTGCATCCGGATAAATAAGCGAATAAATCGATACCCGTGTATAATCAGCCAATTTAAAAGCAATCAGAAAAACAACTAAAAATACGATGGTTGATACCAGCCAACGAGAAAAAAACTTCTCAAAAGGAGTGGCCGGCACCATTAATGCAGAGAGCCGACTAGTCTTATTCTTCATCTTTTCCATCAGCAACGATGCACTCAAACACCCGAAAGCGAATAGAAAACATAAAAAAGATATCAGTATAAACTCCCAGGCAGGATCAGCATTTGCATGACGAATAAAATAAGCCGTATTGTGATACCTATATTTAAAATATCCGTTCCAAACCATTACCACTGCCATCACTCCATACATCAACACCATACGAAGCACATTCGATCTCCAATTCTCCACCATCTCCTTACGGCAGAGATTTATAAAACGAGGCAAACTGAAAAAAGTATCTTTTATCATCGTCTTTTATTTTTGAGTGTGAAACAATCGGGCTATCTCTCCAGGAGCAGCCAGCGTAGCATTAAAAAGAAGTTCCAGGTTTAATTCCGATTCTTCCTGTTCTTCGTTAGGAAGGATCAGGTAGTTACCCTGAATAGTAGGAATTGCAAAAAGCGCACTTTTGGCCAATTCCCGATCATCACTCTCCACAAAGAAAAGTTTGTCACAAATACTACTTGTCGATTCATCCAGCAACACACGGCTGTCATCCATAATCAACACATGATCGAGCACTTTGTCGATGTCACGAACCTGATGCGTGGAAATCACAATCGTCTTATCATCCGACATACCCGATGCTATAAACTTACGGAACTGACTTTTGCCTGGAATATCCAGCCCGTTGGTCGGTTCATCCATCAACAAAAGAGAGGTATTCGTAGCAAGCGCAAAACTCATGAACACTTTCTTTTTCTGCCCCATAGAAAGCGATCCGAGATCAATATCTATATCCATCTCAAAATAATGGAGATATTTAATCATCTCTTCCTTACTGAAACGAGGATAAAAAGGACTGTTTAACTCAATATAGCTGACCAAAGAAACCGAAGGCAACTCAAATTCTTCGGGAACTAAAAACATATCCTGCAAAGTAACCGGCAACCGACGGCGTACATCTGTATCGTGAAACATCACTTTGCCGTTTTTAGGAGTCAACAAGCCGGACATCAGATAGAGAAGAGTAGATTTTCCCGCACCATTCTTTCCCAACAGTCCATATACCCTGCCGGATTCGAACGAAAGCGAAAAATCACGTAGTACCGCACGCTTCGATTTACGATAAGTAAATGAAAGATTTTCTACTGTAATCATAGTATTTCTGTTTAATGAATAATGATCTTTAGGTGTATTAGTGTAATAGTACACCACAAAAGTAGGTAATCTTTTGAATATTCCAATAGAAAAGGAGAAAAAAGTGCAAAAAAAGGAGGAGCTAAGATCACTCTCCACTCCTCCTGTCACGACAAACAACTAAAATTATTCACTATTTGATGCCATCCAATGCCCTTTTAGCAGTAGCATTAGCGGGGTCTATAGCCAGAATTTTACTCCAGTATTCTATGGATTTATCTTTATTAGCCTTTGCTTCGGCTTTCAATGCCGGATTTTCGATAGCTAACAAATAGTAATATCCAAGATAACTGTAGCATTCAACCAAAGCTGAATTGTAATGAGGATCGTTTTTGCTTTCCAATAAAGCGGCTACTTCCTCATAGAAAGGTTTCGCAAGTCCTTGAGTTGTTTCAGGGTCAAGTGCAGAATTGGCACGTGCTCTCCAGAAGTTACCCAAATAGCTGTCCGGCGCTGCTTCCGCAATTGCATGGAAAACAGAATCGGCGGACATTAACGCCTGCTTGCGTTCTTCAACAGTGATTGCTAATGAATCAGGTTGCGTACCAGCACCGTAATAAAGTCTACCAAACTGGAACTGTAAGTCCGGAGTCTGTTTTTCCTTATCAAGAGATGCATAATATTTCTGGTAAGCACTGATTGCTTTTTTATAATCATTCTTCTGTTCGTAAGCAGAAGAGATATTCTTATATAAATCCGTCTTCGTCGGATCCATCTTTACCGCTTTCTCATATTGTACTACTGCATCATCATATTTTTTCAGACTCTCCAACAGATGTCCATAATACATATAATCCAAATACGAATAATCGGCTTTTTCACATTCATTGAAGAAGATATCCGCTGCCTTTATCGCTTCGTCGAAACGCTTCAAGTCAGTATAGTTATACATTGCCAAACGGTTGAACGCAGCATGATGGGCATTCTTTTGCAATCCCATATTAGCCACTTCGAGCGATTTCTCAAAATCATGGTTCAAAAATAAAGCAAACGCATACTTCACCAAATCTTCTTCCGTAGCAGTCGGCCCCATTGCAAAATTCGCATAAGCTCCTGCCGCTTTACTAAAATCATTTTTCAAATAATAAATCTCGGCTAGTTTTTTGTCTACGGCTGTGTTGGACGGTTCCAGGTCTTTCAATTGATTCAGCTTCTCAATGGCAAGATTTGCATTGGCTGATTTATAAATATCTGCATATTTCAGATAAGCTTCCGTACATTTCGGATCAAAATAAATCGCCTCCTCATATTTTTGAGAAGCAAGACCCGCATTTTTCTGTTTCACGGCAATATCTCCTTCCAATACAGAAGCAAGTGACGATTTACCATTCGCTTTTCGGGCAAGAGCTGCATACTCCTGCGCTTCGGGAATCTTGTCAGCATTCAGATATGCATCTCCGATAGCTACCAGCAATTCCACATTCTTTTTATTCTTTCCTTTAATCAGATGTTCGGCATCTTCAGCAGCCTGTGCCGGATTCGTCTGAATAGTTTCTTTCAATTTGGCGACTTCCGCCTGCCACTCGGCATCGGTTGATTGCGCGCAGAGCGACCCTACTGCTATAAACGCTCCAGCTAAAAACATTTGTACTCGTTTCATGATAGTCTCTAATTTTAGTTATTATTCGTCTTTCACATGGACAATACGCACCGGCTGTGTAGCCGGAACGAGTCCGGATTTTAATATAATCCGCTGCCCCTTGTCGGATGTCATAAAAGAAGCAAATCCCCAAGGCAGCCCACTACGGGGATCATTCAGTAATGCATAAATAGAACGTGCCAACGGATAGTTTCCATAAAACAAATAAGCCTGATAAGGTTTATAACTGTTTGCAGGAGTTGCTACATCCTCCGCACTCACTGACATCACTCTGATCTCTTCACGAAAAGAAAGATTGGTTGTATCACTGCGGTTCCCCAACCAGTTTACTCCAACAACTCCCATAGCGTCGGGATTATTCGCTACATAATCTATCACCTGCTGGTTGGTTTTCAAGGCACTGACGTTACCTTCAGCCAACTCTTTTCCACCACAGATTGAGTCCATTGCAAAACGTACGGTACTGGAGTTCTTATTATCGAACACTACCTGAATCCCTTTCAAACGGGAATTCGGATTAACCTCTTTCCAGTTTTTCACCTCACCGGTAAGGATGCGGCGGAAATCACGTACACTCAACAAAGAATCCGGATTAGCACGATTCACGATCAATGCCAGACCATCCGTAGCCAATTTTATCTCGCGAGGGAAAAACTTACGGCTGTGGAATGAATTCATTTCTTCCTTAGTCAGTGTCCGGGTTGCAATAGCCAACCGGACACTGTCTTTCAGAAGTAAATTTATCGCTTCCACTTCAGTTGTGTAGCGAGGGACAATCCCGGCCAAAGGGTACAGACTTTCAAACACCTCTATCTCTTCTTGTATGATAGGTTCGAAACTCTCATCCGCTGCGATAGATACCACACCGGAAGAATAAGTATCCGTCGGTCCTTTCGATTTTGAGTTACAAGCACTCAAAACCACCAACGCTACCAGTCCTATCAGCCTAAATTGTCTCTTCATCATCTTTTATTGTAATCTAAACATTACCGGAACGGTGAACTTCACACGTACCGATTTTCCATTCTGCTTACCAGGGAGCCATTTCGGCATGCTTTTTACCACACGAACAGCTTCCTTATCCAGATAAGGGTCTACACCACGAGCCACATGTACGTCAGAAATAGAACCATCACGTTCAACAACGAACTGTATGATAACGCGACCTTGTGTTCCATTCTCCTGTGCAATAGTCGGATATTTGATATTCTTACCCAGATAAGCCATCAATTCAGTCTGTCCACCAGGGAAAGTCGGCATTTGTTCTACCATATCGAAAACCTTTTCCGGTTCCGGTGCAGCCTGTGTTACCACCTGCTTAAGGTCTGCGATATCTTTACCATTAGCCTCGTCATTACCTTTTACGTCGGCAATAGAGATGGATACTTTGGTAGCATTCAAATCTTCCTGGCTCTTGATTTCATTGTCTTCATGCACTTCTTCATCTTTCTTGATGACAGGAGCTGTAAACTTGATAGAACTCTTCAATGCAGGGGGAGGAGGTGCAACCGGTTCTACGCGTTTCATCTCTTCCTGTTTGATTTCAGGTTCTTCCAATTTTGACAGAGTAGTTACTTCTGTCATCACTTCTTTCTGCTCCGGAGTTGCCAACTTAAGCAGTGTAGGGATACTAAATCCAACCGCTGCTATGACCACTACAATCAACATAGCGACATTATGTCGTTTTGTTGAATTGGCACGCATTCTATATGCGCCGTATGCTTGGTTTTTGCCTTCAAAAATCAGTTGACACCATTCCGAAGAAGCTAAATCTAATTTTGCCATTTTACTTTTCTTTTTTAGGTGTTACATCAATTATCGGCCAAGTTTTGTGACAATTCACCTTTCGCATCATAATTCTTAATCAAGAATTCATCAGCTTCAGCAATATCTGTTATCACATATTTACCAATATTACATATCTGCATTTCGTCCAGCGCGTCAATCAGATTCATATAAGAAGCATCATCGGTAGCTTTGATAATCACGGTCGGTGTATCCTTTCCGCTCTTTATCTCAGAAACCTGCTTCTTAAATTCGTCATCCGTGATCTTAAGATCAAGTTTTTGCTGCTTCAATTCTCTTACTTTATTGACAGCAACAGCATTCTTCTGAAGAAGTACGGCACGCAGTCCATCTGCACCGTAGCTAGTTTCTTTCAACGAGGTATAATCCTTATAGTTAGGTTCTCCCTCGTAATAATAGAGTTTGTTATCAGCTCCCAGCAATAACGTAATTGCTTGTGAAGCCTTCACCATACTCTTTTGGTTTTCAGTTATATCTTTGTCATTACTCGGCATGCTTATCTCCATCGTCTGAGGTTTGCTCAGTGTGGTACAAAGCATAAAGAAAGTAATCAGCAACATGTTCATGTCCACCATCGGTGTAAAGTCCACCCGGACAGTCATTTTCTTTTGCTTGCTCTTTCCTCTTTTTCCGCCGCTCTCTTGTACTTCAGCACTCATTGTATTTCCTCCTTTTTAATTTTCAGATTCTGCCTTGAGAGAAGTAATCAGATTGTACCGATTTTCCCGCAAATCCTGAAGTGAGTTCATAACGTTCTTTATCACTGAGTATGGAGTTGTAGCGTCTGCCTTGATAGCAATACGTAGATCAGCGTTAGCGGCACGTGCATTACGTACCCACGATTTAAACTGATTGTCAACACTATCGCATGGAATACCTTCATTCTTTAGGATCTTATCCCGTTGATCTTCCGGGAGATCAAGATATTTCTGCATACTTCTGATAGGTACTCCAAAAGTAGAAGACAAGATAAATCTCTTCTCCTGTTCCGGAGTAAACTTAATGCCATACTCTTCACCCATGCTCTCCAATACAGCCTGCATATCCTGCTGCTTGTCGAGGCTCATAAATATTTTTCCTTCCGGATCAACCAGAATCTGGAGTACATTCGTCTCCGGAATCTTGATTTCCGATACGGAAGCCGGAGTGGTAACTTGTACTGGTTCTTTCTTCACAAATGTTGAAGTCAACATAAAGAAAGTCAGAAGCAATACAGTAACGTCACTCATAGCTGTCATATCTATGAACGTACTTTTCTTTTTAATTTGCGCTCTACCCATGATTAATAATAGATTTTATAAGGGTTCGCAGAATTAGTGAGTAGCAGCAAAAGTTTGCACGATAGAGAATCCGACTTCGTCGAGTCCGTAAGTCAATTTATCGATTTTGTTAGTGTAATAGTTGTAAGAAATAACAGCCAATGCACCAGTCAAGATACCGAAAGCAGTATTAATCAAAGCTTCAGAGATACCTTGTGACAAAGCCATAGAGTCAGCACCACCACCAGCAGACAAAGCAGCAAATGAACGGATCATACCGATTACAGTACCAAGCAATCCCATCAATGTACCCAGAGTGGTGATGGTAGCGATGATCGGAAGATTTTGTTGCATCATCGGCATTTCCAAAGCAGTAGCTTCTTCAAGTTCTTTCTGGATAGCCAACAGCTTCTGTTCTTTAGGAAGAGATGTGTTCTTTTCCATTTCTTCATACTTACGCAAAGTAGAAGTTACTACGTTAGCAACAGATCCACGTTGTTTGTCACAGATTTCCTGTGCTTTCTTCATGTCACCGGCAGCTAAAGCGTCTTTGATGTTAGCTACAAACTTAGACAATGAACCTTTACCGAAAGCAGAACGAAGAGCGAAATAACGTTCGATGCTCAAAGCAAGTACGGTTAACAACAATGTCTGGATAATAGGTACGATGATACCACCTTTGTAAATAGTACCCAACATGTTCAACGGGTGATTGTTCGGGTCATTGTTCATAAAGTTGGACGGGTTACCTAATAGGAATTGGAAGATACATACAGCTATTACTAAACAGCAGATGATTACGATACCGGCATTTTTTATACCTACAACTTGAGTTTTTTTAGTAGTTTCCATAATAAGTTTTTTGTTAAGAAATTAATTTTAGTTATTTAGGAAGTAAAAATTTCGATTAGGCACACTGCGCTACAGACCCTGCAACTTTTAAAAGGAAAAAGTCACACAGTTCATACAGAGTACGAAAAAAACGGATAATAGGGGGAAATAAACTAAATAAGGATATGTCTTAGAGCGAACACATAGTAATCGCTACACGTAATGGAGTAATGTGGATCCTTATCCGAATAAAAAGATTTACTTTGATCTAATACTAAAGAATTCTCTCTTAACACGAGAAACTTATGCATAACGTCTTTCAATGAGTCATTGATTTCAATGATTCTACGCAGGCGATAATTATTAGAGTTTGATTCAGTTACTAATTTAAATCCTAATTCTACATCAGAAATAGTTAATGACTGCGAGTTATCATAACTAACCGACTGATTATCTACAGAAGAATTACGATTAACATCAGAAGACGATTCTGATAATTGACAAGAGGCCTCATAGTTTGAAGCATAAGCCGAAAAATTCATAGCATTTCCACCCATGCTAAAAGATAGCATCAGCAGAACAAAAGCTAATATGAATTTCGGCGAAAGTTTCATTGTATTTTTAGTTGTTTAAAGCGTTCGTTATAGATTCGGCGACAAATGTAGCAATAAAATGTACACGAGTATCATTGTTCACATCATTTAAGCATAAAAATTTGTCTCTACTATAAAAACAAGTTGCAATGTGTTTTGTTCTAGGGAACATTCTTTTAATTTGTTAAAAAAAGCATCTCTATTGAAGAAACTATTATGCGGTTTGTACCTGCTAAAAAGGGCGGTATAAATACCAAAGTACCAAAACACAGAAAGCCCCTTGACTCAAAATGAATCAAGGGGCTTCTTAAAAACGGCGG
>NZ_QTMW01000024.1:0-82118 GCF_003604005.1 Bacteroides sp. OF03-11BH | reverse complement strand
ACCAAACCTCAAAGTGTAAAAGGTGCATTTCTTCGAATGCTTACTTTACATCACTCGTGATGGGGAGATTCACCGGGGACGTGCGTTAGAAAAGATCGGGGCACACTGCCGTAATCATAATGCCCATTCGGTTGGTGTTTGTTATGAGGGAGGACTGGATGCGAACGGAAAACCGAAAGATACGCGTACACTGGAACAAAAAGGAGCTTTGCTTGCTTTGTTGAGGGAGTTGAAAAGGCAGTTTCCGAAAGCACTGGTCGTGGGACACCGGGACTTAAATCCGATGAAAGGATGTCCGTGTTTTGATGCGGTGAATGAATATGCAGAAATAGCATCCTTTTAGGTTTCCACCACTAGCTTATTGTATAAAAAATATCAACGATCTTCACAGACAGTTGGTATTTTTGGAAATCATATTAGTGTTAACACTAATATGAAGAGCGAGATTAGGACAATACCACTATATTGCTCCTAATCTACTAAATGTAGGGATTCATGTTTGTCACATGAATCTAGGGACCTACATTTTTCCATTTCACTGTAAATGTTCAATTTTAACATAACGTATTGAAAGTACTTTCAGTACTTCCTATTCATTTCATCTGTTTTTCATCGTTTAACGAACATAAGCTCCATCTTTAGCCTCAAAAATGACAGATGGTTCAATCACTTCCACAGTATGCCATACCCCCTTTGGTACCTGACAACCATATTTGGTTTCTGTGGGATTGAGATGGATACGCTGTACTTCTCGATACTCAACCTTACGAGCTACATCTTGAGCGTCCATACCTTGTGTAAGTTCCTCCACACCATTCTCATACAGAATTACTTCCTCATAGATTACTTCGTCCAACTTACCACACAGGCAGATTACTGTTTCGGTAGTATTCTCATGTTGATGAATAGGGACAACTGTACCTGGAAGTAAAGCATTGAGCATTCTCTGGCTCGTGTCATTTGGTGAAGTGCGTAAATCGAAGTTTTGGCGTAAACGTGGGCTCTCTTTAGCCTCTACAAAGAGAACTTCAAGCAATTGTTTATTTATTTCCATACTATACATTCAATTATTGAGCATCCTCTTTGCTCTTCTAGGAACAAAGAGGTAAAAGCAAAATGCCCATAGACCTTTCATAAACTCCATAAACTACACATTAATATCTTCTCAATACAACTTGAAATGCTTCAGCATACTTACATCCCCATTGACTGCCTCGCATTGCTGCTAATCCCTCAATATATTCATTGCTACGAGGATGAGGGTAAGGCCGCATAACACCACGGTACATTGCCAACGCCTTGCACTTTGCTTTCACGCCTTCCATACCCACCTCAACATAACAGTTAGGACGGAATAAATTCATGGCATCATTGATAGCCCATTCACTACATGAAGGAACTTCCATATACCAAAATTCTTTCACTGGCTTCACACTTGGCTGACGTTGGAACAAACGGATAGCCTCCTGACAAGCCATTGAAGTCTGCAAATGATCATTGTTGGTATCAGCTGGATGATGAGTAATAATAATATCTGGTTCACTTTCACGGATTGCTTTCTCAATGAACTGCACCAGCTTCAAATGAGGCACAGTATTCATCTCAATATTGGGGAAGGTTGCCTCATACTTCTTATGTATACCCAAGAAACCAGCAGATGCATTCAAGTCATCATCCAATTCCTTGTCTTCGGGACGAAATGCACGAGCCTTTGCCTCCGTACACATTATTGCCACGTCAACCGTATTGCCATTATGCGACCACCTCCACATGGATGCACCTGCCCCGAGAACTTCGTCATCGGGATGTGCTACTACTAATAAATATTTCATTGCATTTGTCTTTATTTGTAAGCAGTCACTTTAGACCCGTTACAAGCCTAAAGCATTTATTTTTATAGTTATTTAACATATTGTTTACTTATCGACTTTATACAATAGCAACCAGTAGCTGCCATTTATGGGGGAAGGAGATATACAAGTTCATCCGTATTCTTTATCCGACGGAAGACGTCGCACAGATACTGTTGTAGATTGAGTTTATGATTGCAGATGTTGACAAACACCGATTACAGGCAGGCAAAACACCTTTCCACTTCCGGGTCCCAGTAACGCCTCTTTATCTCCCTACCCTCGTAGAAAAGCATGTCTACGATCCAGATAATCCTCCCTGCACCATTCGATACCTGCCTAAGTTTATACAACGACCTTCGCATGTGGAGCAGACAGACCACACGGACAATCAGCTCGCACACGTCATAGCACTTATACAGTGATACCCCATCAGGATAAAGGTATATCTTGCGCGTCACATCCTCAAGGCATTTCTGCTCCGCCTCCCTAGTGCAGCGACCACGGTTATGGAAGACGAACTGGGGAAACCTACGTAACGGAGAGTAGTGGCAGAATATACAGCGCTTGAAGTAGTGCTCTTTCGGCTCCACATCCTCACCAATCTCAATGATGTATCAGGCAGAGAATCCGGTTTCAGGATTATCACATCCCTACAGGATTCGGAATTCACCGCCTCACAGTCCGCATCCTCGGTCTGCTGCTCCCCATGACGATACATTCTTTATTTATCATTTTCTGTTTGTTCAACAGAATCTCTGAAACTAACCACACAATATTGATAATTAAAGTAGTCCGAGAGTTTCTGGGTGTAGTTGTCGTTTCCCAATCCTCTGCGAATCTTTCGCGTCATCTTCACGGCAATCCAGATGATAGGATTGAATATAGAAGGAGTGTGTAATACCCTGCCGTGAGCCATTGCTATTGCTTGAATCAAGTCACAAGTCGAGACCAACTCTTTATTCTGCGGAGTCAACACACCATCAAGCTCTGTGTCAATCACCATGCGGATGAATTCGCAGAGGTTGTCGATATAAATCATGCTCTTCTTGTTCGGATAATTTGGAAAGAATGGAACTTTCAACGCAAGCTTTACTACGGTGTTATAATTGCCTTTACAACCTTTACCATAAACAAACGGAGGACGGACATAAGACACTTTGAACGTTTTATCTTCAAGTTCTCGCAATCCCAAGTCACCTTGATACTTGCTATCGCCATAGAAACTGGTTGGTTTCTCACAGTCACGACTCTTCAGGTCATCACAGAAATCACCGTAAACATTCATCGAACTGAAGTGAATAAAGTGCTTCACACCATGTTCCTTCGCCCATTTGCCGAGAGTAATCGGCAGGTCGCAGTTGATGGCATAGAACTTCGGACGCATCTCTTCGGTTATATTGTTGATGTGAGCCAAACCTGCCAGATTCACTACAGTCTCGTACTGGCTGAAATCCGCTTCTGTCTTCCAGCGACCATCTCTTGAAGACACAATACCAGTCTTATACTCCGTAGAAAAGATGTCGAGCCAAGCCTTTATCTTGATTCCAATATAGCTATCGTCGCCGATTATCAGAACTCTTCTCATTTTGAAAACTACTTAAATTGCTCCCAATTTTTTATCACCGCATCCCATGGGGCACGATCTTCTTTATCATAAATATACACGCACTTTGCATCCTTGAAGTCGCGTAGCCATTCTGCCAAGCTCACCATTCCACCATCAACTCGCTTGCCAAAGTCAATCACTTCGCTCATTGAGGTGAACGGCTCAAACTCTTTCCTGTCAGCAGGGGCGATGTAGCCATTCTCCATGCCTTTCACCCAGAGATAGTCTAGCGGCATTCCAGCAAACTTACAGGTCGGATTCCAGGCCGAAGCACGGAAGTTGGTTTCCATAAAATAGTACGTTCCGTCCTTATCTATCAGGAACTCCACCTCAAATATTCCTTCATAGCCAATCTCCTCAAACATCGCTTGCAACTTCTCCTCCATCTCCTTATCCTCGAACATACACACATCATGGTAAGGCGAATAGTAACCCTGAATCAGATACTTCCATTTCATCTGGGTGATAATCTGTATATCCTTTCCATGATTAATTGTATATCCTTCCAAAGCCATCTCATTTTGCTTGTCCACAAAGTGTTGAATCATAATCAACGGACTTGCTATTTGCTTGATGGCATCCTTCAACTCCTGTTCGTTCCAGCAAACAAAAACGTCGTTCTTCCAGTTGCCTGAGTTTGGCGAAATATCCTTCGTGATAATTGGATACCACAGACCTTCCGGCAACGGGTCTTCCTTGCTAATCACGTAACTATCCAGCACATTAAATCCATGCTTCTTTGCCAACTGCTGAATCTCGTACTTATCCATGAACTCATTGATGCGACCAGCTCGGCCGGCATTGTAAGTAATGAACTTGTCCTTCCACTCGTCGTAGTGCAAGTCAAAGTATCCCACCGATTTGTCATCTGAGAACACAATGTACGGTTTTTTGCCCGTCTCGACAGCCACATTGCCATACGTGTTCATCAGCAATTCATATCCCTCCTCTACCAAGCCAACACGGTGAAGTTTTGAGATATACTTACTGAGGCAAGCCGTCTCGTAACGACGTTTCACCGAAATATACACTGGATTGATACCATTCTCACCGAAGGCACGAATCATATTCAGCGGATTGTAATGCTCCAAGGCAAATACAATGCATAGATGTCCATTATAACTGTTATTCATTGTTCTTCTTGTATTTACTTTCGTCTTTATAAACACCGTCACCTGTCAAGACCACTTTGATTATACCAAAGAAAATCTTGACATCGAGCCACAGGCTCTGCTGCTCTACATAGTCAGCATCAAACTCCATCTGCAAATCACGCTCTGCAGCACGGTCATACACATCGATGGTGCAGAACATGCCAGGAGCCACATCATATCGCTTGAGGAAGCGAGCATCATCCTTGTATGGCTCAAACTCAAAATCCAAAATTGGTCTCGGTCCGATTATCGCCATCTGTCCAATAATGACGTTGAACATCTGTGGCAATTCATCAAGACTTGTCCTCCGAAGGACAGCACCGACCCTAGTAATTCTGCTATCACTAGCCGAAGTTGCCACACCTCCCTTTTCAAAAGCGTGATTACACATTGTTCTAAACTTGCAAATCCTGAACTCCTTCATTCCCTTGCCAAGACGTTCTTGACGGAACAACACAGGACCAGGACTATCCATTTTGATAGCAATAGCAATAATCAACATCGGCAACCCACACACTGCCAAACCTAAGATTGATAGCGTGATACCGATAAGTGGTTTAAAAAAGCTTCTATACATGAGCATAATTTTAATTCTTGATTCGAACTTATCAACTTTTAGCCATTTTTTAACCATTCTTCCTATTCCAACCGATAACACTCAAATTAGAGCATCCACCTTTGGAAAGACACTTAGAGTGCCCTAAACTGAGTATAGTTAAATAATTCGATTGAATTTAACATTGGCTTGTAGCCAAAAGATGTTATCAGAAACCATATTAGCATAATTCGTTAGCGTCTAAAAATGACATATAGTCTTTTAGAAAGCCGTTTTTGACGTTTTTCGTTAAAGTATGTCATAATCAAATTTGTTTTTTAATTTATTAATGCCGATGCCGTTAATGGCGTCAGTTTTGGACGCTTACCTTTATTCGACTAACTACAATTATTTACGTAAATGAACAGTCAGACGATTTCTATCTTCCAAGAAAAACTTTTTGACGTACTCCGAATCAAAGTTATTCTTCACTTTTGCATATACATTCTCGGACAACTGCTTATACTCATCTTTGCCAAGTGCGTATGCCATAAGCATTGCTGCATATAATGAATCAGCAGATTTGACATCACAGACAAAGCCTGTTTTTCTATCTTCTATTAAATCAATCATCCCATTGATGCGAGTTACAATAGATGGTATACCAAGGGCTCCGGCCTCAAGGATTGTATTTGGAAATCCCTCACGATAACTTGGAATAACAAAATAATCTGCAGAAGCATGATACTTCTCCGGATTGCTAACACCACCTGTGAATACAACATTGTTCATGGAACGTGCCTTTGCCAACAACGACTGGTTCAACGAATCTATTTCGTCAGGGGCTCCCACCACAAACAAGAACGTATCGCTCTTGTCTAACCGCATGAAAGCTTCCAGAAGTTCGTTCACTCCCTTCTGAGGAACTATTCTACCAACAAAGCAAAAGACCTTTGTGCTCTCGCCAATGCCATACTGTGTATGTATCTCTTTTCGCCATTCCGCCTTCTTCTCTATATTGAACCGTGACATGTTCACTCCCTGAGCACTACCTTTACCCAGCACATTTCCTTTCCAATCAGGGAAAAGTCCTTCTCTGATTGCCAACTTTTGATTGAGCAGACTGTCAGGTTGCACATTAGTAGAAAGCATACAAGTGAACCTCTCCAAGAATTTAAAGAACTTGTGCTTCCATCCTACATAATCAGGATAAGGCATGCCCCACTGACAGAATATACGAACTGGAGTTCTAGCTAAGAAACCTGCCATGGCTGCATAAAGGCTAGCATTTGATGACGCGTACTGTATTACATCAAAGCGTTCCCTTCTAAATATTTTAAATAGTCTATATGTGCATTTCAGAACCTCGATGGGATTGACGGCCCCACGATTCATCTCTACTGGGATGTATGTCAGGGGAGCTATCTTGTTATCGCTAAAATCGTCACACGGCTGACAGATGATATAACCATTATAGCCATAGTCTGATACATATGTCAGCATCGGCACCATAATCTTAGCCGTGCCAGGTCGTGTGGTAATTCCGCAAATTTTAATCGTCTTCATATCTATTAGTTCTTCATTCGTTTAATGCGCAACTGTAACAATTTTGCTGTCACTCTTAGCCCAAAGAGTTTCTTTGCTATTGCCACCTTCTTTACTTTAGGATCTTTGGTATAGTTCAACAGATAGCTGTACTGCTTTAGATATTGATACTTATTCTCTGCAAGCTCTCTATCAAGATAGTCCAGATAACCAAGGATTATACTATATTCGTAGGCAAGGAAAGAGTAAAGACAAAACTTTGCTTCTTGCGTAATCTTTCGAAATTCAATCTTAGCAATCTCTGTCTCTAAAATATCTATCAAACTATCTATGTTGCGTTGTCCTATGTTGTGTGTAATTGAGCCAGCGACTCCTTGCCTGTAGGCATATACATATTCGTTGACGAAAAGGCTACTCTGCGAAGCTTCCAGTAGATTGATAAACCATGGTATATCTTCCGAAAGCTGGCCTCTCTTGAAATTCACTTTGTTCTCAATCAATACGTGCTTTTTTATCATCTTAGTCCAAGCACTCATCACAATTGAACTTGTCTTAGTCAGCAGGCAAATTGTTTCGCTGTTGCTGTGTGGCTTTGCCAGTTCATCAACGTACTTCGCCCACGGCTTGCACGTATTACTGTCTGAATAATAGTAGCTGCAATTGAAGCCAATAAAGTCAACCTCTGGAAACTCCTTTGCTTTTGCAACTAGATGCTCCAGATTGTCTTTACCCAGCCAAAAATCATCACCATCCACAAACACGACATACTCACCTGTTGCATATTCCAATCCATAGTTTCTGGCATCCGACAGTCCGCCATTCAGCTTGTGTAGTGCTTTTACGCGACTGTCTTTCTTTGCCCATTCGTCACACTTGGCCGGACAGTTGTCTGGTGAGCCGTCATCAACAAGCATCACTTCTATATCAGAGTACGTCTGGCACAGTATGCTTTCTACACATTGATCAATGTATTGCTCAACTTTGTAAATAGGAATTATAAAAGAAACCTTCATTCTATACCTGCTGCTTTCAAAAAATCTTCAAAATCTTTATACTTAGCTTTATGACTATTCTTGTAATGTTCATAAGCTGGTCCCAATTGAAATTTTATTATTTCTGCTAATTCGGGATAAACCTCAATTTTGTCACCATCAATAAACAGGACAAATTCTTCTCTAAAGTCCGTAAGGACAGGCCTCCTGTCAAATCGTTCCTGAATACTCTTGGCATAAGCCATCGCTTCGCTTATACACTTATTCTTTCGCTTCTCATAGTATTCATCTAATCCGATTATGGGTTTACATGGAACTCCGCCAGCAATACAGTTTGAAGGTACATCCTTTGTCACAATACTACCAGCAGCAATGAATACATTATCTCCTATAGTCACACCTTTTAGAACCGTACAATTAATACCAAACCTGACATTATCACCTATAATTACATGTCCAGATGATGGTATGAAATCCTTATATAAGTTCCGAAAGATGCCAGAAACAAAATCATGAGTTACTAATGTGAAATTCCTATTGATTGCCACATTATTCCCAATTCTTATCAAGGAAGGTCGAGTTACATCAATATTAATCGTTGTTGTATTATATACAACCAAATTATCTCCAATCTCAATTCCCTTGTTCTTTAACCATTTTATATATGCTTTCGCACCTAAATGTTTGGCTATCTCACGATATGCGACCTCGTATATTTTTGACAGCATAATTTATCCTTTATTTGATATTTTATATTTGCGCAAGGTTCTATGAATTTGATTTTTAAAGGCTATTAAATACCATCGATAGAGGTGTAGATATACAACAAGAGTATTATTGTACTTCTTTTTAAAAGAAAGCAAACGGTCTTTGCTTTCTTTTTTTAATGACAATGTTCCAGAAACTCCTCCGTCTGTCATATTGGTTACGACAGCGCTAAAACCATAAAAATCTATTCCTGCCTTATAAGCGCGGTTGAACCAGTCTATGTCGGCACTAATCTGGAAACGATCATCATAATAGCCTACCTTCTCATAAATACTTTTCGGAACAATTGTGGCTGGATGAGTCAGTCCCATACTATCATGTCGGTAGGCTCTTGCCAAGTCTTCAGATGATATAGTTTTGGAAACGAACAACAATGTACCATCAACAGAGATATAGTTCATTCTGCCAATAAGGATTGTATTCTTAGCCTGCTGTGTGTTTTGTTGTTGGTCAACTTCCCATATCTTTGTCAAAGCGTCTGGCTCCATATAGTCGTCGCTATTCACTATCCATACATATTTGCCTGAAGCCCATTTGCATCCTTTATTAAATGCATCATATATACCCTTGTCCGGCTCGGACCTCCATTTCATGTGTCCGTTAAACAATGGTTCATATTTTTGTATAATACTAAGAGTAGTATCTTTTGATACACCATCAACAATCAAATATTCATAATCTGTAAATTGTTGACTAAGGACAGATTTTATAGTTCGTTCAATAGTTTTCTCACTATTATAACAAACAGTAACAATCGTTATAAACGGATTAATGCTCATTACAATGTTTTATATTACAATAAACTTCAATATCTTTGAATTCTTGAGAATGTTCTTTTATCCATCTGATCGGTTTGTCCCACCATGGATTAGAAAGTAGCTTTTCAATTTGTTGCTCGTTAAATCTATACTTAATGACTTTCGCAGGAACGCCACCTACTATTGCATATGGTGGCACATCTTTTGTCACAACCGCTCCCGCTGCTATAATAGCCCCATGTCCGATAGTAACGCCCCCCAATATAGTTGCACGAGATCCAATCCATACATCATTTCCGACAATGACTCCATAACTGTCAACTGTCAAATACTCTTCAAAGCAGTTCTTGTCAACAAATGAATCGAGGCATTGTTTAGCGGTGCTAAAAAATACTGGAGACGTGGACACGAAAGTGTGAGATGGATGTGTAGCTAAAAGAACTTTTACCGACTCTCCGATGCTACAGAACGCACCAATCCTGCAATGCTCTAATTTACAGCCTTCCTGTATGTAGGTAAAAGAACCTACCTCACTGTCCTTGATGTTTGTGTTGCGGTGAATCCAGACATTTGTGCCAAGCTTTGTAGCAGGATTGAACAGTACACCCGATGACAGGCGAACATTATTATGCTTGTAGGCTATTCGTTTGATTTGTCGCCAACAACCTACAAGGAATCTGCGGAATATATTGTCTGTTGTCATGATGTTGAGTGTCAAAACCTGTTACATAACTCCTTCAAGAAGTTCTTGAGACCATACTTACGAATAACAGAGAGACCTGACTCCAACGATGCTGTGTAAAGGTATGTTACACCACTGACTCCATATTTCTGCTCCGTACAGTCAGTATCGTACAAGAATATCTCTTCCCCCTCAACTCTGTCTATAACTCCCATCTCGACTGGCCTGTAGGTCAAGGCAAAGGATTTTACCTTTGGCAGTTTTACTTTTTGCGAAGTAAGCCAGAAACGTCTTTTCTGTCTGTTCCCTTTAGTGCCATTAATATCTACGCAACATTCTTCCTCTGAAAGGCCAAGAGATTTATATATGGCTTTATTCTCAAAGAAACCATCATAGCACACAGCTTCTTCGGCTGAGTCTGGAAAGGAGAAGTCGGTTTTCTTTCCTTGTTGGAGTGTTGTCTGGAAAATATAACTGACATCTTCAGAAGAGTGTTCGCCCTGTTCTGTATAATTGGTTGTCAATGAAACATAAGGATGGAGGAAATATTTGTCGGTCTCGATGCAGTACCGGGTGTGATATTTCAACCACGATTTACTCCAACAGCAGATAATTTCTGGTAGATGTGGTTCAGACGTGAACTCCTGATGTTCAAGATACCACGCATGAAACTCGTTCCACTGAGGTTTCATCCACACTTCTCCCCACGACATGGCACAATTCATAAAGTAGCCATCATATTCGTTCTTTACTGGGATGAATGAAGTACGAGTGAGATAGTTACAGCTAAAACTGTATAAGCTTATCCCGCACACTTCTTTACTATCCATATACTTGTCGGATGCTTGTCGGGTATAGGTATAGAAGCATGGCGATACGACAAGATCGTCTTCAAGAATAATCAATGTATCAAATTTTTCAAACCACTCTCCTAAACTCATCATATGATTGCGCAGGCCCAAGTTCTTCTCATGCTTTCGGACAATCCTTTCGCCGTGTGGCCAATGATAGTCATCAGCGAACTTCTCGACAGCATCTGTTTTGCTCTTGTCTATACTAATAATCAGCGTTGGTCTTTCGTCACCATATTCCGCATTTTCCAAAGACTTTAGCAATCGAGTCAATGAGTCTATCCTGTTGTATGTGACAGCTATTATAGCTATTTTGTTCATTGCAGTTCTATTATATCGATTTCAAATACCTCAATGTCCTGTTTCTCAAATTTTGCAATCTCAGGTCAACCGCGACATAGTCAATGGAATCTGTGATTACAGGTATTGGAGAATATGGTGCAAGAAACCGGTTGGATAGGCCACAGTTATCTAAAAGAGTTTTTGCTCTCGCAGCATTTACCTTAAAAGACACATAAAATTCTTTATGAAAGATGATTGAAAATGCCAGTCCATGAAACGAGGAAGAAAGAACATATTCAGCGTTTCTAATGAGGTTCACGAAATCATCTGGACCTACAGTTTGCACATCAGAATGATTAGTGATACATTTAGAGTTCCCATCAATATATTTTACATCCAGCCCCTTAGACTGCGCAAATTGCTGAATGACAGTATAATCAAAACATCCATTCAGTGCATATACAAGTAAATATTTTCTGCCATCGAATTTTTGCAGCTTTATTATTTTATTCCAATCATTGATGGTCAGAAGGAGAGTCGGATCGAGTGTAAGATAAACGTCCTTGAAGCCCAGTTTCTCAACATATTCCTTCAAATCGCCCTCGCGAACAGACATTTGAGAGAAATGTCCTATATAGTCTTTCAAAAGTGCATCATCTTCTGAATTGTGAGGAAGAATTCCCATGCTTGCAGAAAAAGCCACGTGTCTTGATGCCTTGAATTGATTACACGCGAAATAAACAGGATTATACTTATTCAGACCAGGCTGCTTTCTCCATATTTGGTCACTACCATAAACTATAACATCAAAACATTCACAGACAGGCTTTGATTGAGGTGATATATATCTGTTTATGAATGAAGTGAAAACTTTTCTTCTTTCACAGTTAGCTTTAAAGTTAACAATGGAGTTCCGCAAATAGAATATCGAATCTTTGACTGTAGGCATTGTAAAAAAACGATGAAACGAAAATATGGAATATTGCTCTTGGTGATATTTCGGCCAATAATCAACAAAATAAGGAGTGTGTCCTAAACTTGACAAAATGTATGACGTTGCCAAAGCTTGTAGGCACCCTCCAAAATTGTAAGGTTTATGGAACGTAACTATGCCCACTTTCATAATTTATACTTATCGATTAATTCCCCATGGAAAGTTGTCTTTCCGTAAACCTCATTTTGGTATACAACTTTCTGGGTCAGTTTAAAAGCTCCGGTATCACTCGTCATCTCTGCCCATTTATTTGCGTCAAACGGATTGTTCATTGCCAGATATAAATCATAGAGATGTGAATTATTATAATGAATATTGTCGATTACTTGCTTTATGCGAGGTACAGTATCGTAGCCAATTTTAATAATAAAATTCTGGATGAAATAGTCAATTGTTCCTATGTGCTCTTTATAATATGCACACATTCCATCAAAAGCAAACTTGGTAACGATATTACCTTTCTTACCGTACATGAAGAAACCACTCCACATACATCCTGAAACAACTTGCCCAATCATATACTCTTTGTACACATGATCAAGTTTAATAGACCAAAACTCGGCATTGGTGTTTATAAACTGATAGAAGTTTTTGCATGTCCATACCGAGGAATCTATCCACAAACCACCCTGAAAGTACAAAAGAGCTTCGCGCAGGATGTCGGAGAACTGTGTAATAGTAAGATAACCACAATTCAATCTCTCCAATACATGCTCTGGTATCGTGACATAATCTTTATAGTTGTCCTGAGTTATCAAGTGAATCTTGTAACCCTGCGGAATATTTTCATTCAAGCTCTTGAAACATTTCTTGCATAGCTCCGGCATATTGTTGTAACCTTGCCACCAACAAACCCAGATATTTTTACTGTCATCTTCTAAACAAATGTTATTATTTGAATTGTATTGATCTATCTGGTCTGACAAGAAGTTCTCAAGATATTCATACACAATATTGATATACTTATCTCTATCCTTCTGCCAATTTCTCCACATTTGCTTATAGTAGAAATGCCTCAAACTAAAAAAAAGCCCGAAATCTTTAATTGCCAAACGCAGTTTCTTAAACTCATCTATACAATAATCAATCATAAGTTATATATTTTTTGTTTTATCTTGCTTTTTACCGTCTGCCTTTCTGCTTTCGTCATTCCCAACAGCCAAACAGACACACACATCATCAGGCAGGAAATGAAGAAACAAATAATCATATTACTCAACGAGTCTTCTGTCACAATGTGATACAGCAATGGGAGTGATGCCGCAAAAAGTGTCACTAAAACCGATGGAATAAAGATGCCTCTTACGACATCAATCATTTTTATATTGACCAACGCGCAGGACATTTCTATTCTAACCAGAGCTGCTATGAAACCAATAACTACATGCACTACAAATACTGAATATGCATCAAATCCTAACTTCAGAAAAATGTAGGATACTGGCAAGATTAATATAAGCAGTCCGCTGACTATTATCTGATACCTCTTTATGTTGCCTGTAGCTTGTATTGCCTTGCCGAAAGGGTTTGATACAGCATCGTACATTGTGGTTAGGAGTATCAAACGCATAAACAACGTAGTACACTCCGGTACTTCTACCAGCCATAACGAAAGGAGATAATCCGCCTCTATCATAATAGGTAATGACATGAAAAGAAGTAGAAAGTAAGAGTACTTGGAACTTGTAAACATCAGTTTACGCAAATAATCTACATCTCCCTTTGCATACGACTTTATAATTTGCGGGTCGATGGCAAGTTGGAAATTTCCGACAAACTGTGTTACAACTCCTTGAATTTGAACAGCAATTCCTCTTGCGGCATTCACAGATGGTGCAAAAAACATTCCTAACAAGACATTCAGTCCCTGAGTAAAGCCAATGTTGGCAAAACCTCCGAACATAGCCCAGCCTGTGAAACTATATATACTCCTTACTTTCGCCCATCTGATCTTCCAAACAACCGTTGTTTCTTTGAATTTGTATTTGCAATACAGATAATAAAGCAGTGGGATTGTTATCTGTACGATAGCAATTAACCCTGCGTAAACAATAAGTTTATCATAAGTTATTATATAAATAATATATGATATAGCAAGCTTTGAAAAGACCTCATATATGGAAATATAGGCAAACGCCTCCATCTTTTCGTGAGCTATAATAAGAGCGTTGTATGGGAAGCTTATAAAACTTACTACAAATGCAATAACTGAAAATTGGAATACTATCTGCGCTGCTCCTATTCGCTCGGCAGGTATTGCCAGCTTGTTGTTAACGAACCAACTACCAAAACTTTCAGCTAGGATAACCACTAGCACTGCAAGTGCAATGTAAATAATGACACAAGTGGAGAATGTTGACTTTAGCTCTTTAGTGTCGTTATTTCCCAAGTCGAAAGTAATAAAACGCTGTGTTGCTGAAACAAGACCAGCTCGTAGCACAGAGAACATAGCAACAAACCCTCCAACTACATTGTATATGCCAAAGTCTTCAACCCCTAACGAATCGAGAATTACTCTTGATGTATATAGACCTACAATAAGAGTAATAAACATCCGCACATAAAGCAGAATGGTATTTTTGGCTATTCGTTTATTGCTGGCTGAGTTATCTGACATAAGCCTTTAATTCTTTTGCATTCGTCCTAAGCAAAGCTGTATTATATCCAAGATATATAAAAAAGGACGGGAAAAGAATATAGGAATATGAAAACTGCAGGGAGACGATACCCAAGCATAACATCATAAAACTGAACATCTTGGTCTCCCCCCCATGTTGTAGACTTTTCAGAAACCGGAACGCTAAAATGCATAATATAAGTCCACCTCCAATTATACCAAAAGAAACCAAGAGTTCCAATTCAAGATTATGAGTATAACCACCTGTAGGTGTGAATAATCTATCGCTACCAAAGCCATATCCCAATAAAGTATTATCATTTCTAATAGCGTCCCATACATTCCCGTAAAACTCATCTCTATATGACGATTCTGACAAATTTGTCATTTGGTCCTCCAATATACTCCGGAAGACTCGGGTACTGAAACCAAACTGTTCCGCATAAAACGACAGGAAAAACATAATCGGAGTTAAAAAATAATAGAATAAAAAACAAAATATTATAACTATTAATTTTTTAAACACATTCTTTTTCTTGTGTGTGTTAAAGACAATCAGATATATGAGTATATAGAATGCTAAAACTATAATTGGTCCACGTGCTCCCATTGACAACAGCAAGAATGTACCTATTATGAACATTACCAAATCGCAGATATCGCGTCTCTTAATTGCATTATGGAAAAGGAAGAAAAGCGAGAATAGAAAACCGTAAGCCGTTTCCATCTGCTCTCCTAACGTATCGTCGAATGACTCTCCCATTTCTACAAAACCAAGCAAAAGACACGCTTGCCAGAATATCTGTGCCCAAAATCCAATTCTTGCAACTAGTAATAGAACATCCTTATCTCTATCATAAGACATGCATAAACCAACGAAAAAAAACGGCACGACATTCAAAAGAAACTTTTGGGCATTTTCTTCTACAAAATTTAACGAACTTGGATAAAGTGCAGGAGATAAGAGGAAGAATGTAACAAGAAAGAGATAAAACAATATATCCTTAACCGTTATTGACCTCTTTGCAATGTTACTTGCCATCAAAAAACCAATTACATATAAAGTAGGAGTAATTATGATTGTATATTCTCCCAAACCCGCTATGATGAAAAACGGAGAAATGAGTTTATATGACAATGGTACAAGAGCAGCAAAGAATATGAAGAACAAACCTTTCTGATCTTTAGATAAATTTGTAAATTGCTTGAAAATATTAAGTGATCCAATCATAAGTCTCATTCAAGTATATAGAGTGCAATTTCATTTGCACACCTCTTATAGCTTTGTGGAAGCAGGTGGCATCCATCCTTGGTTAACTTTCGTAACATCAAATTACCATCATAATGCAAAAAACGCGTCTATGTAAACAATGTTTCATTCTTTTGCTGTCAATTGGGTGCATTTTACAATTTTGAAGATGCCATCAATCATATTGCCACGTCATTAGGCATTGACGAAAAGGTTCTTCATTTCGCAAATGCAAAAGAATACCCATGGAATATTATACTAACTACCTCCAATCCATACTGTCCTGTGCAGAGAAAAGTTCCTACGGTAAGCGAGTAACGACGAAATTAAAAATGCCAACAAAATGATTGAATCTATAATAAAGTATATTTCTGATGTAAATTAGTCTCTCTTGAAAATATCTCTTGTATAAACCTTATCTTTCACATCGTCAAGATAGGAATCGTAGCGATTGGCTATGATAGCATGACTGTGTTTTTTGAAATCTTCCAGATTGTTGATTACTTTGCTTCCGAAGAATGTTGTGCCGTCTCCGAGGGTTGGCTCATAGATGATTACAGTAGCCCCCTTCGCCTTAATGCGCTTCATTACGCCCTGAATTGAACTCTGACGAAAATTATCGCTGTTTGACTTCATTGTCAAACGGAAGACACCAATTGTGCATTCTTTCATTCCGGCCTCAAACTCATTCTTACCTGAATAACTGTACCACCCAGCCATCTTTAGCACTTGGTCTGCAATATAGTCCTTGCGGGTCTTGTTCGATTCAACGATTGCAGACATCATGTTCTGGGGAACATCCTGATAGTTGGCAAGAAGTTGTTTGGTGTCTTTCGGCAGGCAGTAACCGCCATAACCGAATGAAGGATTGTTATAATGTGTCCCAATACGAGGGTCAAGTCCTACGCCCTCAATGATGGCTTTACTGTCCAACCCCTTTATTTCAGCGTATGTGTCAAGTTCATTGAAGTAGCTGACACGGAGAGCCAGGTAGGTGTTGGCGAAAAGCTTGACTGCTTCCGCCTCTTTTATGCCCATGAAGAGCGTATCGATGTTTTCTTTGACAGCCCCTTCCTGCAAGAGAGCGGCAAATGTCTTGGCAGCTTCCTGTAACATAGTGACATCCGTGACGGAACGGATCGTGCTGTTTTCTTCCGCAAACTCCGGACGGTCGATGATCTTCGGATAACCTACGATGATACGGCTCGGATAAAGGTTGTCATAAAGAGCCTTGCTTTCACGAAGGAACTCCGGTGAGAACAGCAGGTTGAACTTCTTGACTCCTTTCTGGGCATATTTTACATAAAGGTTACGGGTATAGCCCACCGGAATTGTCGATTTGATGACCATTACAGCATCGGGATTCACTTCAAGCACAAGATCGATAACTTCCTCCACACGACTCGTATCGAAGTAATTCTTCACAGGATCGTAGTTTGTAGGAGCGGCTATTACCACAAAGTCGGCATCAGCATAGGCTGACCTCCCGTCCAAAGTGGCAACAAGATCAAGCGGCTTTTCAGCCAGATACTTCTCGATATAATCATCCTGGATAGGGGAAACCTTGTTGTTCAGTTTCTCCACCTTTTCCGGGATTACATCCACGGCAGTTACATGATGATGTTGTGATAGCAGTGTCGCTATGCTCAGTCCCACATAGCCAGTTCCGGCTACTGCGACCCGAATCTCTTTGAAATCACGCATATTATGTTTGATTTGGTTTTATCAATAACAGTTTATTTACCCTCCCGACTTGTATGTTTCTCTCCATAACCATAGCCATAACCGTAACGCTTGCCATAGCCATAATACTTGCCGTATTTACCATAACCATAATAATAGCCGTACTTCTTTTTCTGAAGATCCAAGCCGTTAATGGCGATACAGAGGTTAGGCAGTTTGTTGTTTTCCATAAGCTCATTGATCAAAGTAAACTCTGCCTTACGGGTATAATCGGCACGGCATACGTATACCGACAAATCAGCAGTACGCCCTATCAGCAAGGTATCAGTTACCATACCCACGGGGGCCGTATCCAGAATCACATAGTCAAAATTAGCCTTCAACGTTTCGATAGCTTTTTCCAAGCCGTCACGGGCCAATAATTCCGTTGGATTGGGAGGAACTGATCCGCCCGGAAGAATAAACAGATTCTTGTTTATATCGGAAGGCTGTACCAAATCCATCAGATTCTTTGTCGGATTGGTCAGAAACTGGGTAATACCATGTTCCTTTCGGGAAATATTAAAAACCTTATTCAAGCCAGGCTTGCGAATGTCAAGACCAACTATCACAACTTTTTTACCTAATAAAGAAAGACTGATGGCCAAATTGGATGATACGAAAGACTTACCTTCACCACTGATGGTAGAAGTCACCAGAATCACATTCTTGCCATTTTCAAGCATAAACTGAAGATTGGTACGTACATTACGGAATGTCTCACTCATCAGGTTATTCTGATTCTCAAATACAGCTATAGAACCGGACTTTTCATCCGCCAACGGGATATCGCCAATAACAGGAAGAGAAGTTAGTTTTTCAACATCAGCACGGCCCTCAATCTTGAATTTGGTCAAGCCAATCAGATAAATGATACCTACCGGAAATCCTACTCCTAATACCAAGGCGGCAAGATAGATCATCATCCTCTTAGGAGAAACCGGATTGTCGTCTGCTAACGCTTCATCAATAATCTTGGCATTGTTTGCTGTAGCTGCCAAAGTGATGGCATTCTCTTCACGTTTTTGAAGTAACATCAAATAAAGACCGGCCTTAATTTCCTGCTGCCGGGCGATACTTACGAACTGACGTTCCTGGGTCGGAGCGTCATTAATACGACGGGAATAGCGGTTCGCTTCACGGGCAAGGTCTTCTTTGGTTATCTGCAATCCTTTCAATGTAGCATCCAGCGTAGCCTGTACATTGCTCCGCATCGCACGGATGCTAGTATCCAAATTTATGATCGTCGGATTATTCTCGGTTGATGTACGGAGCAAGCGCTTTCTTTCAACCAACATCTCATTATATCTGTCTATTGCACCAGCTGATGCTGCATCCTGTAATCCAATATTACTTGGCAAGACCTCATATTCATTACCTTGCATATAGCGTTGCAAATCCATCACCAAATTGATTTGAGTCTGGTTTTCCACACGCTTCTTTTCATATTCAGCATTACCGGTTAAGGCTATTTGCGCCTCACTGCTCAAATCTGTAATTCCGGCGCTACGCTTGAAGTTCTCCAAGTCTTGTTCGGTACTTCCAAGTTCCTTGGAAATAATGCCGATACGTTCGTCGATGAATTCTGCGGTTTTTTGGGCTACCTCATTCTTGTCATTATTGGCATTGATATTGTACATCTCAAGGAGTTTGTTGATGAAGTCCTTGCCACGCCGGGTATTTGAGTTCTTTAACGAAAGAACAGCTACAGAAGTAGTTTTTGATGTAGGGGCTATCGACAAGGACTGGATATATCCTTTGGCCACAGACATCGGCCGGTTTATAAAAGCTTTTATATGACGCTCTTTACTTTCCTCCTTAGCCTGATTGGTCGTCAATGTATCCTTGCTTTCAAAAAAGGCGACCGTCCCCTCATCGGTCGGAAAAACAGCAGGTAATTGATCGAATTGTTTCCGATACTCTTTGTCTTTCACTGTTATCAACGCATCCATCCCACCATTGGGAAATAAAGTCATCTCCACTTCCATTGGTGCAGACAATTTTTCCGCCTCTTGTGGAGTCAAGCTCACCACTACGGGCGAGGTACGGTAAAGTTCCCTATTAGGAAACTCATCTTCATCCTTATAAGTCACAAACAGTCCCAGATTGTTGACCACTTCACGGGCAAGAGACTTTGATTTCAATACCTCGATTTCATTGTCTACATTGTTCGACGAGGAAACGAAACCGTCCAGTCCCATCTTTTCCAGTTCGGAGGACATGCTCGCACCACCGCCTTTCTTGTCATCCTTGATCAAGACTGTAGCGGATATATTATAGACAGGAGTGGCCAGACGCAGGTAACCCCATGCGCAGGCGATACAGATTATTACAGAAACCACAAACCAGGGCCAGTGGATCAGGTAACGGAAAAGGATTTCCTGAATATTCACCAGCTCTTCCGGTTGCTCACCCCGGTTCTCTCTTTTTTCCTCAATCATATCTATATTACTATTTGAAGATTGTTACTAATAAACTTGCCAATGATACCAGAATAGAAGTAGCGGAGAACCACAAGCTGGTACTATTACCTATATCAGAGTTACGAGCTTTTGCTTTATTAGGAGTCACATAGACTATATCATTCTGCTGTAACCAATAATAAGGAGAAAGAATTGTCTCCGCCTTGTTTAAATCCAATGTCACAATTTCCTGTTTGCCATCAGCACCTTCACGAATCAGTTTTACATTGTCACGAACTCCCCAGACCGTCATGTCACCGGCCATGGCAAGAGCTTCCAACAAGTTGACTTTCTCGTTGTTGATAGTAAATGTACCTGGACGGGCAACCTCACCTAATACAGAAATTTTATAGTTTACCATACGGACAGTAACTATCGGAGTCTCCTTTATGTAAGGTTTCAGTTTGTCTATTATCAGTTGTTCAGCTTCTCTTTTCGTCAATCCACCCACTTTCAATTCACCCAGAACAGGAAAATTGATCTTGCCTTCATTATCAACCAAATAAGGTTGTAAGACAGGCTGGGTAGTCAATTGGGTGCTGGCAGTAGCCGCATTAGCAGGAGTTGCCACCGTCAAGTTGAACGGAACTGCAAGTTCCGGACTAGTACATGAGACTACGATAGTAAGTAAGTCTTTAGGCATTATCTTGGCATCATATAAATTTTCCTGTTGATTGGTGTCCTTTACAACTCCCGCATCCTGCAAATAAGGTACTTTCTTATAGGACTGACAGGAAGCAAACAGAAATACCGCTATCAGACAGGAAAACAAACTTCCATACAAGCTTCGTACATTCAAATGCGTGCGCAATGATTTATTCATAATAAATGATAATTTATTTATAGAATCTTTTGTTGATTATTCCCTATTTATTCTTTATCCAGTACTTCAAATCGCGGAGAATTTTTTGATTTGAACTCCGGAACTATTTTCTTCATCAACCGCACGGTATCCATGATCTTTACCGCACGCGACAACCTTTCAAACTCTGCATAAGTATCAAGAATATCAGCATATTCATACCGACGAACTTTGGCGATCATGATTTTCTTATTCTCTGTTGGGATCGTATTTTCTTTATCGCTCAATACCTCTTCATAAAGCTTCTCACCCGGACGTAATCCCGTGAATTCTATTTTGATGTCTTCACCCGGACGATAGCCAGCCAATTCGATCATACGAGTCGCTAGATCAACGATCTTGACTGCTTTTCCCATCTCAAAAACAAAGATCTCATTGCCCTCACCCATTGTGGCGGCCTCCATTACCAAACGGCAAGCTTCGGGAATGGTCATGAAGAAACGAATAATATCAGGGTGAGTAACAGTCACCGGCCCACCATTCTCTATCTGTTCTTTAAAACGAGGAATGACAGAACCGTTACTACCCAATACATTACCAAAGCGAGTGGTGATAAATTTTGTATGACCTTTCACTTTTCCTTCACGGATAGCGCATCCCAGACTTTGAACATAGATTTCTGCCAAACGTTTGGAACAACCCATTACATTAGTAGGATTTACAGCTTTATCCGTAGACACCATAATCATTTTTTCTGCATCATATTCCACAGCCATGTCAGCCACCTGACGAGAACCGGTTACATTGACAAGCACAGCCTCACAAGGATTTTCCTCCATCAAAGGCACATGTTTATAAGCAGCAGCATGAAAAACAATTTGAGGATGATACAATTCGAATACCATACGAACGCGTTCCTTCACACGCACATCACCAATCACCGGAACAAAATCTATATTCGGATATTTTTTCTCAAACTCAAGACGGACATTATGCAAAGGTGTTTCTGCAGAGTCGAACATGATAAGTTTCTGAATTCCCATCTGCACTAATTGACGGCAAAGTTCACTGCCAATACTGCCTGCCGCACCAGTCACCAACACCACTTTTCCCCTGAATTCTTCTGCAACCTGACGAAGGTTGATATTAATTTCGGCACGACCCAACAAATCCTCAATCTTAATAGGACGTACCCACTGATGAAAGTTTCCGTCAGAGTCCGCTTCACTGATAGTAGGAGCTATCAATGTTTTAAGTTCATTGTTTTTACAATATTCCAGAAGTCGTTTTTCTTCCAGGCGGGTATCTTCATAACGGGCAAACAGAATCCCCTTTATTCCGCGCTTCCGCATGATATAATCAACATCCGATTCATTTTCAAAGTAATAAACGGGAAGATCTGCCAATCGGCGTCGGCTGTTATTTTTACCATATACATAAAAACCGGTTACTTTATAATGTGCACTATCCCTAAGACGTAACTTCAAGGCTACACTCTCTTCATTAGTACCATAAATAAGAATACGTGTGTTCTTTTTATTCACCCAATCCAATAAAAAATCATAGACGATTATCAATGATACACGGAAGGTTGTCAAGATCACTAAAGTCAATAAACCATCAAATAGAAGATAGGATATTTTATAATTATATGGCAATTGGGTCTCATATATAACTCCAAAAGAAATAATGACCAAACAGGTAATTTTAAATAAAACGGCACACATGATACGCCAAAGTTCACGTGCCTGTGAGAAACGAATTGTATTACGATAAGTATGGAATAATAAAGAGCCCGCAACACTTGCCACCAAAGAAACGCAAGCAAACTTACAAAGCATCCAGTCGGTCATTGGAACATGCGCCATATAGTGAATTACCGCATAAGCGACCAACGAACATAATACAGAAATTGCCGTGTCAATACCTAAAATAACCCAATAACTGAAATAATTTTTGCGGGCATATTGCACTATGCCCTTCAATGTTTTTTCCATTATAGTATAAATGAATAAAATAATATTTCGAAATTTGATTTATCTGATTGATTATGATCAGTACAAGGACTATGACTACGATTTCCATGTTGGTGTAGCCCAACAGAGAATCCCTTCATCTTTCGATACGGACATACATTTCTACACTATATCTTTTGTAAAGATATAATTCATAATACTTTATGGATTTTTATTTTTGAGAGAGGTCATCGATAAATATATCCACTGTTTGGTTACCGATGTCAGATAGACTGCCTGCTATTTTACAGACTTTCATTACATTTTTGCAGTAAAATCCCCATACCCCTATAAAATAGATTGATTACTCAATCACGTAAATCCCCATTTTCAGATACCGGCTCTACACACCCAGCCGGTATATCTACACATGCACACCCTAACATTGTCAATCGAACAGCAACTTTCGATTTCCCATTCACATGTACTAATTCCCCTTCCAATCCTGCCAATGGTCCCTTGATTACCCGTATTTTCTCTCCCGGAGCCAATGGCGATGTACTCATGCTAATCGTCTCATCCGAGTAGTCGAGCATAAACTTAAATCGCAACATTTGTTGATCAGGAATAACAGCCGGAGTACTCTCCCCACGTAATACCATGTAACGGCTGATAGAAGATAAAGTCAGGACTTCTTTTTGTTCTTGCAGATCAACGTGAACGAAAATCATCATCGGAAGCAGTACCCGGTCGACAATTTTACGGCGGTCGCTCCATTGATGGACTTCTTGTTGAATTGGAAGGAAATTTTCGATCCCCATTTTCGTAAGCCGCTCACCCGTTTTTTTCTCGTGACAAATACGTACGATTGCCACCAACCAACGTTTTGAGCGCGCTACGCTGCTGCCAATCACATCTGTTGGCAGAAGATTTCGATCGTCATTTTTCTTAATGATCATGTATTTTTACCCCTCATTTTTCCATACCCCTTAGGCAATGGATTGAATTCGGTGACAAAGATAGATAAAATTATAAATAGTAAACAAGAAAAAACGCTTTCTTTTTTTACACACAAATAGAAATATACAGTTAAGACTATCTTGGACGTGAAGAATCCGCTATCACATTGGTTCTATTTTACCACCCATATTTTATACAACATCCCTAAACAAATCAGGCGCGGAATTTCCGCGCCTGATTTCTATTTCTTTGATTTACTTACCACTTATAATTGATACCGAAGCTAAGCAATTCTTTCAACTGGAAGAAGCTGTCTCCTTCAGTCGGTTTCGAGCTGTCGTCAAAACGGGTATGTATATAGAGCTTAGTAGAAAGATAACGGTTCAATACGAAGTTGAATGTATTTTCCCATTCTACACGTGCCCAATGATAGTTGGTCAGATAATTGAGACGAGACTCTAAAGTTACTGCAGAAATGATGGTCCAGTTCAATGTAGATTGTAACTGGGAACCAAAGTCATTTTTAGAGCATTTTCCTTTGTCTAAGCCAAACTTAGTTTCGTCTACTTCAGAGCTACCGATATAACGCAAGTTGTAAGTCAACGGTGCCATAAAGACTGAAAGATTAAATTTCTTCTTGCTCAATTTATAGTCCATACCGACACTGACCGCCAAATCTGCCGGAGACATGAAAGCGGAAACTAATTCTTCGCTGTTAGCTTTATATCCGTTGAAGAACTGTGTTTTAAACTCGGAAGAAATGGTATAGTACCAATTCTTGAAAGCTCTCAAACCTAATTTATTATATAAGCGGAATTGGTCGGTATTAAAAAGATATTTATGATATTCATCTGACGGCGTGGAAGTCATACCCACTTTAGCTTCCAGTTGATTCTCAAACAGGACTTTTTCATTATCATTATAGTTGGCAAAAATCTGAAAAGTCGCTAATCCGGAGAAGTTACTTTCACCTCCCTTATACCAGTTATCCGAAAGGTGGTTCTGACTGATCTGCAACGATCCGTTACCTCCGGTCACCCACCAGTTAGGCCTGCTAATCTTCATATTGGCCTTTCCTACATTATCATCCATGTTTTCCGGTTGAAACAGATGAATAACGTTTGCTTTGGGAGATATTTTCGGCTTCACATCGTGACGGAATACATCACGACTCATGATGCGGTCTTCTGTAGTGACAACCAAGTTCGGACGTTCCAAATAAAGATCCATCAATGCACTGTTCACTATTTTCTCGGCACGCTGGGTTTTGGTAAATGCCAGGGTATCATAAGGCAGAAGTTCCGCTGTCAGTTGAGGAGTGGTGTCCCATTGCATAGGCTTCCATTCCAATTTCGAATATTGTGCCATCGGAGCATAATAATATGCCAATGGTGTGAACAGACGAAAATAATCGGGATCAGACGGAATATAACGTGGCGGCACAGACAGGTCGTTCAAATAATCTAATTGCGCGACATACTTATTATATAAATAAGAAACGGTATCCAGTTTCGGAGTCGGCCCCGACATATTCAGTTTGAGCATCAAATATTTCTGAAGCTCCGCCGAAAGCGTATCTGCTTTCACAACTCTGGCTTTTGCCACAACTGTTGAAGATTTAACCGTTTTGGCTGGTTTAATCACTTCAGGAGCAGGCTGCAGAGAGTCAGTCGGAAGTGAAGCGGATTCGACAGGTTCCTGCGCAAAAAGCGATAACGATAAGATTGACAGGATAAACGCTGAACATAAAGTAGTAATTCTCATCATATTTGTCTATGGTTTAGGGTGCAAAGCTACATTATTTTGTTCAGAAATCATAGGATTCTTTTAAAATTGCATTTTTTAATAAAATTGTGGAGACGAAAGACTGTAATCTTCCTCTTTTTTTTATAATTTTGCGGTTTTTAAGTTCGTAAGAATACTACTAAGTAAACAATTATTAAAACAGTTATAGCTGTGGGAGAAACAAAGTATATTTTCGTCACCGGTGGTGTTGCCTCTTCTTTAGGAAAAGGGATCATCTCATCATCCATCGGTAAGTTGCTGCAAGCAAGAGGTTATAATGTAACCATCCAGAAGTTTGACCCGTATATCAACATCGACCCGGGAACATTGAATCCTTATGAGCACGGAGAGTGCTATGTAACCGTAGACGGACACGAAGCCGATCTCGACTTGGGACACTATGAGCGATTCCTGGGTATACAAACGACAAAGGCGAACAACATTACTACGGGACGTATCTACAAGAGCGTCATTGACAAGGAACGTCGTGGAGATTATCTGGGTAAAACGATCCAGGTGATTCCTCACATCACAGACGAGATCAAACGGAATGTAAAACTGCTTGGTAATAAATACAAGTTTGATTTTGTGATTACTGAAATCGGTGGTACGGTAGGTGACATCGAATCACTCCCCTACCTCGAAAGTATCCGTCAGTTGAAATGGGAACTCGGTAAGAACGCTCTTTGCGTACACTTGACCTATGTTCCTTATCTTGCTGCTGCCGGAGAATTGAAAACAAAACCGACGCAACATTCTGTAAAGGAACTCCAAAGTGTGGGTATTCAGCCGGATGTACTGGTACTGCGTGCCGAGCATCCGCTAAGTGACGGACTGCGTAAGAAAGTGGCACAATTCTGTAATGTAGACGATAAAGCCGTCGTGCAGTCTATTGACGCGGAAACAATCTACGAAGTACCTATCCTGATGCAAGCGCAAGGGCTGGACAGCACTATCCTCGAAAAGATGGGACTGCCGGTAGGAGAAACTCCGGGACTCGGCCCATGGCGTAAATTCCTGGAACGTCGTCACGCTGCAGAGACTAAAGAACCGATCAATATTGCACTGGTTGGAAAATACGATTTGCAGGATGCTTACAAATCTATCCGTGAAGCTTTATCGCAAGCGGGTACTTACAATGACCGCAAAGTGGAAGTTCATTTCGTAAACAGCGAGAAACTGACAGATGAGAATGTAGCTGAAGCTTTGAAAGGTATGGCGGGCGTAATGATTGGTCCGGGATTCGGTCAACGGGGTATCGACGGCAAGTTTGTCGCTATCAAATATACACGTACACATGACATTCCGACTTTCGGTATTTGTCTGGGTATGCAATGTATTGCTATTGAGTTTGCACGCAACGTACTAGGATACGCAGATGCCAACTCACGTGAAATGGATGAAAAGACTCCGCACAACGTGATTGATATCATGGAAGAGCAGAAAGCAATCACCAATATGGGTGGTACGATGCGTCTGGGTGCTTACGAATGTGTATTGCAGAAAGGTTCGAAAGCATATCAGGCTTACGGACAGGAACATATTCAGGAACGTCACCGCCATCGCTATGAGTTCAACAATGATTATAAAGACCGATATGAAGCTGCCGGCATGAAATGTGTAGGTATCAACCCGGAATCGGATCTGGTAGAAATCGTTGAAATCCCGACTTTGAAATGGTTTGTCGGTACACAGTTCCATCCGGAATATGGCAGTACGGTACTGAACCCTCATCCGTTGTTCGTTGCATTTGTGAAAGCTGCCATCGAAAACGAAAAAGCAACGGTGAATGGCTAACGATACGTGGTAAACAACCGGTAGTTTGTAATTTATATAATTTGTAATTAAAATAAGAATGGATAAAAACACCATCACAGGTCTCGTTCTGATAGGTATATTATTGGTAGGATTCAGTTTTTTGAGCCGTCCAAGCGAGGAACAGATAGCTGCGCAAAAAAAATACTACGATTCTATTGCCGTGGTACAGCAGCAGGAGGAAGCGTTGAAGGCTAAAACGGAAGCTGCACTGGCTAACAGTCAAAAAGAGGTGGCATCGGCTGCCGATTCTTCTGCTTTGTTTTTCAATGCCTTGCATGGAACCGACTCTAAAATCAGCATCCAGAATAATGTAGCGGAAATCACTTTCACAACCAAAGGCGGACGTGTCTATTCAGCCATGCTGAAAGATTATATGGCACAGGACAAAAAGACGCCGGTCATGCTGTTCGACGGTGACGATGCTTCGATGAACTTCAACTTCTACAACAAGGCAGGAGCCATCCAGACCAAAGATTATTTCTTTGAAGCTGTGAACAAGACGGACAGTAGTGTTACAATGCGTCTGGCTGCGGATAGCGCAAGCTATATCGATTTCATCTATACGCTGAAACCGGATAGCTACCTGATGAACTTTGAAATCAAAGCGACAGGCATGGAAAACAAGTTGGCAAGCACCAAGTATGTGGACATCGACTGGTCACAACGTGCCCGCCAACTGGAAAAAGGATTCACTTATGAGAATCGTCTGTCGGAACTGACTTATAAAGTAACAGGTGACAATGTAGACAACTTGTCTGCTGCCAAAGATGACAGTCAGGATTTGCCGGGACGCATTGATTGGGTAGCTTTCAAGAATCAGTTCTTCTCGTCTGTATTTATCGCTGAACAGGATTTCGACAAGGTTTCCGTTAAGTCAAGAATGGAACAACAGGGAAGCGGATATATCAAAGATTATTCTGCCGAAATGAATACTTTCTTTGATCCGTCAGGCAAGGAACCGACAGAGATGTACTTCTACTTCGGTCCGAACCACTTCAAGACGCTGAAAGCGCTGGATAAAGGACGTGACGAGAAATGGGAGCTTCACCGACTGGTTTACCTGGGTTGGCCGCTGATTCGCTGGATTAACCAGTTTATCACGATCAACGTATTCGACTGGTTGTCCGGCTGGGGATTGAGCATGGGTATCGTTCTGTTGATTCTGACTATTATGGTGAAAGTGCTGGTTTATCCGGCTACCTGGAAAACGTACATGTCTTCTGCCAAGATGCGTGTATTGAAACCGAAAATTGATGAAATCAACAAGAAATATCCCAAGCAGGAAGATGCAATGAAGAAACAGCAGGAGGTGATGAGCCTTTACAGCCAATACGGGGTAAGTCCGATGGGTGGCTGTCTGCCGATGTTATTGCAGTTCCCTATCCTGATGGCTTTGTTTATGTTCGTGCCGAGTGCTATCGAACTGCGTCAACAGAGTTTCTTGTGGGCGGACGACCTTTCTACTTATGACGCTATCATCACATTCCCGTTCCATATCCCGTTCCTTGGCAATCACCTTAGCTTGTTCTGCTTGCTGATGACGTTGACAAACATCTTGAACACAAAGTACACAATGTCTATGCAGGATACCGGAGCGCAGCCACAAATGGCGGCTATGAAATGGATGATGTATCTGATGCCGATTATGTTCTTGTTCGTCTTGAACGATTATCCGTCAGGTTTGAACTATTACTACTTCGTGTCAACGCTGATTAGTGTGGGTACTATGATTCTGCTTCGTAGAACGACTGACGAAACTAAATTGTTGGCTATTCTTGAAGCGAAAAAGAAAGACCCGAAACAAATGAAAAAGACCGGATTTGCTGCTCGCCTGGAGGCGATGCAAAAGCAACAAGAGCAATTGCAGCAGCAAAGACAGAATAAAAAATAAGGAGTAATTCCTGAATCATATTCTAAGAAAGCCGGACATCCTATTTTGGTTGCCCGGCTTTCTTTCTCTAAAAAATAAAATAAGATGAAAACTAAATATTCTTATAAACAAATCTGGACAATCTCCTACCCTATCCTAATCAGTCTGATTATGGAACAGATGATTGGTATGACGGACACTGCTTTTCTGGGACGTGTCGGAGAAATCGAATTAGGTGCTTCCGCCATTGCAGGTGTATATTACCTTGCCATTTTCATGATGGCATTCGGTTTCAGCATCGGTGCCCAGATATTAATTGCGCGTCGCAATGGAGAAGGAAACTACAAGGAAATCGGACCCATTTTTTATCAGGGCATATATTTCCTGCTTGCCATGGCAGTGATTTTATTCACGTTCTCCATCGTATTCTCACCATATATCCTCAAGAATATCATTTCGTCTCCTCACATTTACGATGCAGCCGAGAGTTATATTCACTGGCGTGTGTACGGGTTCTTCTTCTCTTTTATCATGGTCATGTTCCGCGCCTTCTTTGTAGGTACGACACAAACCAAGACGCTGACTTTGAACTCTATTGTGATGGTACTTTCGAATGTGGTATTCAATTATATCCTGATTTTCGGTAAATTCGGTTTCCCGCAATTGGGAATTGCCGGTGCTGCTATCGGCTCTTCGCTGGCTGAAATGGCATCGGTGATTTTCTTTATCATCTATACCTGGAAGCGGATTGACTGCAGGAAGTATGCATTGAATATACTGCCTAAGTTCCAAGGGAAAACACTGAAACGAATACTGAATGTTTCTGTGTGGACAATGATTCAGAACTTTGTTTCTTTGTCTACCTGGTTTATGTTCTTTCTATTTGTGGAACATTTGGGAGAGCGCTCTTTGGCAATCGCGAACATTATCCGAAACGTGTCGGGAATCCCGTTTATGATTGCAATGGCATTTGCATCCACCTGTGGTTCATTGGTCAGCAATCTGATCGGTGCAGGTGAACAGGATTGTGTACGGGGTACTATCAGGCAGCACATTCGCATTGGATATATATTTGTATTGCCAATTCTGATATTCTTCTGTCTATTTCCGGATCTGATCCTACGTATTTATACAGATATGCCGGATTTGAGAGCAGCATCCGTGCCTTCACTATGGGTATTGTGTTCTGCCTATCTGGTGCTGGTGCCTGCCAATGTTTATTTCCAATCAGTATCAGGTACAGGGAATACGCGGACTGCACTGGCTATGGAACTTTGTGTATTGGCTATCTACGTCACATACTCTGCATATTTCATCATGTACCTGCGGATGGACGTCGCATTTGCCTGGACAACGGAATGCGTATATGGTATTTTCACGCTGATGTTCTGCTACTGGTATATGAAGAAAGGAAACTGGCAGAAAAAGAAGATTTAAATCCTTTTTTCACTATCTTCGCAAGAAAATAAACATTTTATAAAATATATGAGACAAGCTAATTTAATTATGATGTCGGCGGCAATGTTGTTAGCTGCCTGCGGAGGAACCAAAGACGCAGGCAAGACAGATCAGGTGCTTATCGAGGAATCGGATATTAAGATCGAAGGGAAGCGCATGACTCCCGAAGCACTTTGGGCTATGGGACGTATCGGCGGATTCGCCGTATCGCCCGACGGAAAGAAAATTGCGTATACGGTAGCGTATTACAGCGTACCGGAAAACAAGAGTAACCGCGAAGTTTTCGTAATGAACGCAGATGGAAGCGAAAATCAACAAATCACTCATACCACGTATCAGGAAAATGAGGTGACTTGGATTAAGGGAGGCACCAAACTGGCATTCTTAAGTAATGACAACGGAAGCAGCCAGCTTTATGAAATGAATCCGGATGGTAGCGGGCGCAAGCAGCTGACCAACTACGACGGAGATATTGAAGGATATTCCATCTCACCGGATGGCAAAAAACTGCTGTTTATTTCACAAGTAAAGACGAAAGAAAGCACTGCTGATAAGTATCCGGACCTGCCGAAAGCTACCGGTATCATCGTTACCGACCTGATGTACAAACATTGGGATGAATGGGTGACAACCGCTCCGCATCCTTTTGTTGCCGACTTTGATGGTAACGGCATTTCCAATATTGTGGATATTCTGAACGACGAACCGTATGAAAGTCCGATGAAGCCTTGGGGTGGCATTGAGCAACTTGCCTGGAATATGACTTCGGACAAAGTGGCTTACACTTGCCGTAAAAAGACAGGACTGGAATATGCGATTTCTACCAACTCTGATATTTATATCTATGACTTGAATACTAAGAAAACAGAAAATATTACTGAAGAGAACAAAGGATATGATACCAACCCGCAATACTCACCGGACGGCAAGTATATTGCCTGGCAGAGCATGGAACGTGACGGATACGAAGCTGATCTGAACCGTCTGTTCATCATGAACCTGGAAACTGGCGAGAAGCGTTTTGTGAGTAAGGCATTCGAATCGAATGTGGATGCTTTTGTCTGGGGAGCAGATGCTAAAGTGATCTATTTCACAGGTGTATGGCATGGAGAATCACAAATTTATGCGCTTGACCTGGCAAATGATTCGGTAAAGGCTATTACTTCAGGAATGTATGATTACGAAGGGGTAGCTCTTTTCGGAGATAAGCTGATTGCGAAACGTCATTCAATGAGTATGGGTGATGAGATTTACTCTGTGGCACTGGATGGTTCTACCACTCAACTGACACAGGAGAACAAACAAATCTATGACCAGTTGGAAATGGGTAAAGTGGAAGGTCGCTGGATGAAAACAACAGATGGTAAACAGATGTTGACATGGGTGATTTATCCTCCACAGTTTGATCCGAACAAGAAATATCCGACTTTACTGTTCTGCGAAGGAGGTCCGCAGAGTCCGGTAAGCCAGTTCTGGTCTTATCGCTGGAACTTCCAGATTATGGCAGCTAATGATTATATCATCGTTGCTCCGAACCGTCGCGGTTTGCCGGGATTCGGTGTGGAATGGAACGAACAGATTAGCGGCGATTACGGTGGCCAGTGTATGAAGGATTACTTCACTGCTATCGATGAAATGGCAAAAGAGCCGTATGTGGACAAAGATCGTCTGGGATGCGTAGGTGCCAGCTTCGGAGGATTCTCCGTATATTGGTTGGCCGGACATCACGACAAACGGTTCAAAGCGTTCATTGCTCATGATGGTATCTTCAACATGGAAATGCAATATCTGGAAACTGAAGAAAAATGGTTTGCCAACTGGGATATGGGAGGCGCATACTGGGAAAAACAGAATCCGGTGGCACAGCGTACGTTTGCCAACTCTCCTCACCTATTCGTAGAGAAATGGGATACTCCTATTCTCTGTATCCATGGAGAAAAAGACTACCGTATCCTGGCTAATCAGGCTATGGCTGCTTTTGATGCTGCCGTGATGCGTGGTGTTCCTGCAGAGCTGCTGATTTATCCGGATGAAAACCACTGGGTATTGAAGCCACAGAATGGAGTGTTATGGCAGCGCACATTCTTTGAATGGTTGGACAAATGGGTGAAGAAAGCTCCGTCTAAATAAAATTTTACGTTAATTACATAGTAGAATAAACATAGTAAACTAAAAGAAGCCCCTGTTCTCAATCTTTTGAGTTCAGGGGCTTCTCCATTGCATTCATCAAAATCGGCTAAAATTATAAAAAAGTTCGCTAAATTTACTCCGAATAAATATTTTCAATTTCTACAATATACATCTTATGGAAACCTCCATGAGCACCACCGTACCACTTTTCTATTGATTCTTTATCCAGAAAACATTCCGGTTTGATAGTGTCAGCATAAAGTTTCTTACATTCCAGACTCAAACGTGCCTGCTCGAACAGGACATTTCCTTTTTCTGTAAATACAGGTTTCAATCCGGTTTCTTTTACTTTATCTATATTACGTCCCGACTTGGAACCACAAACAGCGTGAATTTTCTTATTTTCTTCTCCTAAGAAAGAAAGTGTCAGGTAATCGTTCTTCTCTACAAACTCGTATGTATACCGTTCGGGACGGATAAAAACGAAAGCAACCGGTTTATTCCACAACCAGCCGATGCCACCCCAACTTGCTGTCATCGTGTTAAACTTCTCTTTTGTTCCGGCTGTAACCAGCATCCACTCTTTTCCGATCGCTTCGAAAAAGTTTTCTTTCAAATCTTTTACTTCTAATTTCTTCATCTCTTTATTCGTAAATATGTATTCATAATTAGTTTATATAATAATTTAGGCACGGATTACACAGATTAACACGGTTACTTTGCAACAATAACAACACTAAAAACCGTGAAATCCGTACCTAGAAAAATAACGATTAATTCATGGCAGGTACTTATCTAATTATTTCTGTTTATTCAATTTCACAATCTCTCCCAAATAGGGAATCTTCACCGGAATCTTCCGTTTCTTAGCCTCTGTTGCGAAGACTTTCGGGGGATCATGCAAAGGCTCGTCAGACAAATCGAATGTGCCATAATGCATGGGAATGGTAAGACCAGCATGCATTTCCTCGGCGGCAGTCAATGATTCGTAAGGCGATATATGATTGGGACGCATAAACCAGCGAGGTTTGTATGCCCCGATGCCTAACAAAGCATAATCCGGTGCTCCGAACAGATCGGGAATCTCACGGAAGTGACTGGAATAACCTGTATCACCGCTATAATAAAGAGAAATTCCATTTCCTTGCAGCATGAAAGCTCCCCACAGTCGCTGGCCACCATCACGTACGGAACGTTTGCTCCAGTGTTGTGCCGGTAGAAAAGTAATCTTCAATCCCTCATCTTCCATTTGTTGATACCATCCGGCTTCAATCACTTTCATTTCGGGAAACCATCCCTGAATCAGCTCACCGGTTCCCAAGCCGCAAAAGAGTTTCATTTGCGGGTTATTCTTCAGTAAACGGGCTATACTCTGTTTATCCAAATGATCGAAATGGTCATGGCTGACAAGTAGATAATCAATCCCTGTAAATATGTCAGGATTAGCGGGAAACTCGCTCTGTCTCTTCACAAAAGGAATACTGCCGAACACAGGATCGAACATGATTCGTTTACCTGCTAACTGGAGAAAGAAAGAATTATGTCCGAGCCATATCAGGGAATCTCCCACCACTGCATCCAATGAACGGAGATAACAAACCTTTGGATCCCATTTCACCGTTTTCTTCTCTTTGCGTTGGGGATTGGGCGAAAGACGCCATTTCAGTACACTCCCCATCCCCGGACGGAAGCGATGCTGCCGATTAAAAAAACGCCCGCGCACCATCGGATTTCCTCTCCAATAAGGGTTGACTGTCGCTAAACGTTCGTTTCTCCTAAAACATATATGTTCACCCATTTTTATTTCCTGAATACGTATTTACAAACTTACTAATAAATTCTCGATTTACGATGAATTAGAGTAAACAAAAAATGTACCCCGGACACACTATCGGGGTACATTTACTTATAAAAGAATAAATATTATCCTTTTTTATATAGAATGAGACTTCGTTAAGAGCAGTGCAAGCCATACAAAGGCAGTTGCCAGCCAAGAGCTGAAAGATTAATAATCATTATGACTGCACCCAATATCCATAGAATCAATAGCGACCATTTCAAGCCTGCTCCCATCGGCGACCAATGGAATAACTGCCGCAAGATAGTATACAAGAAAGCTCCTAATGGAATACCGATGAGGGCAACTCCGGCAATCGTACCTAGCAGTGTCATCATTGGAGATACGGAAGCAACCGGCATCCAGTCGATGGCAGGCAGCATCTCGTAAAGCAGTGCTCCTCCGCTAACTGCCACGGCAATTGCTGCAAACACCAGTGCTACCAGTACAACGGCCAGTACGAACAAGACAGGGCAGCAGAGAATGACAAGAGCTACCAGAAATATTTTAAAGAGAACAGCAGCAATGGAAACAAATACATCGCCTATCTTTTGAAGAAAGGTACGAGGTTTGCCGGAGTTCATATAGTTGTTAACTCCGTCCGCTACACGTTCGAAACCGTCTGTCACTGTTTTGCCAATATTCTCAATGGTCACTGCTTCTCCACGCATACTCAATTTTTCCGCGGCAGTACGGGCTTCCGGAATAACGATCCATCCGATAATATAAAGTATAATCATCGGGCAATAAGGTACAAATACAAGGATAATCATCAATATACGCACTAATGTGATGTCCCAACCGAAGTAAGCTGCCAATCCTGCCGCTACGCCTCCCAACAATTTATTATCCGGATCACGAAACCAGCGGCGTTGAGCAGCGGTTTGCGTACTGCCTTGATTAGCGGACGATGTTTGTTCCGTTCTTTTCTGTGAGTCCATATCCTCATCAGCAATTCCAAAGTCTTCCGGTTTGCCGACACGGGCGATAATTTCTTCTACATCCGAAACTGTGATGACCTGTTTTCCTTCAGTTACTTTCTCTGCAAACAGTTCGGCAATACGCATCTCAATATCGTTTACGATCTCTTCCGCACCCTCCTGTTTACGAAAGTAATGCTTCAAATTAGACAGATAATTATCTAACAGTTGGTAGGCATCGTCATCTATATGATAGACAATTCCTCCTAAATTTATGGTCAATGTCTTTTTCATTTTTATTTCTTCTTTTTCGGATTATCTATTGGCTATATGATTCACTGTATCGTTAAGTTCTTTCCAGGAAATTTCCAGCTCTCCCAAAAAGACTTCTCCTTGTTCAGTGAGTTTATAGTATTTGCGGGGAGGTCCCTGGGTAGATTCTACCCACTCATAACTTAACAGGTCATCATTTTTCAGACGGGTAAGCAATGGATACAAGGTGCCTTCCACTACAATCAGTTGGGCTTCTTTCAATTTCTGAATAATATCAGAAGCATAAGCGGGCTCCTTGTGCAACAAAAGCATGATACAATATTCAAGCATGCCTTTCCTCATCTGTGATTTTACATTGTCTACTTTCATTATTCACTTCTTTTAGATGCACAAATATATGCATTACTTTAGTACCTTGCATTACAAAGTACTATAAATTAATAATAATTAAAACATTAGAGACTCTCCACCTTATTATAAAAAGAAATAATGGCTATATTTGTGCCCGTTAAACCAAGAAATAGAAAATACATATGTTTACAATTCGAAAAGCAACGGTAGCCGATTGCGAGCTTATTCATAAGATGGCAAAGGAGGTATTCCCCGCCACCTACAAGGAAATTTTATCTCCCGAACAACTGGATTATATGATGGACTGGATGTATGCACCTTCCAATGTGCGCAAACAAATGGAGGAAGAGGGACATGTGTACTCCATTGCTTATAAAGAGAATGAACCATGCGGATACGTTTCCATTCAACAACAGGAAAAGGATGTATTCCATCTTCAGAAGATATATGTCCTCCCCCGTTTTCAGGGCACGCATTGCGGCAGTTTTTTATTCAAGGAAGCAATCAAGTGTATCAAAGAAATACACCCGGAACCTTGTTTGATGGAGCTCAACGTAAATCGTAATAATAAGGCTTTGCAGTTTTACGAGCACATGGGAATGAGAAAGTTGCGGGAAGGTGATTTCCCGATTGGTAACGGGTATTATATGAATGATTATATTATGGGACTGGATATTTGATATACAAACAAAATGCCCCGGAACATTTATGATACTTGTTCCGGGGCATTTTGTTTATTTAGTTAATGGCAAGATTTTATTTCGCTACACGTTCCAACCATTTTACCATTGAAAGCATTACAATCATGGAAGCACCAGTTGCTCCTACAAATACCAACCAACAAGCCCAAATAGGCACAGTTGTATAAAGAATACCACCGATAAACAACAGTGAGTTACCCACAGCTGTTGCAGCCAACCAGCAACCTTGCATCAGCCCCTGCAAATGAGGAGGAGCTACTTTAGATACAAATGATAATCCCAGAGGAGAGATGAACAGTTCGGCAACCGTAAGAATGAAATACAGGCCGATCATAATCCACGGAGTCACACGAATAGCATTGATTTCAGCAGCACTCATAGTACCCAACACCTCTTTCGAAGGCAATGTAAATGAGAATACCATTAAGAATACATACGCTAACGCGGCAATACCCATACCAATGGCAATCTTCATCGGAGTAGAAGGTTCTTTACCATTCTTTTTCATTGAACCGAACATCCACATGATAAAGGGAGTCAGGAATACAACGAAGAACGGATTAACGCTCTGGAATATTTCAGCTCCCTTGATCTGCGTAAAACCTAAGTCAATATTAATCACACTCAAGTCCACATAGTCACGGGCGAAATAGGTCAAAGAATAACCATTCTGATGGAAAGATAACCAGAAGAAAATAACAACACCGAATACTGCAAACAAAGCATAGATGCGCTGTTTTATTTCAGTAGCGCTCATTTGGATTTCTTCCTTGTTCACAGTCGCAGTCCCTTTACCAGTTTCCATTTTAGTCGCAGGATCCGGGAAACGTTTCTTATTTGCCATATAAATAATCAGCGAAACAAGCATAGCACCAATAGCAGCCATAAAAGCATACTGGAAACCACGGTTAAACACGTCAAGATAGCTATTCACAAACATACCCATATCGGTTACAGGAGTTCCATCGAGAACAGCAGTCTTAGCCAAAGTTGTCAGATTCTCCATTGCCTGTGGAGCCATATCATTTCCTTTTTCTAAATATTGATGGCACAATTCAGGTAAAGTAGCATCATAATCGAAGTTGTTCACCTTCAACCACCAGTTGCGTACACCAATAGCAATAAACGGTGCAAAAACAGCTCCAATATTGATAAACATATAAAATATCTGGAAACCGGCATCACGAAGATTGGAATATTTGGGATCATCGTACATCTGACCGACCAAAGCCTGAAGATTTCCTTTAAACAAACCATTACCAAAAGCAATCACCAAAAGCCCGAAACAGGTTAATCCCAAGTAAAGAGCCATACTAGGAACAGGAGTCGGAGTTGGAATGGCAATAATCAAATAACCGACAGCCATTAATATCAGCCCTACTAAAATAGTGCCTTTGAAATTTTTCGTCTTATCAGCAATAACACCTCCCGCCAAAGCTAAAATATAAATGGAAGCATAAAACGCGGAATAAATGTATCCGGTAGTTGTCTCGGACAATCCAAATTTCGCTGAAATAAACAATGTCAAAATCGCCATCATAATATAGAAGCCAAAACGCTCTCCCATATTAGCTAAAGCTGCAGCAATCAGACCTTTAGGGTGTTTACTGAACATAGATATAAGTTTTTAGAATTAATAATTGATTGATTTAAATAAATATTTCTTGCAAATATATACTTTTTCTCGAGTTTTTGCACAATGATTTGTTAAACTACTCCTCAAATAAACGACAAATTTCCGCCCTGGATTCACGAATCAAATCTTCCGGAGCTATTTTTATCTGAAGTCCCCGTACACCGGCACTTACATAAATATACGGAAATTGTTGGCTGGTTTCATGAATATAAGTAGGAAAATGCTTTTTCATACCGATCGGCGAACAACCTCCCCGGATATATCCGGTAAGTGGCAGAAGTTCTTTTACGGGAATCAACTCGCACTTCTTGTTACCCGAAGCTTTAGCTGCCAGTTTCAAATCAACTTCATGTTCTCCCGGAATGACACAGACAAAATATCCGCTTTTATCGCCGTGCAGAACAAGCGTTTTAAAGACCTGCTCGATGTTCTCTCCTAAACTTGCTGCCACATGAACAGCACTCAAGTCGTTTTCATCTACTTCGTAGGGAATTAATTCATAGGCTATCTTAGCCTTATCTAACAGCCGTGCGGCATTTGTTTTATTGATTTTCATTTTCGTTGTATTTATAAGTTCTATATCTGATAAATAAAGAATATGATATGATAAGTGCCAACTCATCGAAGATTGTCCGATAAGTTGGCACTCTATGATTTAAATTAGAGACCCAGCTCTTCGCGAAGGAACTTAGATGTATATCCTTTAGGGCTCTTCGCAACTTCTTCCGGTGTTCCGTAACTAAGGAGTTCTCCCCCGCCCTTACCACCTTCAGGGCCCATATCGATAATATAATCCGCCATTTTAATCACATCCAGATTGTGCTCGATGACGATAACAGTATTACCTTTATCTACAAGCTTATTCAATACTCCCATCAATACACGGATATCTTCAAAATGAAGTCCGGTAGTCGGTTCGTCAAGGATATAAAGAGTTTTGCCCGTATCTCTTTTCGATAGCTCCGTTGCCAGTTTCACACGCTGGCTTTCTCCGCCGGAAAGAGTGGTAGAAGATTGCCCCAGTTTTATATATCCGAGTCCGACATCCTGCAAGACTTTAATCTTATTCAAGATTTGCGGCACATTTTCAAAGAATTCCACAGCACGGTTGATCGTCATGTCAAGTACATCGGCAATTGATTTTCCCTTGAAACGCACTTCTAGTGTTTCCCGGTTATAACGTTTACCATGACAAACCTCACAAGGCACATATACATCAGGAAGAAAATTCATTTCAATCGTCTTATAACCATTTCCCGTACATGCTTCACAACGCCCACCTGCAACATTAAAGGAGAAACGTCCCGGTTTATAACCACGAATCTTAGCTTCCGGCAGACCCACAAACAGGTTACGGATATCAGAAAACACACCGGTATAAGTCGCAGGATTGGAGCGTGGCGTACGTCCCAAAGGTGATTGATCCACATCTACTACCTTATCTATATTTTCCAACCCTTCAATCGAATCGTATTCCAAAGGATCTTGTAAAGAACGATAGAATTTCTGTGAAAGAATCGGCTGCAAAGTTTCATTAATCAAGGTGGATTTTCCACTTCCTGATACACCAGTTACACAAATCAGTTTACCCAACGGAAATTCAACATCTACATTCTTCAGGTTATTCCCCTTCGCTCCTTTCAGCCAGATAGATTTCCCATTTCCTTTTCTACGCTTGGCAGGGATTTCTATCTTCATCTTGCCATTCAGATATTGCGAAGTCATTGTATCTGTATTCAGCATCTCCTGCGGGGTTCCGGCGAAAACGACTTCGCCTCCGAGACGTCCGGCTTTCGGACCCATATCGATGACATAATCGGCAGCCAGCATCATATCCTTATCATGTTCCACTACAATCACGGAGTTCCCCATGTCGCGGAGTTCTTTCAACGAGTTGATAAGACGCAGATTATCACGCTGATGCAGACCGATACTCGGCTCGTCGAGAATATAAAGTACATTCACTAATTGCGAACCAATCTGTGTAGCCAAGCGGATACGCTGACTCTCACCACCGGAAAGACTAACAGAGCTACGATTCAATGCCAGATAATCCAGACCCACGTCCAGCAAGAACTTCAAACGTGTGCGAATCTCTTTCAGAATCTCCACCGATATTTTCTTCTGCTTATCGGACAGGAACTCATCCACCTTCATCAACCAGTCGTACAACTCGTTGATGTCCATATTCGCCAACTCATTGATATTCTTATCATGGATACGAAAATGCAAAGCTTCTTTATTCAAACGAGCCCCTTTACATTCGGGACAAACCGTTGTTTTGGCAAATTGTTCCGCCCATTTCTGTGCTGTTGCAGAAGCATCCTTTTCCTGCAACATCTGAATATACTTCACCACTCCTTCGTAAGTAACAAAGTAATCGGAGGAAGTACCGATCAGCGAACTCTTGATTTTAATCCGTTCATCAGAACCGTACAAGACTTCATCAATCGCATCGTCCGGTAACTCCTTTATCGGAGTTTTCAGTGTTGCGTCGTACTTCTCGAGCAAAGCACCGATTTGCCAGAAAATCATCGCATTCTTATATTTTCCCAAAGGTGCTATCGCTCCTTCATAAATGGAAAGTTCACGATCGGGAATCACTTTGTCCACATCAATCTGATTGACTACTCCCAATCCCTTACACTTCGGACATGCTCCTTGCGGTGAATTGAATGAGAAGTTATGCGGAGCCGGTTCACGATAAGACAATCCGGTGACGGGACACATGAGCCGCTTACTATAATGACGGATACTTTCAGATTGGGCATCCAGAATCATCATCAACCCATCTCCCTGGCGCATAGCGGTTGCCACACTCTGTTTCAAGCGCCGGTCATCTTTCTCCGCTACCACTAATTTATCAATAACCACTTCTACATCGTGATTTTTATAGCGGTCGAGTTTCATACCATGCGTGATTTCACGCACTTCTCCGTCCACCCGCACATACAGGTATCCTTTTTTACGTATTTGTTCGAAAAGTTCCCTGTAATGTCCCTTACGTGAACGAACTAGCGGAGCCAGCAGATATATTTTCTTTCCTTTATAATCTTTCAGAATCAAGTCCAGAATCTGCTCTTCGGTATATTTCACCATCTCCTCACCCGACAGATACGAATAAGCCACTCCCGCACGGGCATACAGCAAACGGAGATAATCATATATCTCCGTAGTCGTTCCTACGGTAGAACGGGGATTTTTATTCGTTGTTTTCTGTTCAATGGAGATAACCGGACTCAAACCTGTTATCTTATCGACATCCGGACGTTCCAGATTGCCCAAGAAGTTACGGGCATACGCTGAAAAAGTTTCGATATAACGACGCTGTCCTTCGGCAAAAATCGTATCGAAGGCTAAAGAAGATTTTCCACTACCGCTCAATCCGGTGATAACAGTCAAACTGTTACGGGGAATTTCGGCATCAATATCCTTTAAATTGTGCACGCGCGCACCGTACACATTAATATATTCTGTTTCCTGCATATTCATATCCTTCCATAAATGTTGCAAAATTAATGTTTCCGCCCGAAATATGCTCCTAAAAAAGCACAATATTATTTTCTTAACTCAAATCTTATGAAGATATAGGGCATTATTTGTACCTTTGTTCCTTGATTTCAAGAACCAATAGTTATAATTTGATGAAACCGATAAACCGTATATTCTTATTTCTGCTTTTTATAAGCGTTTCATATGCTATCAGTTATGCACAGGAAAACCAATCATATTTCTTGCATACCATCGAAAAAGGACAAAGTTTATACTCCATCTCCAAGATGTATAATGTCACTACATCAGACATCATACGTCTGAATCCTGGCTGTGACGAAAAGATCTATGCCGGACAGACAATCAAAATCCCTACAGGGAAAGAGAGTCAGAAGGGAGAAACATTCCATACGATTCAAGCCGGAGAAACACTATACAAACTGACAACCATGTATAATGTATCCGCCAAAGATATTTGTGAAGCAAACCCCGGTTTGAGTGCCGAAAATTTCCGCATCGGACAGGTCATCCTGATTCCGCAGAAAAAAGAAGAGCAAACTGCTACTGCAACTCAAACGCCTACCGAACAGACCACCATTCAAGGTCCTGTTGTGCCGAAATGCAAGGATATGCATAAGGTAAAACGCAAAGAGACTATTTTTAGCGTGAGCCGTGAATATGGAATCAGCGAGCAGGAGTTAATTGCAGCTAACCCGGAACTGAAAAAAGGCATGAAAAAGGGACAATTCCTTTGCATCCCTTACCCGGCAGCAACGACCGTGCAACCTACACAGAAGGAAGATCCTTACGCTATTCCTCCCAGCAATAGCGAGCTTTTCCGCAAAAGTAAAGAGACTCCCCAAAAGCTGTCTACCATTAAAGCAGCTTTATTGTTGCCTTTCCAGGAAGAGAAACGCATGGTGGAATATTACGAAGGTTTCCTGATGGCAGTAGACAGTCTGAAGCGTACAGGTATTTCTCTTGATCTATATGTATATGATTGCGGAAAAGAGGTTTCTACATTAAATACGATTCTTGCCAAGAACGAGATGAAAAGTATGAATATCATCTTCGGTCCGATGCATCAGAATCAAATAAAGCCATTGTCCGACTTCGCAGAGAAGAACGACATACGCCTGGTGATTCCTTTCTCTCAAAAAGGAGAAGAGGTATTCAACAACCCAGCTGTTTATCAGATCAATACGCCTCAATCTTACTTATATTCAGAAGTTTACGAGCACTTCACCCGTCAATTTCCCAATGCAAACGTTATCTTCATAGAACCGGCGAGCGTTGATAAAGAGAAAGCGGAATTTATCAGCGGCTTGAAACAAGAGTTGAAAAGTAAAGGAATTCCAATGAGAACCGTCAGTGAAAGCGCAACGAAAGAAACGTTGAAAGCAGCGCTCCGCAGTGATAAAGAAAACATCTTTATTCCGACATCAGGCAACAACGTCTTACTAATTAAGATACTTCCTCAACTGACGCTGTTAGTCAGAGAGAATCCTGCAGAGAATATTCATCTGTTCGGCTATCCGGAATGGCAGACCTATACCAGAGATCATCTGGAAAACTTCTTTGAATTGGATGTATATTTCTATTCTTCATTCTATACGAATACGTTGTTCCCGGCAGCTGTGCAGTTTACCAATGCTTACCATAAATGGTATAGCAAAGATTTGGCAAGCAAATACCCTAATTACGCAATGCTGGGTTTTGACACCGGCTTCTTCTTCCTGAAAGGATTATCGCTTTATGGCTCGGAACTGGAAAACAATCTGCCTAAAATGAACCTGACTCCTATCCAGACCGGATTCAAATTCGAGCGTGTAAACAACTGGGGAGGATTTATTAATAAAAAGGTGTTCTTCATACGTTTCACTAAGAATTTTGAATTAGTAAAACTTGACTTCGAATAATACGAAAATGATAAAGATAAAACCATTTTTGATCGCAACACTCCTACTTACAGGATTTGCCTTTCCTGCTGTCGCTCAAATCGGAGAAGCACGAAGCAATTTATCGGTAGGTATCAATGGAGGTGTCAATTTAAACAGTGTTTCTTTTACTTCTAGTATCAAGCAAAATAGCCTGATGGGAATTACCGGAGGTTTGACAGCACGTTATATATCCGAGAAGTATTTTGCTATGATTTGTGGTGCACAAATCGAGCTCAATATATCGCAACGAGGTTGGGATGAATTATTTGAAATAACAACAACTAATGCAGATGGATATGAGGTAACAGAAAAGGACCCTAGTAAAACTTATACTCGCAAAATGACCTATCTTGATATTCCTTTTCTTGCCCATTTGGCCTTTGGGAAAGATAGAGGATTGCAAGCATTTATAAATCTAGGTCCCCAAATCGGATTCCTAATTAGCGAATCAGAAACAATGAAAGGTATAGATATGAATGATGTGAGAACTAATAGTCCCCAGAAAGCCGTGTACGGAGTTAAGATTCAAAATAAATTTGACTATGGTATTGCCGGTGGCGGGGGTGTAGAACTTAGAACAAAGAAAGCAGGTAGCTTCATTGTTGAAGGTCGCTATTACTTTGCCTTGTCCGATTTTTACAGCACTACAAAGAAAGATTTTTTTGCCCGTGCAGCACACAGTACAATTACCATAAAGCTCACATATTTATTTGATTTGAAGAAATAATCCCTCTTTCAAGGAGGAAGAGATTAAAACCTCTTATTTAAAAATCCTATTCACAACGAACTAAAAAAATCCCCACTAACTCTAAACGAATTAGCGGGGATTTCTATTTCTGGGAGCTTTAGTCCTTTTTATCGTAATCTATCCGCAGCTTTTACCATCACCTCATCCCGTCCGATAGCACGGATAGCCAGTATATTCAGGATGATAGAAACAAGTGGCAAACACAATGCCCAGCCTATACGGAACATATTTTCATCATTCTTCAATGCAAAATAAAAAGCAAGGGCAGCAATGTAATAACCTACCAATAATAAGCTATTGAAAATTGTCATGCGAATCTGCAACATACGGTTCTTATACAAAAAGATAGTAGCCACAGACACGATGGTGCTAACCATCAGAATTCCGAACAAGCCCCATGTAGACTGAATAGCACCGTTTACTTCCAATCCTAACGCCTTAAAAGGATGTTCTCCCATTGCGTCAATGAAGTAACCCATCGGCAAACACATGGCTGTAATCAGCAATCCTACAACAATCAATAAATAAACAGTTTGAATTCGTTGAATCATAAGTATTCTAAATAGTAGTTGAGTTAAACAATAATAGCCAAGCAATAAGGAGCAGGGATAATCATCCCACTTACTACTTGACTATCAAATTCTTCGTCAGAAAATAAATTACTGAAGTTTTTCTTTCTCCTTAGCCGGATTTCTATAATATATTTTCCCTTCGATGTATTCTTGCGTAGCAATCAAGTCCGGTTTCGGCAATTTCTCATAATAACGAGAAATTTCGATTTGCTCTCTATTTTCAAACACTTCTTCCAAATTGTCATTGTAAGAAGCAAACTCTGCCAGTTTCTTAGAAAGATCGTTTTTGATTTCTACACTGATCTGATTAGCACGCTTACCAATAATGGCAACTGTTTCATAAACATTACCTGTATCAGCACAGAGTTCCATCATATCACGGGTTACTGTTGTAGCAGGAGCATTTGTTTTTTTGTAGTCCATAAATCTATTTAAATTTAGTCTTTAATTACTTTCTGTGATTCATTGAATATCTTCTCGGCTTCTTTCAAATATTTACTTTCAGGAAATTCATTCTTAAAAGCGTAATATTCATCAATCGTTTCGCGGTAACGATCCATCTTCTTGTCTTCAACGCTATAGATAGCCATTTCGTGTCTTGCACGCAGAACCAAAATGGAAAGTTCTTCACGATAATCAGTATAAGGATAATCCTTCAATGCATTTTGAGCTGTAATTACACAAGACTCATAGTTATTGCCCAAATAATTACCCAGATTATAATATAACCTTGCTGAATAAAGCTCTTTCAAAACCAGTTTATCCTGTAAAGCAAAAATCATATCCTGTGCTTCCTGCTTCTTTGTGCTGTTCGGGAAATACTCCATGAACATCTGCAATTGCTGGATAGCCTGATAAGTGCTTGACTGATCCAAACGTGGTTCCGGAGTATCCAGGAATAAAGCCTTACCTGCATGGAAACGTGCCAGTTCAGTAAAAGTACCACGAGGATATGTATTGAAATAGGTGATAAATGTCTGGGCAGCTGTCTGATAATCTTTCTGATTATAGTAGCTCATTCCCAACATATACAAAGATTCTTCCGCTTTATCGGTTCCTTTCAGAATGGTTATCAACTCATTCAGCAACGTAGCTGAACGATTATACTGTCCCTTCGCAAAATAGTTTTTGGCGGCTTCGTACTTGTATTCGTAATCGGTGCTTTTCAGCAATTTATTATACTCCCCACATGATGTAAGAGTAGCCGCCGCAAGCAAAGTTATAATGATATTTTTCTTCATCCTATTTAAAAATAATGCGCAAAGTTACTTATTCGCTGGGAATTTAGCAATTAATCTGTGTTTTTTAATACATAAAAGGCGTTAAACATCGACAAAAGGAGAGAAAATGACGTCGAATTACAAACGACAAACTATAAACAGCAGATTATAAACGAATCACAATAGTGACGGTATGTGTTCGGGATAGTAACGGTATCGTTGGCATATACCGTCGCTATCTTCACCGGATAGCGTCACTATATTTATAGTAAAAACGGTAAGCAATTGCGTTGTCCTTGAATTGGATAACACAACTGTTTACCGTTCATTATTTATTGCTCACTGTTATATTTACAGTTTATACAAATCACTTGCAGCCAGTAAATCGACTTTCTTTTCTTTCAATACCTCGATACATTTATCCAGGTTGCTGGGGCGAATCACTACATTTGCAATATGGTTATTGGCAAACGAATACATATATTCAATAAATACACCCTCTTCTGATAAATATCCCAGCACTTTTGCCAAAGCACCCGGCACATTGGGACAGCTTATACCTACTACATCAGTCACATTCACTGCAAAATGATTATCTTTTAAAGCTTTGTATGCTCTATCCGGATCGGATACAATTCCACGCAAAATACCAAAATCAGCATTTTCGGCAATGCACAAGGCAGAAAGATTGATATTTTCTTTCGCCAGCACTTCAGTCACTTCCGTCAAACGGCCTGACTTATTTTCCAAAAAAATAGAAAGTTGTTTTGCTACCATATTTATTAAAGTATTAAGTAATAAGTATTAAGTATTAGGTAACAAGCATTAGGTATTAGGTAACAAGTATTACCGTAGTTCCAAGATCACCCGCATGGTCAATACTTAATACTTAATACCTAATACTTATTTACATTTTTCTGTTATCAATTACACGTTTCGCTTTACCTACGCTGCGTTCAATGCTGCGAGGCTCTACCAGTTTCACGTTGACTCCCAGTCCGAGTACGCTTTGCAAACGTCCTCCCAGTTTCTTCTTCAAAGCCAGCATTTTGTTGATCTCATCCGAATAGAATTCCGGACGTACTTCAACCTGGAGTTCCATTGTATCGGTATTGTTTTCACGACCTACTATCAACAAATAATGCGGTTCAAACTCTTCCATTTCAAGAATGACTGATTCAATCTGCGTCGGGAATACATTCACACCGCGGATAATCAACATATCATCACTACGTCCCAAAATACGATCCATACGTACCAATGTACGGCCACAGGAACATTTATCATGATGCAAGGCCGTCAAATCACGCGTACGGTAACGAAGCAACGGCATACCCTCTTTGGTTAAATGAGTAAATACCAGTTCGCCCGTTTGACCGGATTCCACCGGTTGCAATGTATTCGGGTCGATGATTTCCGGGAAGTAATGGTCTTCATTCAAGTGAGTCCCGTGCTGACATTCGCACTCGTACCCGACACCCGGTCCGGCAATCTCACTCAAGCCATAAATATCGTATGCTTTGATTCCCAGCTTTTCTTCTATCTCATGACGCATATTTTCCGTCCAGGGTTCTGCACCGAAAGCACCGACTTTCAGTCGGAATTCTTCACGCGGCAAACCGGAATCTTTGATTGCATCTGCCAGATAAAGCGCATAGGAAGGAGTACAACACAGCACGGTCGATCCGAAATCGTGCATCAAGGTTATCTGTTTTTCCGTGTTACCACTGGACATCGGAATAACAGAAGCACCAATATTTTCGGCTCCTGCATGTGCTCCCAATCCGCCCGTGAACAGTCCGTATCCGTATGATACCTGAAAAATATCAGAACGCCCCGCTCCATAAGCGGTAAAAGCACGCGATATACATTCCGCCCATGTAGACAAGTCCTTACGGGTATATCCGACAACCGTCGGTTTTCCGGTTGTTCCGGAAGAAGCATGAATACGTACAATTTGGCTCATCGGCACGGCACAAAGTCCGAACGGATAATTATCTCTTAAATCATGTTTCGTGGTAAACGGCAATTTTACAATATCATCAATACTATTGATGTCATCGGGAGTAATCCCCATTTCCTGCATCTTCTTTCGATAGAAAGGCGTGTTGTGATAAACGTAATCTACTATTTTCTTGAGTCGTATGCTTTGAATCTTGCGAAGACTTTCGCGGTCCATACACTCAATGCTCTCATTCCAAATCATTATGTTTCTGGTATTACTAGTTGTATGAATCTGTTTTTTGATATTAATATGTTGCAAAGTAAAGGATTTATTTGGAAAAATGATTTGTTATCTCGATTATTTTACCGAATATTGCTCCACTTTTTAGGATTTAACTATGAATTATGAACTAACATCAGCTTATAAACCTACCGGAGATCAGCCGGAAGCTATAGCACAACTTACTGAAGGGGTCCTTCAGGGAGTTCCCGCACAGACTTTATTGGGAGTGACCGGGTCGGGAAAAACATTTACCATTGCCAATGTGATCGCCAATATCAATAAACCCACCTTGATTTTGAGCCATAACAAAACACTGGCTGCCCAGCTCTACAGTGAGTTTAAAGTTTTTTTCCCAAACAATGCGGTAGAATATTACGTTTCTTACTATGATTATTACCAGCCGGAAGCTTATCTGCCGAACAGTGATACATATATAGAGAAAGATCTCGCCATCAATGACGAAATCGACAAGCTCCGGCTCTCTGCCACTTCCGCCCTACTCTCCGGAAGAAAAGACGTGGTAGTGGTTTCTTCCGTATCTTGTATCTACGGTATGGGAAATCCTTCGGACTTCTACAAAAATGTCATCGAAATAGAACGGGGACGGATGATGGACCGCAATGTGTTTCTACGTCGTTTGGTAGACAGTTTGTATGTCCGCAATGATATCGACTTGAACCGTGGCAATTTCCGAGTCAAGGGCGACACGGTGGATATTTATCTGGCTTATACCGACAACCTGCTCCGCGTCACCTTCTGGGGGGATGAAATTGACGGTATCGAAGAGGTAGACCCTATCACAGGAGTCACTATCGCACCATTTGACGCCTATAAGATTTATCCGGCCAACCTGTTCATGACTACCAAAGAGGCTACTCTCCGTGCTATTCATGAAATAGAGGATGATTTGACCAAGCAAGTAGCTTTCTTCGAATCTATCGGCAAGGAATACGAGGCCAAACGATTGTATGAGCGAGTAACTTACGATATGGAAATGATTCGGGAATTGGGACATTGTTCCGGAATTGAGAATTATTCCCGTTATTTCGACGGCCGTGCTGCCGGTACCCGCCCCTATTGTTTGCTCGATTTCTTTCCGGATGATTTCCTGATCGTTATCGACGAAAGCCACGTAAGCGTACCCCAAATCCGTGCAATGTATGGAGGAGACCGTGCGCGAAAAATCAATCTTGTGGAATATGGTTTCCGATTGCCTGCCGCTATGGACAACCGTCCGTTAAAATTTGAAGAGTTTCAGGAGATGGCAAAACAAGTAATCTACGTCAGTGCTACACCGGCGGATTATGAATTGATTCAGTCGGAAGGAATTGTCGTGGAACAGGTGATTCGTCCTACCGGTCTGCTTGATCCTATCATCGAAGTACGTCCGAGTCTCAATCAGATTGACGATTTAATGGAAGAAATCCAGCTCCGTATTGAAAAAGAAGAACGCGTACTCGTCACTACACTAACCAAACGAATGGCAGAAGAACTGGCAGAATATCTTCTTAATAATAATGTGAGATGTACCTATATCCATAGTGATGTCGACACACTGGAACGTGTGAAGATTATGGATGATCTCCGGCAAGGAGTTTATGACGTACTTATCGGGGTCAACCTGCTTCGTGAGGGTCTCGACCTTCCGGAAGTGTCTCTCGTCGCTATTCTCGATGCAGACAAAGAAGGATTCCTCCGCTCCCACCGTTCGTTGACACAAACTGCGGGACGTGCCGCGCGTAATGTGAACGGTAAGGTAATCATGTATGCTGATAAGATGACGGATAGTATGAAACTGACGATTGATGAAACGAACCGTCGCCGCGAAAAGCAGTTGGCATACAATGAGGCAAACGGAATTACCCCGCAACAGATTAAAAAGGCCAGAAACTTGTCTGTATTCGGTAATGCAAAAGAGGCAGATGAGCTGTTGAAAGAAAGACATGCTTATGTAGAACCTTCTACTCCGAATATCGCAGCAGATCCGATAGTGCAGTATATGAGTAAAGCGCAGATGGAAAAGAGTATCGAGCGTACCCGCAAACTGATGCAGGAAGCAGCCAAGAAACTTGAATTTATCGAAGCCGCACAATATCGTGACGAATTATTGAAACTGGAGGACTTGATGAAAGAGAAATGGGGATAAAATTTCCCCTTTGTTCACTTATTATAGCCTGATTGCTAAGGGCTGAAACTCTTAACAAACCTGTAACTTCGCATTTAGTCTATTAATTAGTGTTATAAAAACACCAATTAAGGGCTGATAATTTGCAAAGTTACCGGAATCCCGTATCTTTGCACTGTGTTTTTCATAGTATTAGATTTAAGGTTAACAAAGGTTGGAGCAAGGCGTTGCTCCTTTTTTTATGTCTATACGTCACCTTCAATGAAAAATATAAAATTGAAAAGACATAATGTACCACTCTCTAAAGCATAAATTAAGGAGGATTGCAGATATAGACTGATCGTTCATTACGACTGAATCTATTCATGCAATCCTCCCATTTCTTATAGTTGGATTATTCCTACTTCAAGCGATGATAAATCAAAGAGCCTTCTCTATGGCATTTTTAATCAACGGTTCCATAATATCATACCCTTCGCTCGTTGGGTGAACTCCATCTTTAGTATATTGAGGATTCAAGGCCTGATTTTCGTCAACCACCATTGCCTTGTAATAATTAACAAACGGAATTTTATTTGCTTTTGCATAAGCCTCTATCCGATCATTTAAAGATTTAATTTTCTGCGGAACATCTTTTATTTCCATTCTCCACTTAAATGCAGCAGCAGGCAATACGGAAGTCAAAATTACTTTTATTTTATTTGCTTTTGCCAGTTCCGCCATAGAAACAATGTTTCCGAATGTATAATCTTCATTATACGCTTGTGTATTTTCAGCGACATCATTTGTTCCGGCATTAATCACCACTAAAGCAGGAGAAAGATTAATCACATCTTCCCGGAACCGTAACAAGAATTGATAGGAAGTCTGCCCACTGATTCCACGGCCAATGTAACCATTTGATTTGAAAAAATCCGGATGAGTCCTTACCCATCCTTCCGTAATGGAATTTCCCATAAAAATAACCCGTTTGTCTTTCTTTGTCGCTTGTGGAAGTGCAGCATTTTCTTTTGAATAACGACGTAGATTAGCAAAATCATTTTTCTGTGCATAGCTTTCTCCTATCGAGAAACTCAAGCAAACAACAGCCAATAATATCCATTGGCCCCATCTTCTTTTATTCATGTTTATATTAAGTATTAGTAATATTATATTTCATGCAAAGATAAAAAGAAAAGCGATGCACTATACTTTGTATGGCCATTTTTTGTGCATTTCCATGCCATAATGTGCTGATAAATGTCAGACGGGAGAGATTTTTTCTGCATATTTGTTATTGTTTTCAGTTTTCCTGCAAAAATACGCCATACGCGGGGAGCTTCTAAACTCATCGGTTCTTTTCAGTTGGTTTCGGTTCTAAATAGTCATATACGTTCGCATATTAATAACCTTTCTTTGGGGAAGCAAAAGTTAGAGGCTCCATTTGCTTGAAACAAAGCCTCTGAATGTATCAAACGGAGGCTCTGCCGCATGAGTTTAGAGCCTCCATTTGGGGGATAAAAAAGCGCCTTTTTGCCGAACGCATAGTGGAACGCTCTCCAAAGGCAGATAACTCGCTATATGGCAGCCGGTTACACCTACCTAAAAAAGTCCCCCTTGAACACTTACCGGTATTATTATAAATATATAAATAATAAACTATATATTAAAATATATAGTTCGATTTTTCTATTTTTTGAATCTTTATAACGCAAATCGCATGTGCTAAAATTTATTTGTAGCTTTGCTTTTTTCGAATAAATTCAGCTGTTAAATCAGTTCATAGTAATTATTAAAAAAGTTGATGAAGAAAGAAGAATGGAGCATCCACATTTGTCTATCGCCCAAAACATCGAATAACCGTTAAGGCGAAGGTACTTTTTCTTAATCAATGTTATATAACATACGTTTTTTCTTGGATTATTTGCTAATTTCACGATAGTCCGTATCTTTGCACTGTGTTTTTCATAGTATTAGATTTAAGGTTAACAAAGGTTGGAGCAAGGCGTTGCTCCTTTTTTTATGTCTATATGCTTGATTTCCTAAAAAAGAATGGTATTTTTGTGAAGTCACAATTATTATCCGAAACATGAAACGCAAACTGCTTTATACCACTCTAATAATTGCTATCCTGTGTGTAATCAGCATAGTTGTATGTAACAGGACGATCAAGAAACACACAGTCTCCAAACTATATACGGAAGTAAATACCATCCCTTCCAACAATGTAGGATTACTTCTCGGAACTTCTCCCAAGTTGAAAAGTGGAAATAACAATTTATACTTCGATTATCGGATTCTTGCAACAGTGGAGTTATATAAAGCCGGAAAAATTAAATATATCCTCATCAGCGGCGATAACCGTAAAGAGGATTACAATGAACCGGAAGAAATGAAGAAAGCACTCATGCAAAAAGGTATTCCTGAAAAATCCATTTATTTAGATTATGCCGGATTCCGGACTCTCGACTCTGTTGTACGTGCCAAAGAAGTGTTTGGACAAAATCGTCTGACCATCATCTCCCAACGTTTCCATAACGAACGAGCGATCTATCTTGCAGAGAAAAATGGAATAGACGCCATCGGGTACAACGCCCCAAATGTAAATGCTTATGCCGGACTGAAAACTAACATCCGGGAATTACTTGCAAGAGTCAAAATGTTTATAGATTTAGGTATAGATAAACAACCTCATTTCTTGGGAGAGAAAATAATAATTGAATAAGCGAGATACCTCCGATGCATGGAAGTGAGTTTAACATATTCTGAATAAAAAGTGATATACGTTTCTTTATTCCCAAATATAGCTCTACCTTTACTGAAAAATCAGAATATGGCAAAGATTACAGTTCAGAAAACAGATGTTACTATCCTAAAAATCAACGATACAGATTACATTTCCTTAACCGACATAGCTAAATACAAGACGACAGATGCCAATGCTGTTATTGCCAACTGGCTACGTAATAGAATGACCATTGAATATTTAGGATTATGGGAGATATTGTACAACCCCCATTTTAAACCCCTCGAATTCGAGGGGTTTAAAAAAGAAGCAGGACTAAATGCGTTTACTCTTTCCCCTCAAAAATGGATAGAAACCACCTGTGCTATTGGAATTATATCCAAATCAGGACGATATGGGGGCACTTTTGCTCACAAAGACATTGCATTCAAATTTGCAAGTTGGATTTCCGTTGAATTTGAATTATACATAGTAAAAGAATTCCAACGTCTCAAAGAGCAAGAGCAAGCTCAACTTGGTTGGTCGGCAAAGCGAGAATTATCTAAAATTAATTACCATATTCATACTGATGCAATCAAACAACATCTTATCCCTCAAGAAATCACTTCACAGCAAACATCTATGATTTATGCCAGCGAAGCTGATGTCCTTAATGTAGCCATGTTTGGAATGACAGCCTTAGAATGGCGGGATACACACCCTGATTTAAAAGGAAATATCCGCGATTATGCCTCAATCAACGAACTTATCTGCTTATCAAATATGGAAAACTAAAATGCAGTTTTCATAAACGAAGGTTTGGCACAAAAGGATAGACTCATCAAATTAAATCAAATAGCAATTCAACAAATGAACATATTAGAAGATATTAAAAATAAAAAGTTATTGAAATAATTTATGGAACAACAAATTCAACTCAACGATCACAACAAGCAGGAATACCCTCCTATGCATACAGCAGAGCATTTACTCAATGCCACCATGGTGAAAACCTTTGGCTGCCCACGTTCTCGCAATGCCCACATCGAAAGAAAAAAAAGCAAATGTGACTATATACTTTCGTCATGTCCGACAGCGGAACAAATCCAGTCTATTGAAGATAGAGTGAACGAGGTAATCAGTCAGAACCTACCTGTGACTGTTGAGTTTATGACTCATGAACAGGCCAAAGATATTGTAGATTTAAGTAAGCTACCTGCCGATGCAAGCGAAACTCTTCGCATTGTCCGCATTGGAGATTATGATGCCTGCGCCTGCATCGGATTGCATGTATCCCATACTTCTGAAGTGGGTACCTTCAAAATCATTAGTTATGATTATGACGAAGAAAGGCAAACACTAAGAATAAGGTTCAAACTGATCGAGAAGAAGTAAACAGGTTATCAAATTAATATCTATCTTATATAAAATAAATAAAAACAGGATACATTTTGTCATTTATATTGCAAAAATGACATTATAAAAATGACAAATAGACAATTTTAGTCTCTAAAATCTCTTGGCATAAGGTTTGCATTTATAGAAGCGAACAACGGTTCGAGAGCGGACGATGGAAGGCGGGATAACCAATACCATCGGAAGTGAAAATGCCGAAGTTCTAAATTTATTAATTGAATGTTTAACTTAAAGATAGGAGACTAAAATTATGATGCCTGTTAGAAGAACTCAAAGTTGGTTACCAAGTATCTTTAATGATTTCTTTGATAACGATTGGATGGTAAAAGCAAATGCTACTGCACCTGCAATTAATGTTTTGGAAACAGAAAAAGAGTACAAAGTGGAATTGGCTGCTCCTGGTATGACGAAGGATGATTTCAATGTTCGCATTGATGAAGACAACAACCTCGTTATCAGCATGGAGAAGAAGACTGAAAACAAGGAGGAAAAGAAAGACGGTCGCTATCTGCGTCGCGAATTCTCATACTCTAAGTTCCAGCAAACAATGATTCTACCGGACAATGTGGACAAAGAAAAAATTGCTGCATCCGTAGAACATGGTGTTTTAAACATCGAACTTCCGAAACTCTCTGAAGAAGAAGTGAAGAAGCCAAATCGGCAAATCGAAATAAAGTAATACGGTAACCACTTGCTGTTCACCGGAAACGGTGATAAGAAGTAATAAAACAGCTCTTTCCCTGAAAAGGAAACGAGCTGTTTTTATATTATTATCCTTAGTTATTCTTCCGATAACTAATCACTGCCCAACTATTAAACACTACTGCAAAAAACAACAATACTCCAAACTGTGGCAGTAAATCAAAGAAACCACTCCCCTTTAAATACACCATTCGCATCACTTCCATAAAATACCTCAAAGGATTGAGCCTAGTAATTAGTTGAGCCCATTCCGGCATACTGCTAATGGGAGTAAACAAACCACTCATCAAAATTACAACCAACAAACAGAACCACATAACAAACATAGACTGTTGCATCGTTGCCGAGTAGTTGGAAATAACAAGTCCGAAACCGGACATTACCAGAACGAAAAGAACTGCGAAAAAGTAAATCAATAGAAAATGACCGACCGGCACTATGCCATAAATTAACCAGGCTAATATGAAACATACAGTCAGCACCACAAAACCAATCAACCAGTAAGGCAAGAGCTTTGCCAAAATAAAGATAAACTTCGGAACCGGCGTCACATTGATTTGCTCAATCGTTCCTACTTCCTTCTCGCTAACTATATTCAATGCAGGCAAGAAACCACAAATCAAAGTTAATAACATGACCATCAATGCCGGAATCATATAGAGTTTATAGTTCAGATTCGGATTAAACAACCCCTGTGTATCAATGCCTATCGAAGGGAAAGCACCGGAGACTGTAGCAGTTGTAGGATATTCCGAACGCAGCTCGGCTGCATAATCATTAATAATAGAAGATAGATAAGAACTCCCCAGCCCTCCTTTTGTCCCATTCACAGCATTGGCTGCTATCAGTATGTGGGTATCTTCTCCATTCATCCAATCCCGTTCCAGATGCCGCGGAATTTCCATCACAATATCCGCCGTTCCAATTTCAATATTCCGTAGGCCTTCTTCATACGAAGCCGGCACTTCCACCAGACGGAAATAGGTAGAGGCGGCAATCTTATTGACTAAACGTTGTGAAATAGCCGAATGGTCATTATCCACAATATTCAGCTGTATATTCTTGATTTCCAGATTTACCGCCCAAGGCATCAGCAGCATAATCATGCATGGAAATACAAGAATCAATTTCGGAAGAAACGAATTGCGAAGCAATTGTTTAAACTCTTTTTCTATCAGGAACTTTATCATAAATAATTCTTCCATTTATCAATCTGCCCATTAGCACACTGTATAGTATTCATACAGCCAATTGGCATATCGACATATTATTCCAATCTATACTTAAATTTCTTGATACTGATCGTAATAAGTACCGTCGCCATCAATAACAAGATACCAATCTCTTTATACACCAATGCAACTGGTACTCCTTCAATCATCAGTTTACGCACAGCCTGTATATACCAACGTGCCGGAAGTATATCCGAGATCCATTGAAGTATCACCGGCATACTCTCTATAGGGAAAATCATGCCCGATAAAAGCATTGTGGGCATCATCAGCATCAATCCGGAAACCAGCATGGCCGCAACCTGTGTACGTGTGACTGATGAAATCAATAAGCCCAATGCCAATGATACGAAGATAAACAGCAAAGATACCGTGATTAACCAGAACAAACTTCCTACCACCGGAACATCCAACACAAAGACCGAAAGCAAAAGGATCGTTATCAGATTGACGAACGACAGCACAAAATAAGGTACAGCCTTTGCCAAAATAATAAATAGCGGCTTCACAGGTGAAACCAATAATACTTCCATCGTGCCTGTTTCTTTCTCACGAACAATGGAAATCGAGGTCATCATGGCGCAAATCAGCATCAGGATCAAGCCCATCACTCCCGGAACAAAGTTATAAGCACTCTTCATCTGCGGGTTGTAGAGCAATTTGATATCAGGAGTCAGGCGGGCAGCCGACATATTCGGGGGAATCATCTCCTGGCCTACCATAGAAACGATTCCTGTCGCATAATTAACTTGCGAAGTCGACATATTGGGATCTGTTGCATCTACTATCAGCTGTACACGAGCATCACCCGTATAGAGATCATCCGCAAACCGTTCGCTAAAGACAATCGCCATATCAACTTCATTCTTTAGGAAAGCAGCTTCCATTTCCTGGGGCGAATGAAAACGTGCAGTAACGGTGAAATACTCACTGGCATCCAAACGATCAATTATTTTTCGCGTTACCACATCATTAGAAGGATCGAGCACCGCCAACCGAACATTCTTCACTTCCGTGCTGATAGCAAAACCGAATAGAATAATTTGCACGACAGGCATCCCCAACAAAATCAGCATGGTTCGCCGGTCACGGAAAATATGATAAAACTCTTTCTTTATAAAAGCTATAAACTGTCTCATAATCAATCTGCTTTGCGCACCGCACCGCGGGCTAATTTCTGAAAAACGTCATCCATCGTTTCCGCACCGAATTGTTGTTTCAGACGGGCAGGTGTATCAAGTGCTTTTATCTGACCGTCCACCATGATAGATATCCGGTTGCAATATTCCGCTTCATCCATATAATGGGTAGTGACAAACACGGTAATACCCTGATCGGCTGCCTGATAGATCAATTCCCAGAACTGTCTTCTCGTAGCAGGATCTACTCCGCCTGTCGGCTCATCCAGAAAAACGATTCTCGGTTCATGGAATATTGATACTGAAAAAGCCAATTTCTGTTTCCATCCCACCGGAAGGCTCTTCACCAGAGTATCCCGTTCGGCAGTAAGCTCCAAACGATCCAACAATTCTTCCGTCTTCCGTTCTATGTCTTGTTCCTTCATGCCATAAATTCCGGCAAACAGACGGATATTCTCCCACACTTTCAGGTCTTCATATAGCGAAAACTTTTGGCTCATATATCCGATATGTTTCTTAACTTGTTCGGCCTCCCGGTAAATATCATATCCTGCCACCTTCCCGATGCCTGATGTCGGTTTACTTAATCCGCAAAGCATACGCATAGCTGTCGTCTTTCCTGCTCCATTAGCACCCAGAAAGCCAAATATCTCGCCCCGGTTCACCTGAAAGGAGATATGATCTACTGCAGTAAAATCTCCAAAACACTTTGTCAACTGTTCCACTTCAATGACCGGAGCTACTTCATGCTTCACTTCCTCCCGCTCCAAAGAAGGAGGGCAAAGGATAGACGCAAATTGATGAAGAATACGTTCCGGGGTATCAATGCCATGAATCTGTCCATGATTGATGAAAGCAATCCGGTCACATTGCCGGGCCTCATCCATGATAGGAGTAGAAACGACAATGGTAATACCCTGTTCCCGTAAGTTTCGGAGCATTTGCCAGAATTCCTTACGCGACACGGGATCTACTCCGGTAGTAGGTTCATCCAGGAATAAAATATCCGGTTTATGAATCAAAGCACAGCTCAATGCCAGTTTCTGCTTCATACCACCTGACAAAGCCCCTGCCCTTCTTTTCCTGAACGGTTCTATCTGTTGATAGATATCTTTAATTAAATCATAATTCTCCTGAACTGTCGTATGGAACACGGTAGCAAAAAACTCCAGATTCTCTTCTACCGAAAGATCCTGGTAAAGTGAAAAACGACCGGGCATATATCCCACCTTCGTACGAATCTGTTTATAATCCGTTACCACATCCAGCCCGGCAACTATGGCCGTTCCTTTATCCGCCAGCAACAAAGTAGTCAGAATACGGAATAAGGAACTCTTACCGGCACCATCAGGCCCTATCAGCCCAAAGATTTCTCCCCGTTCCACAACGAAAGAAACGTCTTTCAGCGCCTCCACTGTTCCATAGTTCTTGCCGACTTCTTTCACAACCACTATGGGTTCTTCCTTTGCCATTCCCTTGCGTTTAATTTTTAATCTTCAATTTTTAATTTTTCAATGTCACTCCTCCGTACATGCCAATCTTCAATGCTCCGTCATTCTTCACGGCAATTTTCACTGCATATACCAGATTAGCACGTTCGTTTTTCGTCAAAATCGTTTTGGGAGTGAACTCCGAACGGTCGGAAATCCAGGTCACTACCCCCGGATAAGCTTTCTGCTCCGAGTTTCCATAATCAGCATACACAGTTACCTCATCTCCCAGTTTCACTTGCGACAACTGTTCGGAGGTGATGTAAGCCCTCAAATACATGCGATCCACTTCAGCCACTTTAAACAGCGGTTTACCTATTGCCGCCAATTCACCGGCTTCTGCATATTTTGCCAATACGGTACCTTCAATAGGCGACTGGACATGACATTTAGCTAATTGATCCTCCATCTGTGCAACTTGTATGGCAACCGAATTTCCTTGTTCTATCAGGCTGTTCGTACTATTCTGCAATGACGATTCCTGTGCGACAAGCTGCCTTTCAAGCAATTTGACTTGTGCGTCCCAGTCGTCCAACTGTTTCTGATTCGCCGCTCCAGCGGCAAGCAGGTTTTCCACGCGTTTCTTTTCACGTTCTGCTGTTGCTATTTGCTGTTTGGTAGCAGCTATCTGTTTAGCAAGATCCGGACGTTGGCTTTCCACTGATTTCATACTGGCCTCCAGTTGTAATTTCTTCAAATACAATTGCACCGTATCCACCAGCCCAATCTCCTCACCTGCTTTCAGTCTTGTTCCCTCTTCTACCTCCAGTCGCAACAGCTTTCCGGCAGCTTCGGCAGAGACTATCACTTCCGTGGCTTCAAACGTGCCGGTTGCATCATAGCCGGGTATTCCCTTACCACAAGCAGCCAACATAATCAATGCCACTCCATACATTCCTATCTTTGTCATTCGTTCCATATCTAAAGAAGTTATATTAATCATTCGTAGTATATTTCAATTGATAAATTCCCATTAACCGTTGAATTTCATGCAACGCTTTCGACTGACGTGCCAAACTCTCATTGGTCAATTCCCGAAGCATCTCGGTCACCGTCAATGTTCCATTCGCCACTTTGGCCTCTGCCGATTTGCGAATATTGGTACGCAAACGGATAATCTCATCATCATCCTGCATTTGCTTTTCCAATGATTGGATGGCCTGATCTTGTTGTGTCATCTCCAATCTTGTATTAAACAGAAACACATCCCGGTTATTATCCAATTGCCGGCGTTTATTTTCAATTACCTTCCGGTCATTCTTCAAGGTATACAAACTACCAAAATTCCATGAAAGGCGAACACCCGCAATATAGTAGGGAGAAAATTCATTTTTCAGCATATTCAATCCGGGGTTTCCATAAGCTCCCTGCACGAATAATCCGAACTGTGGAAGATGACGCACATTCAAAGCTTTCTCCTGTACTTGCAATCCTACTCCTTGCGCATTGAACAAAGATAATTCCGGACGACGAATCTCACCGACAGCCGAAATGTCATCTTGAGGAACAGGTTTCTCCAAAACCGTTTCCTGCGACAATTTCTCTCCTACCAAAAGTGAAAGCATCTTCAAATACGCCATACGCGATGAAGCCAGTTCAACTCTTTTCTGCTTTGTGTTCAACTGCTCCACTTTCACAGCATCCAAATCGGCCTGATTGGCAATGCCATTTTCTACGTAAGCAGTAATCTGGCGATAATTTCTCTCCAGTTCATCTTGCAACAATGCATTCTGTTTCAGTTGCTCGTCCAACAAAAGAATCCCAAAATAAAGGTCATTTACACGACTATTTAGCGCATACATATCCACATTCAGTTTTTCTTTCTCTATCTCCGCTTCCGCAGTCGTTTGTTTCTTCTGCATCCGGATTCCTCCACCATCCCAGATTTTCTGTTGTAACTCCAACATCACCTGATACTGATCTTTCGGCACTCCTTTCAAATCCACTCCGGGAAGCTTCACCGGAATTTCCGTTACCTCACTCTGATAAGAAGCTTTAGCCGAAAGGGCAAACTGTGGCAAATATCCTTTTGCCGCATTCTCAAGATTATATTCCTTTGTTTTCTCCACCAAGCCATACTGATGTACCAACGGATAATTTTCTTGCGTCTTCCGTTGACATTCTTCCAACGTTATCTGCGCATTTATTCCCGATACAAACAATAAAAAGGAGAAACTGAAAACCATTCTTTTCATACACATCATTTCTTTAATTTCTTCAAAAGACAAAGATAGAGGTTTCAAAGATACGTTCACATTCCGATAGTTAGTAAAAATGTTCCAATAGTTCGATAAAGAGAAAGAATAAAAGGCTATTTGCTGATTTTTATTATCTTTGGCGGAAAAAACAGATAAAGATGGAAAAGAAAATACCATTAAATATAGGTCTCGAAATCTTAGAAAATCCGGATATCGTCCGATTTAACGAATTTCGTTTCATATCTCCGCATTTCGGATTCGTAAACAGCTTCGCCAAAATAGAATCCAATCTTATCACAATAGATCAACCTTATCGTATCAAAGAGGGACGTATCGCAGTTATCAAACAGGGATATGCACGCGTATTAATCAACCTGATAGAAGAAACTTTTCAGCCGGACAAGCTACTATTAATTGTTCCGAATTCCATTCTTCAGATTATAGAAGTCTCTCCGGATTTTGATATGCAGATGGTAGCCATGGACGCGGAATTTCTTTCTATAGCCGGAAAAGACAATTTCTTCACTCATCTCTCACAGTTACAGAAAAACCTCATATTATCTCTGACCTCACATGAATACGACTTGTTTAAGAGTTATTTTGCTTTAATATGGAATATATTACAAGAACCGACGTTCCGACGGGAAGCTATTCAATATCTACTAATCAGTCTTTTGTGCAATATAGAATATCTTGTCAAAAACAACAATCAAAAAGAACAGAGCTGTCAGACACATCAGGAAGAGATTTTCCAGCGTTTCATTTCTTTAGTCAATGCTTATAGCAAGAAAGAACGTAATGTTAGTTTTTATGCGGATAAGCTATGTCTCACTCCTCGTTATCTTAATACGATCATCCGCCAAACCAGTCAACAAACAGTAATGGACTGGATAAACCAGTCCATTATATTAGAAGCTAAAGTATTGCTAAAACATAGCAATCTGCTTGTTTATCAAATTTCTGATGAATTGAACTTCCCTAATCCTTCTTTTTTCTCGAAGTTCTTTAAGCGAATGACAGGAATGACACCACATGAGTATCAATTCTCGAAATAAATTTTATTTCGAGAATTCCTTAATTCTTTGCTCTTCTTCCAGCTTGCAGATCAATAATGTGTTATCTTTCTCTGCAATGATATATCCATCCAAGCCTTGAATGACTACTCGTTTTTCTTCGCTGGCATGCACAATACAATTTTTACTTTCGTACAAACGGATATCGGTTCCTACGGTTGCATTTCCAGACTTATCCTGTGGAAGCAAACCGCGAAGTGCTCCCCATGTACCCAGATCTGACCAACCAAAAGAAGCGGGAAGTACATAAATCTCCTGTGCTTTCTCCATCACTGCATAGTCGATAGAAATGCTTTCGCAAGTAGGGAATAACTTCTTGATTGTTTCATTCTCTTTCTCTGTATAGAAATCGGGGAAAATGCGATCGAAAATTTGTGCGATGCCCGGAGCATATACACGCATCACGGAAGTAATAGTACGCACATTCCATACAAAGATTCCCGCATTCCAGAAGAAATTGCCTTCTGCCAGATACTTTTCGGCAGTCTCTTTATCCGGTTTTTCCTTAAATGCATCTACTGTATAAATCTCTTTATCTGTCTGGAGCTGATCGGCAGCAGCAATATATCCGTATCCGGTTTCCGGACGAGTTGGCCGGATACCTATCGTTACAATAGCGCTGCCATCATCTGTGAAACGAAGGGCTTTCTCCATCACTCTACGGAATTCTCCCGTATCAATGACTAATGCATCCGAAGGAGTTACTACAATGTTAGCATTCGGATGTTTTTTCTTGATCTTCCAGCAAGCAAAAGCAATGCAGGGCGCAGTATTGCGCGCACAAGGCTCCGCCAAAATATTACTTTCCGGAATTTCCGGCAACTGCTCCCGAACAATATCAATGTATTTTTCAGAAGTTACGACCCACATATTTTCCCTAGGGCAAACACCGTCGAAACGGTCTGCCGTCAACTGAATCAGCGACCGGCCACATCCCATTACATCAATAAATTGTTTAGGACATTCCGGAGTGCTCATCGGCCAAAAGCGGCTCCCTATGCCACCAGCCATTATTACAACATGATTATCCATACCTGTTATTCTCCTGTTAAAAAAATATTCTTTAAAATAGGTGTGCAAGGTACTTCAAAATGTCCAAAACAGCAAATAAAAATAAGAGTATTTGTAAGCTCCCGATAAAGTACCAATATTTATAATGAAGAAGTATTCAATATAAAAACGGAAGACAACAAAAGTGCTGTCTCCCGTTTTGAGTTGTATATTATCTAGTGATAATATCATTTCAAATATCAACGATCTTCACAGACAGTTGATATAATAGAAATCACATCGGATTTACACCGACATGAGGGCATTGATCAGGAATACACCGCCGTACATTTCCTGACCACAAAATGTAGGGTGCTTCATATGTGTAGCATGAAGTTAGGGACCTACATGTTCCATCTCACTTTCGTGTAAAGTATTAAAAGTACTCTATGACATTATTAACTTAAAAAAATCTCGATCACCAATAAAATATATATTGGCGAATTCTATGTCAAAGTTTATTAACCGCTATATTTTGGTTGAATTTATGACTCCTTGTCATGAAAATGTTCTCCATATCCATAACCGTAACCATAGCGCTTACCATAACCATAGAACTTGCCATATTTACCATAACCGTAATAATAACCGTATTTTCTTCTTTTCAGATCCAAACCATTGATTACAGTACACAGGCTAGGCAATTTATCTTTTTTAGCAAGTTCGTTGATCAAAGTATACTCGTTTTTATGAGTATAGTCTGCACGGCAGACATAAACAGACAGGTCAGCCACACGTCCTATCAACAAGGTATCAGTTACCATACCAACAGGAGCTGTATCCAGAATCACATAATCAAAATTCTTCTTAAGAGTTTCAATCGCTTTATCCAGTCCATCACGAGCCAATAATTCGGTAGGATTAGGAGGAACTGTTCCACCGGGAAGAATATAAAGATTCTTACTTACATCAGAAAGCTGTACTAAATCCATCAAGTTCTTTTCCGGATTAGCCAAATATTGAGTTATACCAACTTCTTTTCTCGGAATATTAAATACTTTATTCAAGCCCGGTTTACGAATATCAAGACCAACGATTACTACTTTCTTCCCTAATAAAGAAAGACTAATAGCAAGATTAGCAGAAATGAAAGATTTACCCTCACCACTAACCGTAGAAGTAACCAGAATCACCTTCTTGTCATTTTCAAGCATAAACTGAAGATTCGTTCGGATATTGCGGAAAGTTTCACTCATCAAGTTATTGTGATTCTCAAATACAGCAATAGTACCCTGCTTTTCATCAGTCAATGGAATATCACCAACAATAGGCACACAAGTAAGCTTTTCTACATCAGAACGACCTTCAATCTTGAATTTGGTTAATTCGAGCAGGTAAATAATCCCCACCGGAATTCCGATTCCTAACACTAAAGCAACCAGATAAATTATCTTGCCTCTAGGAGATACAGGAGTATCATCCGCTATAGCGTCATCTATAATCTTCGCATTATTGGCTGTAGCAGCCAGAGTTATCGCATTCTCTTCACGCTTCTGAAGAAGCATCAAATAAAGTCCGGCCTTTATCTCCTGTTGGCGAGCAATACTCACAAACTCACGCTCCTGACCAGGTGCCTCACTAATACGACGGGAATAACGATTCGCTTCACGATCCAAATCTGCCTTTGTAATCAACAATCCACGCAAAACCCTGTCTAAAGATACTTGTACATTCTCTTTCATGGCATGAATACTTGTATCCAAGTTTATAATGGTAGGATTATTCTCCGTTGATGTACGCAGCAAACGTTTTCTCTCAACAAGCACATCATTATAACGGTTGATGGCAGCCGCAAGATTCACATCCTGCAATCCGATATTACTAGGTAAAACCTCATAACCTTCATTTTGCATATATTTTTGCAAATCCTGCAGCAAATTAATCTGGGTTTGATTCTCCACACGCTTCTTTTCATATTCAGCACTACCCGTCAAAGCTATTTGTGCATCACTGGTCAAATCCGTAATACCCGCCCCACGTTTGAAACTTTCCAGATCCTTTTCCGTACTACCCAGTTCTTTAGAAATAATACTAATACGTTCATTGATAAATTCTGCTGTTTTCTGTGCCACTTCATTCTTATCATTATTCGTATTGATATTATACATCTCCAATAACTTATTGATAAAATCCTTGCCGCGTTGTACATTTGAGTTTTTCAATGATATGACAGCCACAGAAGTGGTCTTGGAAGTAGGCTCAATAGTCATATTTTTGCAATACCCTTTCGCTACAGCCAAAGGCTTATTAATTGTTGCTGTAATATTACGTGTAGTCTTTTCTGAATCTGTATTTTTTTCCAATATTTTTTTAGATAATACAGAATCCGGTGTCAGGAAAAAAGCCAATGTTCCTTTATCGGTAGGAAAAACAGCCGGTAACTTTTCGAAATGTTTCTGATATTCATCATCGCCAAGCTTCACATTCACATCCAGACTTCCTTGTGGTTGCAATATCATCTCCACAATTATCGGTTTCTCCAATAAATCGGCCTCCTGCGGAGTCATGCTCACTTGTACAGGTGAAGTTTTATACATATTCCTGGAAAGAAATTCATCCTCATCCGTATAAGAAATATAGAGGCCCAAATCTTCAACCACTTCTTTGACGATAGTCTTGGAACGGAGCACTTCAATCTCGTTATCAATATTCTGTGAAGAAGACATCAAACCATCCAATCCCAAACTCTCTAGCCCAGAAAGCATTCCGGCACTACCTCCCTTTTTATCGTCCTTTATTAAAACCGTAGCAGATATGTTATACACAGGAGTAGCTATATACAAATAGACCCATGCTGTAATCAAACATACCACAACCGCCCCCACAAACCAAGGCCAATGGAGCAAATACTTAAACAGCAGTTCCTTGACATCTATACTTTCTTCCTTAGGCTCTTGTGTTCCGTTGAATTCTGTTTCTTTCATTGCAAATCGTTATTTTAAGATGTTTACTAATAGGCTGACAACGGATACCAAGATAGAGGTAGCGGAGAACCAGAGGCTGGTACTATTGCCCACATCAGAATTTCGAGCCTTTGCTTTATTGGGAGTTATATAAACAATATCATTCTGTTGTAACCAATAGTAAGGTGAAAGAATCGTTTCGGCATTATTTAAATCCAAAGTGACAATTTGCTGTTTGCCATTTGCGTCCTCACGAATCAGCTTCACATTATCACGAAGACCGTATACCGTCATATCACCAGCCATGGCCAATGCCTCCAATAGATTCACCTTCTCATTAGAAATAGTAAATGTACCCGGTCGAGCAACCTCTCCAATGACTGATATCTTATAATTTACCATACGTACTGTAACAATAGGATTTTCTTTCATATAAGGCTTCAATTTATCAACGATTAACTGCTCTGCCTGTTTCTTTGTAAGCCCTCCAACTGTCAGTGCTCCTAATACTGGAAAAGATATTTTCCCTTCATTGTCAACCAAATATTGTTGTAACACAGGCTGAGTAGTAGTGTACTGTATTGATAAATTAGACGGGCTGGCAATTGTCAAGTTAAAGGGTGCAGCTAGTTCCGGACTGGTACACGAAACCACAATTGTCAATAAATCTTTCGGCATGATCTTTGCATCATAAAGAGTTTCCTGCTGAGTAGCTTGATTGACTGCTTCCACGTCTTGCAAATAAGGTACCTTTTTATAAGATTGACATGCTGCTAATAAAAAAGACAACAATATCACACATATTAGTTTATTTACTTTTTCCATATTCTTATCATCTTATTCACTTTTAAAAGTAATATCATCTGTAGGGGGGTATATAAATTCAAACTCTAAAGTTCTTGCCAGCCCCTCTCCTAAAGAATAAGGAGCTTTAAAAACAGAAGAATGTATTTTAGCAGCATCAAATTCAGTTGTTGCACAAAACTTCTTCACACGCACAGAACTTACTGCCAATTTCTTACGAGTAATGCAAGCAAATATATCAAAACAATATCCTCCTATCATGCCCAACCAATAAGGGAAATGAGTAGCCGGAATATGTTTATTCATAACTTTGCTCACATGAGCCACTAGTTCATTCATTGTAAAATCCGGCTTGTCAACATAATTAAACACATTATAACCTGTCCGAACCTCATCAATCATGTATTTTACAAAAGCAACAACATTACCGACATAAGCCATTGACTTTTTATTGTTTCCAGAACCAATCATTAGAAACTTTCCACTCGCAATTTGCTTTAATAAATTGTACACATTGCCTCTGTTACGTTCTCCAAAAATGACTGTTGGACGAATAATATCAATATTCCAATCCGGATGTAACTTATACCATTCATGCAAAATTTGCTCTGCCTGCCATTTACTTTTCCCATAGTGATTAAACGGATCTGCCGGATATTCTTCATTTGGATTCTTTTTATTTAGACCATATACTGCAACAGATGAAAAAAAAATGATTCGTTTTATATTATTTTTCTCCATTGCTTTTAATGTCTTTTCTATACCACCTACATTTGTATCATAATAAAGAGATACCGGAACAACATCATCCCGATGCTGTGCTGCTAATAAAACAACACATTCAGCCCCTTCCAATTTCTTATCTAAATAATCCTGATCACGTACATCACCAATTGCTGTAACTTCTGGAAAGAAACGACTTTGTTGCAAATCAATATTCAACATCTCATATCTTTGTGCTTTTTTCAAAAGTGTAATCAAACGAGTCCCGACAAAACCTGACGCACCAATTAAAGTTATTTTCATGTTTTTTACTAATTATCTTTTTACTAACAATTTACAAATTACAGACATCTTTAAATTTCACGCATAGTTTCGCATAATCATATTTTTCGGCTGCTTTTTTCGCTTTATTACATATTGTCTGATACTCATCAGAAGGCAAGTTTTTAAGCGAAAGTATAGCAGCGGCATAATCCTGCGGATCAGTTAACTTACAGTCTATGCCGACACCCTCCTCTAATATGATACTGTATGGCATTCCCACATTACAACATAATGGTTTACCACTTGCCAGTCCCAAAAACATCTTATTCATACTGCCACCATACTTCCCGAAATTAGTAGAATAATTCAGAGCATTCACATCTGCTTTTGAAAGTATATATGGCACATACTCAGGTGATGTCCATTTTGCTTTAAATTTTACGTTTGTAATCTGTTGTTCTTCACAATAATGCTCTAAAAAAGCCCTATCCTCACCATCACCATAAATCAAGACCTGCACACTATTATTCTGCAATATTTTAGCTGAATCTATAAGCAGTTTAAGATTATTTGCCAATCGAATGCTTCCCAAATAAATAATATTGAAAGTTTTATCGTTTGCCAAATCAAAATCTTCTATTTTGTATCTTTGCATGTTAACATTAAACTCAGACAAATCAATACCATTATTTATATAATGCAATTTATTTAAATCAATTGTCCCCCCCTGATCACTATCCCATCCGTTTTCTCTCACATAATTAACTGCACCAGGCATAGAAAAAACAACGTTGTCTGCTTTACTATAAATATATCGTTCTAAACAATAAGCAATTTTCACGCATGGATTATTTTTTCCCAATAAGCCTAAGCTTACGAATGAATCAGGCCATAAATCTGTAACATCCACAATATATTTTGCTTTTACCTTTTTAGCAAGTTGATAAATTGGAATATCAAAAGGAATACGAGATGTATGAATTATCACATCCGGTTTCTCAAATTGTTTTCTATGGATGAATAATTTAACCGCAAACCTAAAATATGATATAATCCTTCTTATCCCATTAGTAGATCCACAACCTGCATTTACTAAAACAAAAGGGATATTATCATAAGTTTTCTCTTCAAATGTCTTATTAGAGTCAGACAAACATAAGTTTCTATTGTGAACATAACTAGAACAAAACAATTTCACATTATAGCCTTCTGATTGAAAATATTGTGCCAACTTTATTGTTCTCAAATGAGTGCCATAAAATTCAATAGGTGCTGCATCTTTATTTATGAACCAAATAGTCTTTTTCTTCATCATAAGATTATTACTTCCAAGCATTCAACACTTTTACAACCCTTTCAACCTCTTCCATAGATATAACAGGACTCATTGGAATACTCAATTCTTCAGCATGAATCAATTCTGTAATTGGAAAGCTAAGATCATTCCATTCTTTATAGCATTCTTGTTTATGAGGAGGAATAGGATAATGGATATTAGTTTGAATATCATTCTCTGCTAAATATTGTTGCAAGCCATCACGATCTGCACAACGAATTGTAAAAAGATGAAATACATGTGCATTCCAATCTTTCACAATTGGCAAAATAATCGCTGGATTCTCAATGTTTTCTATATAATATTTTGCAACTTCTTTTCTTAATTGTATATCATTATCAAGATAACGGAGTTTAACATCAAGAATAGCTGCCTGAATTTCGTCAAGACGACTATTACGCCCTACATATTGGAAAACATATTTCTTTGCAGATCCGTAATTAGCAACCGACCTTACTATATGTGCCAACTCATCATCATTCGTTGTCACAGCTCCTGCATCCCCTAATGCACCTAAGTTTTTACCCGGATAAAAGCTATGCCCTGCAGCATCGCCTATCGAGCCTGTCATTCTCCCATTAAATTTGCAGCCATGTGCCTGCGCATTATCTTCTACAAGCTTAAGATTATATTTTTCACATAATTCTCCTATTTTCTCAGTATACGCACACTGACCATAGAGATGTACTATAAGTATAGCTCTTGTACGAGAAGTTATAGCTTTTTCAATCTTAGAATCATCAATTTGATATGTTTCCAGATTGGGTTCAACCAACACAGGAATGAGTCCGTTCTCAGTAATGGCTAAAATAGAAGCAATATAGGTATTTGCAGGAACGATAACTTCATCTCCAGGTTTCATTATCCCCATTTCAATATAAGCACGGAAAATCCAAATCAATGCATCAAGGCCGTTAGCACATCCTATAGTATATTTAGTACCAATATATGAAGAATAATGTGTTTCAAACATTGCATTTTCTTTGCCTTGTAAATACCACCCTGAATCAACGACTCTCAATACTGCTTCATGAATCTCTTCTGCATATTTTGCAGTAACTTTCTGTAAATCTAAAAATTTAATCATATCCGTTTTATATTTTATGTTTAACTCCATTTTTATCACACATATTTAAGTCCAGAGCAATACCATCTTTAGTGATATACCCTTTTTTACATGCAGGATTACCAAACCAAATCTCATGTGCCGGAACATTTTTTGTAACAACACTTCCTGCCCCGACAAGAGCGTACTCACCAATAATCAATCCTCCCATTATTGTAGAATTGGCTCCGATCGAACAATGTTCCTCAAGTGTCGTCATTAAAAATTCACTTGGATAGACTTTTGAACGAGGAATCAAATCATTAATAAAAGAGACATTTGCTCCGATAAAAACATTATCTTTTACTCTTAGACCATCCCACAATTGTACTCCTGATTTTACAGTAACATTGTTACCTATAATAACATCATTCTCTACAAAAACATGGGCACATAAATTGCAGTTACTTCCAATAACAGCACCATTTAAGATGACACAAAATTGCCATATAGTAGTCCCGTCACCAATTAATTTACTTTGACAGTCAGCCAGTGGGTGTATCATATATTCCTCGCTTTATATATTTGTTAATACTTCAATGTATAGTTTAGCCTGACTTTCCCAGTTATACTCTTCTAAAACTGCTCGCCGACCATTTTGCCCCATCTGATAAGCCATTTCCTTATTTTCAACTAAATATTGAATAGCCTCCTTTATTTGCTGCGAATTATGTGGATCAACACAAATTCCACAATTATATTTTTCTACAATTTCACGATAGCATTTCACATCCGAAAGCAACACCGGTAACCCCGCCTCCATACTTTCAAATATTTTCAACACACCAAAAGATCCATTCGGACTGCCTGTCCGACTAAAATCCCGAAGAGTATTACTAATAGTCATTTTTGAAAAAACTGTTGATATCTCTTCTTTCTTAAACGGCCCTGCAAAATCCACATTCTTCCAGTTTGGAAAAGTTTCAAGAACATCAACATATCCTTCTTCAATCACACCTGCAACATAATATTTGATATCCGGCAATTCCGCTAAAGCTTTTAATACTTCTTTTTGACAACTAATCCAATAGACTGTTCCAATATATCCAAGAACATTTTTACGGGATAAATATTCCTCCTTGGATAAAGTAAACCTGGAAGATACAACAGGGAAATTTTTAATAACATAATGATTCTTTATTCCCCACTTTTCAAGGCGATTGTCAGTATCATCAGTTACAGTAAATACAGCATTATATTTCTTTAGAGATGACTTCAGATATTTCTCCATCAGCACTGCAATTACATTACGAGCCATTTTAGGCAAATATGCTTTATCATGAATGATGCCAGGATAAAACTCACGAAGATTAAATACAACTTTATATCCCTTATGTTTCAATTTAACCCCAAGAGATAATAGCTCCGGATCAGAAATTTGGTATACATCTGCATTTATCATCAGTGCTTTCCTATAAAGAAATTTCTTGGTATTCAGCATCCTCTCTATACGCGAGCATGGCTTATAGTTACACGAAATAAACTCAATACCATCAATTGTTTCATTCGGTTCTAAGTCACAAACAACAATAGTAACTTTATAGCCAGCCATTGCCAATGCCTTCCCCTGACGGTCAAAGATCAATGGGTCTTTTCGAGAATAAAGCCCTGTGAGATAACAAATATGCATCATGGATTTAATTTTATATTTTCACGTTTGTCGTGCATTACTATATACATAGAAAATAGAAAGATATAATTAACAGAAAATAACCCAGGACGCTGATATAATGTAGCAAGTAGCAAGGTTATAAATATAAGAATATACCATATGGACTTTATACGATTTAAGGCATAAAGAACAAAGAAAAGCAGGTACATAATACAGACAACAGCTCCATTGGACAGAATTGCATTTCGATAACCAGCACTATCCGAGAAGTTTGCCAACTGTCTCTTATTATCTACCCCCCACCAATATTGACTTGTACCCTGAATAGAATTAAAATAACTTTTTAAACTACTATCAGCCCTATTATCCCCACTGATCATCCCTTGTGTTTTATCATATTCCAATCTATCCCAAATCAACAACCTAGTCATTGTATTTTGCATAGAAAAAACAATTAACAATGCCATTAAAGAAGAGATGAAGAATTTATATACGACCTTGACATTTCTAGAAAATAAAAAATACACTAAAAAAATGGCAGAAAGGACATAGAAAAATAGAGACAATGAAAGAAGTCCAGAAATTAAAATAAATATATTCCTTTTATCCTTCAGATTAAAATTATCTATATACAGCATAAGTCCGGCGATAGTACCAACAACACCCGGCTCATCAAAAGGGCCACAAAATCTTAATGATTGAAAATAAACATCAAGACCTGCCCCTAAATAGTTGGGAATAACTAAAAATGGATATGCAATATAATTATATGTTTTTACAGCATTCAAAGGAGCTATTATTTTTCCAGGGACAGGAATACCAAAGAAAAGTAACAGCCATACCAAAATGGATATTCCAATTATTATAGAATATAACGTTTTGTACCTATCAAACACGTTAACCATAAATCTTTTCGATCCAAAAGGTACTGCTGCCAAAATAATCATAAAAAAGAATCCTATCAGATTACGATTTTGAGAAATAGAAGCTAACAAAAGGGTAAAAACAAAGAAAAACAGATACAGCACATTCAATCTATTCATTCTATAATTCCGCCAGAATAGAATCGCCAATGGGAAAAGAAATACAATTTGCGCATAAGACCCACTTAGACTCCAAGTAAAAAATGGCCTTAGAGTTAACAAAAGTAATATACCTCCTATAAAATAAGTTATGTCATTACTATTTTTAATCCTCATTATAATCAATCATTTTTTTCAGTTTATCAGTGCTGACAATGTAATCAGCATGTAAATCTACTGTACTATCAGAAATACCAGCTAAATACCGCATTTTAACATCGACAATATTAGCAATAGTCGAAAATATTGGAGAATAGTTTCTTATGGATCTAAAACAAATAACCTTACAACCGCTATGACAAAACAATAAATTTGTAAATGCAGCTCCAGAACCACCCACAATATAGTCAGCATTATTAAACAAGGCCATTTGCTCACAAAAAGTGTATGTTTCGGGAGCAACAACTTCAAACCCATATTCTTTAAGTACTCCCCAAACTTCAGATTCATTATAATGCCTCTTTTTTGTACTCTTCCGTGTCAGATAAATGCGTTTCGGAGTTGCTAAATTAGACTTAAACAAGAGCAATTTATCACGCATTTGCAATGTTAAATGACAATCAAAAACAAACCCAAATAAATGATCAGGATCAGTAATATCTCTATAATGAGGTGCAATAGAATTCACAGCAGAAAGAGAATATAAAGTACCAAATTCTACTATTTCTTTTTCTCCTATAGTAATTATGTCACGTTGGGTTTCATTAAGAATCTCAAAAATCTTTTTAAAAGAATCTATTTTCATTACGATTTCATCGATTATCAACGGAGCATCTTTTGATATGTTTATTCTGTTGAAGACAAGCAGTTTAATGAGAATTTCATACAATTCATGATAGTAATTACATGAAAATTTCCCTGAAAGCATAATTCCAGACTTCAAATAACGACATTTCCCAATACCGCCATCGTTACGTAAAACAGCAACATTATTCTTTAACCGCAATAAAAGCCCATCAAACATCACATAGCGATCGTTCATATTATAACAGAAGTCGTTAATTACACACTTTTCTTTCACATTTAAGATAAAATCGGAATTTCCTTGTATTCTAACACCTTCATGTTTATAAATAAAAATATCTTGCATCGGAACTGATATCAGTTCTTTCTTCAAAGGCTCCAACTCATAGGTTAACTTACTTGTATACCCTACTCTATTAGTAATAAGTGGTATTATAGATGAAGTCAAATGCGATTTCGCATAGACATGATGACTAACAACTTCAAACGGTACAAACGAAACACAACGTAAAACCATATTATTCATCGCATATAAACAATGCCCCCAACTGTTCTTTTTTGAATGATAATAGAGTCTACATGATATACTTTCTATAGCATTTCCGATTCTTTTATTTATTGAATGTTTTATTTCGAGCAATATTTTCTTCATCATCCATCATATTAGTTTTTACGATGTAATTTGTTTATTATAACCTGCCTAATCCCTATCCTACGATCTAGTCCCGTATATGAATAATATGTCGTTAAAACTAAAAACACTGTCACCACTGCGTATCCACTCCAGCCAAACATTAATATTTTGCAGGTAAGGACTATGGCAGTGATACAAGAAAATAGTATAAATAATTTCATTATTGATCTGGTAAATTTGAGATTACATTTTATTCGACAAATGATCCATAGCTGCAAAAAATAGAATCCATATTTAATGAATGATGATATGCCAAGTCCTATTAATCCCCAATAGTAATACCCTATCATATTAAAAATTAATCCATAACAAACTGTAATAAATTCATTCCAAAAGTATACTTTGGAATCACCTTTCGCTAATAAACCATAAGACATACTCCACGCCATGGCTTTAAAAAACATGGCTGCCATTGCCCAATACATCATACCTTCAGTAGGTATAAACTTTGTAGAATAAAGTACTACTACAGCTACCCGTATATAAGCGATAAAAGCAATAATTATTGGAGCAAGCAACAGTAACGAAATCTCAGCCTGCTGATTAATCGCCCTAACAAATGAGTCATTATCCGAAGCTATCGCTGACAATCGGGGATAATAATCTGTTGCCATAGCCGTAAATACCAATCCAACATATGTGTTGACTATTGTAAACCCCGCATTGAACAACCCGACATCATCAATAGAACCCATACGACTTATGAAAATACGAATGAAATAGGAAGCTAATATTGCCAACATACCCTGAAGACTGATCAACACTCCCATCTTCAACATATCTCGCCCTTCAACTTTTATATCCGTAATGGTTATTTCTTCCTTCTCAATCTTTATTTTGCGGGCATATATATAAGACAGGATAAAAATCAAAGCATTCGAAAACAATAAAACAGGGACAATAGCATCTATCTTCCAAAAATAATATAACGGTATGATAAATATTAAACCGACTGCATTGCCAACTACATTGGCCTTCGCCAAATAACGATACTTCCGCATCCCCTGCATTAAAGCATTTTGCCCGGAAGTTAATTGCATCAATAAAACCGAGAATGAAAGTATTATAAAAGCAAAAGTAAAATCTGTATTTCCAAATGTCACTTGACTTAACAATGAAGCTGAAACCAAACAAATCAATGCACCTGTCAATCCGGTAATCCAAACCAATCTCCTAAATACAGAAATAATTAAAGCTATACGTTTAGTATCATTGGCTCCGTTAGCTTCTGCAATATTACGTACGGCACTGGTCCCTAAACCACAATTTGTAAAGGATGAAATCATTGTAATGGTAGAATTAAGCAATCCCATAACCCCCATCCCTTCAGGGCCTAATAATACTGCAGCAAATTTAGACCTGATGATTTGTATAAGTATATTAAAGATTTGAACCCCTCCAAACAATGATGTAGCTTTTAGGCTTTGTTTATACGAGTTTCTGTTTTCAGTGTCCATTGCTTCTGACATTCCTAGTATTATTGAATTAATCTTCCATAATTCTTCTCAAGAATTTTGCAGGTAACCCTACATGTATTTCAGAGTCTGGTATATCATGAGTAACCAAACTTCTTGCTCCTGCCATAGCAAAATTGCCAATCTTTCTCTTTTCTAAAACTGTAGCACCTATAGAAACATCAGCACACTTACCTATAACCACCAATGAACCGGTTATCGAACCCATTGCAAAATGACATAATGGTCCACATTTAACATCGTGTCCGATACAAGTATTGGATTTTACCATTGTCCCTATGCCCAGTTCTGTTCGAGGAGCAATATATGCATGACACATGACCACTACCCCTGGATGAAGAACCACGTTCTCTCCAATAAATGCTGTATAATGTATTATTGTTACTAATCTATCCAATGGAACATTTAGTCTCTTAAACAGTTCTTCTGTCAAGACATTTCGTCCTATCATATGTATTCCCCATATAAAATAATACCCTTCATCGACAAAATGCTGAATTCTATCAGTACCTCCCAAAACAGCATACTCATCTACATTATCTACAAAATCGTTCACAAAACCACAGATTTCAATATCTTCATCGTATCCGTTTTTCTGATTATCTTTTATACAAGCTGCAATAACAGAACCATGTCCATTACCACCAATTATCAATACCCGCTTTTTCATTTTGTATTCTTATACTCCAAGAAATCCTTATATATTCGTATATAATCAGCTTCATCATAAGGCATTGAAGCAAGTACCAGGCACACTGCTCCAGATGAAAAGTTATCCAGTTCTCTCCACATTCCCGGAACAATATATAGACCTTGATAAGGACGATTTAATGAAAAGGTACGTTTCACACTGCCATCATCAACTGTTACATTAAAACTACCGCTAGCAGCTATCACCAGCTGAAACAATTCTTTATGAGCGTGTCCACCACGCGCCTCGCCACCTGGTATATCGTATAGATAATAGGTACGTTTTACTTCAAATGGAACAGTTTTAACATTTTCAACCACAGTGATATTACCTTCATCTCTGTGATGCTTATCAAGCTCTATAATTGTGCAGTCATAGACTGTACTATTTTTACTCATAATGCAGTATTTTTGAAAGTTTCGTAATCACGTATATAATCATTTTCTCCATATGGAGTTGAAGATAATATTAAAGCTAACGAATTAGTAGAAAAATTATCCATCTGTCTCCATATCTGCTTTGGTACGTACAATCCATAGTATGAACGATTCAAATGGATTTTTCTCCTCTCTTTACCATCATCCAAGAGCACATCAAAACTACCGGAAAGTGCAATAATAAATTCCTGATTTTCTTTATATGCATGCCCTCCACGTTTCTCTCCACCAGGGACATCGTATATCCAATATGTCCGTTCTATTTTAAATGGAATATGCTTAAATTCCTCGGCAAAAGAGAGATTACCTCTTTTATCCAAAAATTTTGGAAGATCAATCAACCTACAATCTGATACATTCATAACTTTTATATTTTGTACATACTTTCATAATACTTATTATACTCTCCACTCGCTATATTTTCCATCCATTCGTTATTTTCCAAATACCAGCGAACAGTTTTTTCAATACCTTCCTCAAATTGCAAAGACGGTTCCCATCCTAATTCTTTTTTCAACTTATTAGAATCAATAGCATAGCGTAAATCATGTCCTTTTCTGTCAGCTACATATGTAATCAACTTTTCGGAAGTACCGTCCGGATTACCCAATAACCGATCCACAGTTTTAATGATAACCTTAATTAAATCAATATTTGTCCATTCATTGAAACCACCAATATTATAAGTCTCAGCTATTTTTCCTTTATGAAAAATGATATCAATAGCACGTGCATGATCTACTACATACAACCAATCACGTACATTCTCACCCTTACCATAAACCGGTAAGGCTTTACCATGACGGATATTATTAATAAAAAGAGGTATAAGCTTTTCGGGAAATTGATAAGGCCCGTAATTGTTACTGCAATTGGTAACAATAACAGGCATTCCATATGTATCATGAAAAGCACGTACGAAATGATCACTACCAGCCTTGCTAGCAGAATAAGGACTATGTGGCTGATATTTTGTTTGTTCAGTGAAGAATGTTCCGTCAAAATCTAATGCACCATATACTTCATCTGTTGAAATATGATAAAAAAGTTTATGATCATATCCCGTTTCTGAAGTTTCCCAAGCCAACTTAGCTGCCTGTAATAATGAAAGGGTACCCATCACATTCGTTTGTGCAAAAATAAATGGATCTTTAATACTACGATCAACATGGCTTTCTGCTGCCAAATGTATCACACTATCAATATTATACTGTTTAAAAAGCTGTATTATTCTCTCAAAGTCACAAATATCAGCTTTTACAAAAGTATAATTCGGCTGACCTTCAATATCTTTCAAATTAGCTAAATTTCCAGCATAAGTCAACTTATCTAAATTTATAATATGATACTCAGGATATTTATTCACAAATAAGCGAACAACATGGCTTCCAATAAATCCTGCACCACCAGTAATCAATATATTCCGCTTCATCTTTCTATTTCTCTTTTAATTCATCTATTACATTCATCAAGTATTTCCCGTATTGATTCTTTAACATCGGCTGTGCCAATGCCATCATTTTTTCAGGAGTAATCCAGCCTTTCCGAAAAGCAATTCCTTCTAAACAAGCTATTTTTAACCCCTGACGTTTTTCTATCACTTCAATAAAATTACTAGCCTCTGATAAAGAATCGTGCGTACCAGTATCAAGCCATGCAAAACCACGTCCTAAAAGTTGGACTTTTAATTCTTTAGTATCCAAGAAACATTGGTTTACTGTAGTTATTTCCAATTCTCCACGTGCAGATGGCTTGCTATTCTTTGCTATTTTAACCACTTTATTGGGATAGAAATAAAGGCCCACTACAGCATAGTTTGATTTTGGGTGAACAGGCTTTTCTTCCAATCCTAATACATTACCGTTTTTATCAAATTCCGCAACTCCATAACGTTCGGGATCTGATACCCAATAGCCAAATACAGTAGCTTTGTTTTCTTCTTCAGCCATGCGTACAGCTTCTTTTAGCATATAAGTCAGCCCCTGACCATGAAAAATATTATCTCCTAGTACCAAGCAAACCGAATCATCACCAATAAATTCCTCTCCAATAATGAATGCTTGCGCAAGACCATCAGGCGAAGGTTGTTCTGCATATTCAAAACGGACACCGAAATCAGAACCATCACCTAATAATCGTTGAAAACCAGGAAGGTCATACGGAGTAGAAATTATTAAAATCTCACGAATACCTGCAAGCATCAAAACCGAAATGGGATAATAAATCATCGGTTTATCAAATATGGGAAGAAGCTGCTTACTAACTCCCTTGGTAATAGGGTACAAACGAGTACCAGATCCACCGGCTAAAACAATACCTTTCATTTTAATATAATCTGTTTAAATGTGTGCGCTTATCTCTCACTTTATCCCACCAAAGATTTAAAGCAATCCAGGCTACAATATCTCCTATCAATATCACAGTATTATTCACCCATGGTATCAATAAAATATTTACAACACTAAATGCACAGGATATTAATATTATAATAATCATAGCTTTACGGGGTGTAAATCCCATTGCCAAAAATTTATGATGAATATGATTCTTATCTGGTTCAAAAGGGCTCTTTCCATTACGCAAACGTACCATTACCACACGAATCACATCAAAAGCTGGAATTATTAGTGTACTAAAGGCTATAAGAAAAGTACCTTTGGTATTAGAAATTACCTCAGGATTGTTCTGACTATATTTGATAGCAAGAAAACTTAGTATATACCCCAAAGTTAAGCTGCCGGTATCTCCCATAAATATTTTCCGTGCCCGTTCTGCATTACCGAAAACATTATAATAAAAGAAAGGAACTAATACACCTAAGGTACTAAACGCAAGCATACTATACATCCACAGCCCTTTCTCTATAAACAAAAGGCCAAAGACCAAAAGCGCAACACTACTCAATCCTGATGCTAATCCATCAATTCCATCTATTAAATTAATAGCATTAGTAATGAAAACAATGGTCAATATAGTAAAAGGAATACCAATCCAATTTGGAATTGCATATATCCCCAATAACCCATATAAGTCATTTATCCAAAGCTCTGCGATAGAAAAAAAACAAGCACAGAGAATTTGTATCACAAACTTTTGGCGATAACGCACTCCAATAAGGTCATCTGTAATTCCTGTCAAATATAAAAGAGTCAACCCACAGACTAAAAACAAACATTCCAATAAAAAACAAGTTGCATGTAAATCTGAAATATAATATCCTGTTATAGTACGGAATGCCAATACCAAACAACAAGAAAATAATATCGTTGGGAAAAAAGAAACTCCCCCCAAACGTGGAATGGCACATGTATGGATTTTACGTTTATCTGGTATATCAAATAATCTCTTACGAAGAGAAATTAGTAATATGCGAGGTATGACAAATAACGCTATACAGACAGAAATAACAAAAGCTAAGATTATAAATATATAATTCATTCGAATAATTATTTCATGAATAAAGTTTAATATTAAGCCCCATTTAGTTGATGCAATAATTCATTTTTATACAGCAACTTGATTTTCAATCTTTTCCACATACCCAACCGGCATATCCGCACAAGCACACCCCAGCATATTCAACCGGACAGCAATCTTACTCCTGCCATCCACCGTGACAAGTTCTCCTACAAGACCAGTCAAAGGACCTTTGACAACACGTACTTTTTCACCACGTGCCAAAGGAGCGCTATTCATACAGATTGCCTCTTCGGAATAGTCGAGCATAAAACGGAAACGGGCCATTTGTTCATCAGGAATGATAGTCGGACTGCTCTCACCGCGCATTACCATATAACGACTAACGGTAGAAAAGGAAAGAACCTCTTTGCGTTCTTTAGGATCAGCATGTACAAAAACCATCATGGGAAGCAGCACGGATTCAACCACTTTACGGCGGTCGCTCCATTGATGTACTTCTTGCTGGACCGGTACAAAATTTTCAATCCCCATTTTGTCTAAACGTTCGGCTACCTTCTTCTCATGATGCATACGAACCAGAGCGACATACCAGCGTTTAGAGTGTGCTACGCCTTCCCCTGTCCCAATTTTAGGCCCAGCACTTAAAGTTTCTTTCGTTAGAATCATACTTTTTTACCCCTTAAGTTTCCGTTACTTCTTAGGTAACGGACAATACACACACAAGGCGCGCGTCTCTATAAAAATGGAAATCACATATAGGAATAGGGCACAAGAAAGGAACTGCCTAATACTCAACAGGAAAAATCCAGAGATTAGGCAATAAAAAGTTTAGAACATGAAAATAAAGTTATTTCATGTTCGGATAGTTTTTTTCCTATATTTCAGATCATTAGTGTCCCATTAAAATTGGGACGAATTAAAAATTAAATAAACT
>NZ_QTMW01000023.1:0-84295 GCF_003604005.1 Bacteroides sp. OF03-11BH | reverse complement strand
GAAATAACAAAGGAGAATATAGTAAAAAATATAATGCGTCTGCCCTGATCATTGCAATGAAACTATATTATCACAATTATGATAAGATATTATCATGACTGTGATAAGATATAAATATCAGCACCAAAGATAGGGTTTAATTAGGAGATAAACAAGAAAGAACCGCATGAAACGCCAAGTTCATATTTATGAAAATGAGGGGATTAAAAAGTTGTAGATTCTATTTGAAGGTTATTATATTCGCACTCATTAAATACTAAAAACAGAATTTTATGAACAAGAAAAGTGTATTGCTAGCGTTGTGGCAGAAATTTGCGAGTCATTTTTGTAAAAGTGAAAAAAAAGACGAGTTAATGGCGTATATATCGGAGTCTTCAACAAGTCTTATGGAAACAAAGGAAGGTAAGGAAAAGGATACATCATGCAAAACGAAGAATTTGACCGAGAATGTGGAAAGTTTTTTGAAGGATCATTATGAGTTCCGTTATAATGTTCTGACGGAAGAAACAGAATTTCGTTCGTTGGAACGGATGAGCGAAGGATTCCAGTCGGTAAATCAACGTGTATTGAATACTTTATGTTTGGAAGCGCATGAAGCTGGCATTGCTTGTTGGGATCGTGATTTGTCGCGTTGCATTTATTCCACTCGTATTATGGACTATCATCCTTTCAGACTTTATCTGGATGAATTACCGAAGTGGGATGGTGTAGATCGTGTGTTGGCTTTGGCTCGACGGGTTTCGGAAAATCCCTTATGGGAAAAGGAGTTTCGCATTTGGATGTTGGGAATGACGGCACAATGGATGGGAGTAATGGGTGATCACGCTAATAGTGTAGCTCCTTTGCTCATCAGTACGGAACAAGGGTATTTGAAATCTACTTTCTGTAAGTCTCTGCTTCCGTCTGTGCTTCAGCGTTATTATATGGATAAAGTGGATTTGACGAGTCAGGGAAACGTGGAACGTAGACTGGCGGAGATGGGACTTCTAAACTTGGACGAGTTTGATAAATATTCTCCAGCAAAAATGCCTTTATTGAAAAATTTGATGCAGATGGCTTCATTGAGTTTGTGTAAGGCATATCAGAAAAACTACCGTTCATTACCCCGTATTGCTTCTTTTATCGGAACGTCTAATCGAAAAGATTTACTGACCGATCCAACCGGTAGCCGTAGATTTATTTGTGTGGTAGTGGAGCACCCCATTGATTGCAAAGCGATTGAGTATGAACAGCTTTATGCGCAGTTGAAAGAAGAAGTCTTGTCTGGTGAACGTTACTGGTTTACAAAGGAGGAAGAACAGGAATTGCAGAGGAATAATCTGTCTTTTTACCGTCAAGGTCCGGTAGAAGATGTATTGCGTTCTTGTTATCGTTCTGTAGAAAAAGGGGAGGAATGTGAGCTTCTTTCAGCAGCCGATATATTTCAATGTCTAAAGAAGAAGAATCCAGCGGCTATGCGTGGGGCGAATCCGGCAAGTCTGGCACAAATTCTAGTAACGGTGGGGATAGAACGTAAACATACAAAGTTTGGCAATGTGTATCATGTAATAGCAGTTTAAAGGGGCTGAAGTTGGGGTGAAAGGAGAGCCCTTCACCCGCTATCCTTCATGAATAGGAGGATACAGCGGAAAAGTGAAGGAGCGTAAAATAGTTTTGTGTTTTTTCTAGTAAAGATTCAGTTGGAGATGACATCATCGAAATAGGGAAACATTAAAAGTCCGGCAGTGATTTTAAAATAACTGCTAGGTTAATAGTAAATATTTTAATGTTTTATTGAATCAATTGTTTATTTTTGAACCTCTTTGGATGAAATGAGTACTTGGTTTCGTTATAATATGAGGATATTTGTATCTTGATTTTATAAAATATTTATGCCCATGGTCATTATCACACAAACTTTTTTTAGTTGTTGGAGCAGAGTTTTTTCGGATCATATATTGGAGATCGGTATAGGAATAGCTCTGTTCTTTTTTTGTATTCTTTATTGGAAGTATAAGAGATTGTATGTTCAGAGTGAATGTAAGTTAGCTGCTGTGACCTCTCGATTGGAAAAAGAACTTTCGGAAGAAATGAAAACAATAAATGAGTTGGAGATGGAGGTGAATCGTTTTAGGACGATTTTTAATAAGCAGTTTCGTGTAGTTAACAATTCTGTTTCTTTAAAGGATGCCGAGGCTTTTTATTTCTATGTATCATTATTAAGAAATCCTACTGTTGTGAATCTTTCTTCTATGGAGGAGTGGGAAAACTTGTTCCATTTTACAGATATTGTATCTAATAATTTCTGTACGCGTTTCTCGGAGAGATTTTCTTTTTTTAAATGGAAAGATTTGCGTTTATGCTGTCTGGTCAGATTGAAATTCTCTACTAATGATGTGGCTATCTTGTTAGGGATAAAAGAAGAATCTGTAATTAAAAATAAAGGTCGGCTGAAGAAACAGTTGGAAATGAATGTCAAACACTCTTTTGAAGTGTTTGACGAGTATATTGATCAATTCTGATAATGATTGGAATAATCTTGTAGAGCTTCTGTAAATGAGTATCTGACCTAAATTCATACCTAGAATGGTCTATTTTTGAACTTCAGACACAAAAGAAAAGTTTATCTTTGTTGTTTTCAAAGAAGAAGTATAAATAGTAGCATTAAAACGTTTGAAGTATGAAATTGACACACCTTTTGTTGGCTGGTCTGATAGGTTTGACTGGCTGTTCGCCGAAAGTAATACAGAAAGAAGTGCGAATGATAGAACTGCAAAATCCTATTTTGCCGGGATATTTCGCTGATCCGTCATTAGTGCAATATGATGGAAAGTTTTATATGTATGTGACAGCCGACCCGTGGGGAACGGACTTTCTTTCCTGTTGGGTGTCCGATGATTTTCAGAATTGGACGTTCCGTACATTGAACTGGCCTACTAAGGCTGCATGTACCACTCCTTTGTCGGAGACAAACAAGGTATGGGCACCTTCAGTCGTTCAAAAAGGGGACACTTTTTATATGTATGTCTCTGTCGGGTCTGAAGTGTGGTGTGGGAAAGCAAAACATCCGCTGGGACCATGGGAGAATGCATTGGGCAACCAGCCTATGATTCCGGGCGACACGACCAGGTATTATCATGTGATTGACGCGGAAGCGTTCGTTGATGATGACGGCAAATCTTATCTTTATTGGGGATCGGGATGGAACTGGACAAACGGACATTGTTTCGCTGCGGAACTGAATGATGATATGAGTTCTTTCCATACAAAACCTGTTGAAGTCACTCCGACCCGATATTTTGAGGCTCCATTGATGGTGAAACATAATGGAAAGTATTATTTGACTTATTCTGAAGGGAAAACTATTGATGAGACGTATGAAGTGCGTTATGCGGTCGGTGATAATCCGTTCGGTCCTTTTGCGGAAGCAGGTAATAGCCCGATATTGAAAGTGAATGACAGCTTACGGGTATATGGTCCGGGACACCATACTTTATTCTCTTATGGAGGTGAAGATTATATGTTGTATCACCGCCATCGATTGCCTTTTGTGAAAGGTACGGCGTATCGGCAAACCTGTATCAGCAAGCTGACTTTTGATGATGATAAGAATGAGATTAAGAATATTATTCCTTATCATACACAGGCATTTCCGGATTTGGTTAAAGAAAAGAGAGAGTATATTCAGCCCGAATCAGTGATAAGCAATTCTGTATTGGCCGATTATGCCGGCGCGGAGAATACTGTAGACCATAATTATAGTACCCGTTGGGAATCAGCTGATGGAGATGAAAATCCTGCATTGACAGTTTCGTTTGGCGATGTTGTAGCTATTGATACGGTTGAAGTGCGTTTTGAATATCCATGGGAGAAATATTATATGAAAGTAGAGACTTCTGTGGATGGTAAAGACTGGAATACGGTAACTGATTGTACGAAAGATGGTATTTCCGGTTCTCCTGTCAGTATTCCTGTAGCTGGTGAATGTAAGTTTGTGCGGCTTGCTTTTGCGGTATCCGAAGGAAATACCAAGCCGTCTGTTTGGGAGTTGTTGTTTTATTAAGAAATATGAGGATAGGGGAATATATTATTGATTGAATGAATCATTTTTGAACCTCTTTGAATGATTATTGAGGCTTTATTCATTGTTGTTGCTAGGATTTGGAGTTTTTTGATTGATTAGAGTACCTGTTTTTCTTCTATTTTTAAGAACTTTGTCCCAGTGAATTATTTCGATGATTGGTGATAGTTGTGATTTTTAAAATTATAAATAAAATAGAATAGACATGAATTGCATAAGAATGAAAATTAGCTTTAGAAAGAGTGTTTTGAACGTACTCATTTGGGGAGTAATGATGCTATTTGCTTATCCGCTTTCAGCACAAACAAATGGAAAGCCCAGCAAAGGATTGTATGAACTGTTTAGTACCAAAATACCGGATGGTGCACAGTGGGAAAAACCGGATAATAGATATGTACGCGACGGAGGATACTCTAAGAAGTCAGAAAACTATATATATTTGGATGACTCGAAGAGTCCGGCCAAACTGACGGGATTATCCATTCCTATCCGGGAGAATCCGGGTCCGGGCGAGTATCGTTATATCACTTTTGCCTGGATTAAGTGGGGAGGTGACCAAATAGGTATGCAGTTTCATGTATCAGATAAATCTGTTAATCAGAAGGGGCAAAAATATGACTTTACATATATAGCAGGAAAGTCAAAGGATGTGATTAATCCTTTGAAAGGACTTAGTGTGGGGGAAGTTCCAGGACATTGGATGGTAATGACACGTGACCTTTGGAAAGATTTCGGTAATATCACATTGACAGGAATTTCTTTTATCTGCCCTGAAAGACGTGATGCTGGTTTTGATGAAATATTTTTGGCTAAATCACAAGAGGATATAAAAAATGCTCCCAAGGTTCTGCCTAGTGAAATAGCAACTCCGGTTCCCGTAAATGAGGATGAAGAACAGTTGGTATATGAAGAAGCGGCTACAGACAAAAATGAACAGCCGGAAGGAGTACAGATAGACTGGGCTGCACAAATCAAGGCGGGTGGTTCAATGATGTATCCACTGTATTTGCTGGGACTAATCGCTTTGGTCATTGCGATACAACGATTGATAACTTCTCGTGAAGGTCGCCTGGCTCCGAAACCCCTTCGTGAGAGTGTGAATGAATGTCTGGCTAAGGGTGACCTGAAAGGGGCTTTGGCAGCATGTGACAAATATCCTTCTACATTGGCTAATTCTTTACGTTTCATTCTTGAACATATAAAGGCTGGAAGAGAAGCTGTCAGTCAGACAGCCGGAGACATGGCTGCTCGTGATATTCGTACTCATCTCGCACGTATCTATCCACTTTCGGTCATTGCTTCACTTGCTCCGCTGATCGGTCTTTTGGGTACGGTTGTCGGTATGATTGAAGCATTCGGGTTGGTAGCATTATATGGAGATGAAGGCGGAGCTTCCATTTTGTCCGATTCAATCTCAAAAGCTCTGATTACAACTGCCGCCGGCTTGATCATCGCCGCTCCTGCCATTGCTTTGTATTTTATCATTAAAAACCGTATTATGAGAATGGCTTCTTTGGTAGAGGTGGAAGTAGAAAATGTAATAACTACTCTTTATCTGGAGGAAGATAACTCAAAAGGGACAGACGTATCTAAATAAAAGAAGTACAGCCATGAGATTAAATTATGATGATGAAGATAAGGTAGAGGTGCAGATGTCTCCTTTGATAGACTGTGTCTTTTTGCTATTGATCTTCTTCCTCGTGACTACCATGATGAAGAAATGGGAAATGCAAATCCCATTGTCGCTTCCTTCGATGACGTCCAGCCTTTCTACTACACGTGCGGGAGAAGAGGCTGTTATCATTGCGGTAGATGAGGATAAGAATGTGTATCAGGTAGTGGGGCACGATGCTTATTCGGGAGAGAGCCACTATATACCGATTTCGGACTTACATGCTTTTCTGACTGAACTTCGTAATAGTGAGGGGACGGAAATTGCGATTGATGTGGCAGCTTACCGGACTGTTCCGGTGAGTACGGTGATAGAGATATTCGATCAATGTCAAATACAAGGGTTCACGCGTACACGTGTCCGCTTGGGAAGTAAACCATATTTAGGCCTATGAGACTATCGTTGTTTAATAATGAAGATGAACCGGAAGTGTCTATGTCGCCTTTGATCGACTGTGTGTTTCTGCTATTGATCTTTTTCCTTGTATCGACAATGACAAAGGTGAAAAACAGGGATATTCCGGTGGATTTACCTACTTCGGAGTCTGCGGTTAAATTGAAACCGGATGACAAACAGGCTATTGTGGGACTGGATGCTGAAGGTAACTTTTATTGGGACGGACAACCTTGTTCAACCAATTTTATGATGGAACAATTGCGGGAGACTTGTATCTCTGATCCGGGCCGGCGTATCCGCATCGATATGGATAAGCATACTCCGTTCGGCCGTTTTGTGGAAGTGATGGATGCTTGTCAGTTTTATAATTTAACGAATATAGGAATACGGACTTATGACGAAAACTACAACAGGGAGTAGCCGTCTGACGGTTATCCTGTCATGGATTATTGCACTGGCCTGTTTCGTGGGAGGAGCTTTGTTTATATGGATGATGCCGTCGCCGGATCAGGGAGCTATTGATTTGCAGGCGAAAAAACAAAAGTCTCCGAAAAGCGTCAGTGAAAAAATAAAGAAGGAGCAGTCGCAAAGGGTGCTTCCTGCCAACTATTCCGAGCAACTGGTTAAACAGTCGGAAGTGTTGGTTAAAAAGAATTTGGAGGATCAGCTTCGTAAGTTTCAGGAAATGGCCAAGAAGATGAGGGAACGGAAAGATGAGTTGTTGACTAAGGTGGAAACACGCCAGTTGCCGCGTTCAGCTCCTGCCGATGCTAATGATACATCAAAAGCAAGAAATATACCGCAAACTGGTAATCCTCCGGCGAATGCATCTGTAGAGGATATGTATGCTCTTTTGCGTGAATATGAAGCTGAAATACAACAGAATCATTTGGCGACTAATGCTGCCAAACAAGCTCTTTCGAGAGGACTTTCATTTCCTGAAGTGTATAATTCATTAAAGGCGGGTGCTTCCCGTATGCCAAGTTTTGACGAATTGATTCGGATGCAGGCAAAGGGTGGAGAATGGGGGACTTCGGATGGCAGTAATGCCAGTGCCGGTTTGAGTATAAAAAGTACGGCTGATTTGAATAACTATCGTGGATTGTTGGGACAAGCGACACGGCAGGCCGGACTTGCTCAATCACGTCTGGAAAATCTTTTCGGAGTAGTGAAGCAGGTAGGAAAACCTGGTGGAGGTGCCGGTGAAGGTAATGGTCAGCCTGGTGGAAGCGAAGGCGGAGGCAATGGAGATGGAAGCGGTAATGGTGGCATGGGTGAAGCAGCCCAGGGGAATGGGAACAAGCGACCGATGAATCATTATGCAGGCTCACGTTTGAATCAGGCAATGGTGAAAGCACAAGCTTTACCCGGACGTCGTTTTTCTAAGAATGCAGAACGCAAAGGGTGGTTGTATATCAACACCTGGTATATGATTGGTCCATGGGATAGTTATGGACGGGAAGATTTTTCGATTGTGCATCCACCTGAAATTTCTGTGGATTTTGATGCTGTATATACGGATGGACAGGTGGGGACGGGAATTATGGAAACGGATTCCGACCCGATTAAAGTGATTGGAGAAGAGGTGCATTTGGATGGAACATTGCGTTGGAAATTTATGCAAAGTGAGTCCATGCACAATACGGTACCTGTTACTACCGGAAATTCAACCTATTATGCTTATACGGAGCTTTATTTTGATGAGGCTACTACGATGTTGGTAGCTATCGGTACGGATGATAGTGGACGGGTATGGATCAATGGTAAAGATGTGTGGCGTGATTATGGTACCAGTTGGTATAATATTGACGAGCATATCGCTCCTTTTGAATTCAGGCAAGGATGGAATCGTGTTCTGGTTCGATTGGAAAACGGTGGTGGAGGAGCTTGTGGATTCAGCTTCTTGATTATTCCGCAGGATAAATAGATGTGTGTTTAAATAGAAAAGATTGTTTAAGGAATTAATTATTGGTAGAAGTTATGTGAAAGAGTTTTGCTCTTTCCATAACTCTCTTTTATAGCACGAATGGAACAAGAAGCAGTACACATAGGACAATTGATACAACAGGAATTATATCGTCAAGGGCGGTCTATTGTCTGGTTTGCAGAGCAACTGTGTTGCTCGCGAAGCAATGTTTATAAAATTTTCTCGAAGCCGGATATAAATACGCTCTTACTTCTCAAAATATCCAGTATTCTTCATTATAACTTCTTTCAATATTATTCGGATTCTTGGGATGAAGAAAAAATGTAAACTTTTTGGGTACATGTTTTATTTCATTATTTCAATTTTTCTCTATACCTTGCGAACATTAATTAAAGAAAGAGTACTATGATTGTTTCACCTTATTATAATAGAATGATGAAAATGAAATATGGCATTTAGATGTTATACTTAAATCTGTAAACTTATGAAATATATTTATTATTTGTATTATTATTGGAAGCTTGTTCCAAACTGCAAATAGATTTAGAAAAAGAATCGGAAAATTTCGGAATGACACGAAGCATGTATGTTGATGATGATAAGACTCTTCAATTGAAATTTGAATCTAGAGAAGATGATAACTTGGAGGTTCGTATGGAAGATATGAACCATATCTCTCTTAAAATCATATCTAATGAAAGAAAAATGCAAAGAGTAGGTATTATTCAATTGAAATTTAGGGATGTAAATGTGGGAGAAAATTGGCATTTGTATGAATTGCGAAATTCAGATTTATATGAATCTAATGGAGCAGACTCTGTTTATGAGGCTTCTATACATGAAGCTCGGATATTTAAATGTGGTGAATACGAAATTTGGGCAGAAGCTTCTTATAGAACAGAAGATGGGGTAGAGAAGATTATAACTTCTAATTTGTTGTATTTGACTTATCCTTATCCAGATGCATTCAAACTAAAGAAAATATTGGGTAGCGGGATGGAGGCTATTTGGTCTAGTCAAGTAAATCGAACATGGGGAAGCTTTTATGATTGGAAAAGATTTTATGGATGTATTATATATATGAGAAATAATGAATTAGAATTAGGTGAGGTTTGTGAATCACCTGCAGTTGATGGTTTTCCAAATTTACATAACTTTGAGGTCCTTTTTAATTGTGAAGAACATTATTTTCGAAACGAAGGACCAATTAGAGATGAACAAAAATATCTTGTAGGTGTCTTTCATACATGTATTATAATGGAGAACCGTTCGGATAGTATTTATAGAAAAGCAGGGTTAGAATCTCATGATTGCAAGCTTTTAAGATCGAGACCAATATTCCCCTTGTTATATATAGAATACAAAGAGAAGAAAGGCGATTGGCCTAATTATAGAATTTATGGAGGACATGGCGCTTCATACGACTGGGAATTATGTGTGGAAGGACATGGAGAAGCGAGAGATATAAAGGATAATGGCATGGATATAGGTTTGGCTTTTATGTAATCTATAAAAAGGTTTAATATGAAAATATCTGTATGTTTTGTTCTATTTATATTATATGTGTTCTGTATGGGAGAAATATTAGCGCAAGAAATAGATATTAGCTCTGTATGGACAGAGTGTCAAGCTCTACAGAAAGAATGTGATTGGAGATATCGAGATTATCGCGAGAGGAGATTTTTCACAAATACTTCCCAATGTCCACCACCACTTCCTTCTAATTTGCCCAATAAAATACAGAAAAGAAAAGCTCTGAAACAATGGGAGGAATTTGGTGAAAAGTGCTTGAATCTACGCTTGCGATTGATTAAGGTATCCCCAAAAACGTTGAGTAGATCCTCAAGAGATAGCTTAAAATTGATATCTGACAAGATGAGTTATTTGTCTTACCATGCAGTTGAGTGTATAGCCCATTTGAATATAAACAAAATCATGGAGAATAAGAGTTTGCGTATAGTTGCTAAACAATTGGAAGAGGAGAGCAGGAATACCCAACGAAAAATTAGAATAAAAAATGCTTATATAGAAGGTCTGTATGATGGATACGAACAATTATCTGTGGAGCAACAAGAGATACGTCGTGACTCTATTACAATGATAAGTGTTGCATTAGATTGTTATCGTATGGCTGCATATTGGAAATAAATAGATATTGCTGATGAAAAAGTGTTTATTCTCTATGTTATTACTTTGTTGTGCCCATATATTTTGTGTTCGGGCACAACATGTGATAACGTTTGATACACTTTTTCAGCGTGCCATGAACCAGATTCACGCTTATCCCCAGGAAAAAATTCATTTACACATTGACAGAGGGGTGTTTGTGCCAGGAGATACTGTGTGGGTAAAGGCATATTTGGTGCATGCAACATTTCACACCCGAATGGAAATAAGTCGTTATGTGCTGGTAGAATTAATTAATCCGTTAGATTCATTAATTAGCAGAGTAAAACTGCGTGTGAATGGAGAACATTCTTTTAATGGATATATACCTTTACCATTTCAGCTTCCGGATGGAAGATATACGTTGCGGGCTTATACTTCTTATATGATGGAAGAGGGAGAGGAATTTTTTTTCAACGCAAAATTTCAGTAGTTTCTCCGCGTTGGCTGAATACGAAGACTAGTATGAATTGTCGACTAAATGGAAAGAGGAGAGAGCTGGTAGGACTGGATATTCGTAATTTTTATGGAGAAAAGTTACCTTTAACAAAAGGACGTGTGTGCTTGAAACATGGGAAAACGAAAGAGGTAATGATAACCGATTCTTTTGTTACGATAGGGTTTTCTGATGAAGAAATAGCTTCGAGCCGAGCAATGCTTGTGGATATAACGGAAATTAATGGAAATCGGATGATGAAGTTTTTTCCTGTGTCTTCAGGAAATGTTGATTTCGATGTTGCTTTTTATCCGGAAGGTGGTTATCTGCTTGCCGGACAGGAATGTCGTATGGCATTCGAAGCGTTGGATAGATGTGGAAATGCGGTAGATGTGAAAGTGACTATCTTTGACAGCCATGATAACCAAATTGCTGATGCTTCAGTCTTTTATCAAGGGATGGGAAAGGTTTCTTTTTGTCCCAAAGCTGGTGAAAGCTATTATGCCTTATGTACGGTAGCAAATGGTTTAACAAGGAAAAAAGTTCTGCCTCAGGCACAAGTTGGCATTTATGGCTTGCGAGTAGATACGGATGAAAAGAACTTGAAGGTAAAACTTGTTTCAGCTTTCAGTGCCCCGAAAGAACCGTTATTGATTATAGCTCATGTGCGGGGGGTAGTTGTTTTTGCAGAATGGTGGTCGGAGAACGTAGAAGAGTTAGTTTTAAGAAAAAAGAACTTTCCGCCGGGAATAATTCAAATCCTTTTATTGGATGGGCAGATGAATATTCTTGGAGAACGACTTTCTTTTTGTTATCATGGACAGATGACGAGAGCGACTGTGCAAATGGATAAGGATTTTTGTTCTCCTAAGGATGAGTAACAATGAAAATAGGTCTGTCGGATGTCCGACGTACAGCTTCTTTGTCTGTGTCGGTAACCGATCTCCATGAGGTGGTGCCGGATACATGTTCCACAATAGTAAGTAATCTGTTGCTCACTTCTGAATTGAAAGGTTATATTGAGAATCCATCTTTTTATTTACAGAATAATGAAAGAGCACGGCAAGCGTTGGATTTATTGATGATGATACACGGATGGAGACGATATGATCTGTCGGCCGTAGCACGTGGAGAAATTGAAAAAGCAGAACGGACTCCCGAAACCAGCTTCACTATTTCGGGACGTGTGAAAAGGTTAAGTCCTTTTGAGTTGAAAAAAAGATATATATTTTCTTTCATTGGAGTGGGGTCTGATTATGGCAAGACCATCATTGTAGAGAAAGATGGCTATTTTAGATTAAGTGATATAGAGTATCAGGATGGGTTTGGAGTACAATTACAAGCAGTGTCTATCAAGAATAATAGTCGAGGCACGCAATATATAATGGTAGATGAAGAAGACTTTCCGCTTATACTTGCCGGAGTACCGCAACAATGGCCGTCGGAGACTGTGGAAGCCAATGCGGAATTTATACTTCCGTTGGAGAGTGGAATGCGGAATTTTTTACTTCCTACTCTGGAAGTAAAAGCACCTTATTGGGGAACGGTTAATTATGAAAAGATGGATAACAAGATGGTGAATAGCTCTGGCTTCAAGAATATGAAAGATTTGATACGTAGTATGGGGATACGAATTGTGAGTAAGTCACAGGGAGATATTACTTGTTTCTTTTATAATAAAACAAGAGTAATCATCTGTGTTGATGGAAAATATCAATCTAACAACTACGAACAGAATTTAATTTACGATACTCCTTTAAGCGATATAGGAGAAATAAACTTTTTGAAAGATGTAGAAAGGGAGATGGCATTAGGATTTTTAAAAGTAGAAGATACAAAGAAAAAATATTTTTTATACAAAGAATTTCAAATTCCTGCTTCACGGAAGACAATCCCTATTCTAAATATAAAAACTTATGATTTTATACAAAGGGAGGCTGCGTCGCATAAGGGAAAAAAGATGCCGATAAAGAAGAGGAGAGAACTTACATTGACCTCTGCCAACTATAAAACTATCTATCCTTTAGGGTATCAGAAGCCTATGGAGTTTTATACGCCTGTGTATGATACTTTAGAAAAGAGGGAGAAAGATTCGGACGACTATCGTAAGACCATTTTTTGGAAGCCGAATATAACAATTAATCCTTTAGAGCCCATGTCTGTTTTTTCTTTTTATGCGGCAAATAAAGAGTCGGTTTATTTGATTAAAATAGAAGGAATTACGGATGAGGGGGATATTATCTCCGAAACGAGATATTTAACTGTACATTTTTAATATGTCGTTTTAGAGAGTAATGAAAAAATGTAAACTTTTTGGGTACACCTATCTCTTTTTTCTTCTTATCTTGCACTTGCAAATTGATTGATTCTTTGAAAAAATAGATACATGGCAAGAGAATAACCTATTTAAATAAATATAGTGATGAAAGAAGGTAAGCAAAAATGCCGAATATTGAAAGATATTCGGAGACAGATAGCGGAAGCTAATGATATCGAACTCATTACATCCGAATGTAAATATCGGGGAGATTGTTTAGGTACATGTCCAAAGTGTGAGGCTGAAGTGCATTATCTGGAACAGCAACTTCTTTTCCGTCGGAGGATGGGACTGGCTATTAAAATAGTGGGTGTTTCGCTTGGAATGTCTGCAATGGGGGCTACATCATTGAATGGGCAACAAGTGGGGGAGGATAGTTTGAAAAACGACTCTAATATACTTCCACAAGTGGAGGTTATGGGAAATCGGGTTGTCAGAAGATGTACTGTCGTGGCAGGAGGAGTTGTCATTTCAAAAAAGGTAAAGGCTGTCACTGTAAAAGGTACTGTTGTGGACAAATACGGTCATCCGATTATAGGTGCAGAAATTATTGAAAGAGGAGCCAATCATAAGACATATTCTGACCTGAATGGTAGATTCATGCTTCAAGTGTCAGGAAAAAGACTTGTTTTGGAGGTTAGTCTTTCAGGTATGAAGACGAAGGAGGTGAGGGTAAGGAAGAGGAAGGCCGGGAAAATAAAAGTTGTATTGCACAAGAATAACTTATGATAAAAAATAGACGATATGAATTCTGTATTATTGGATTTTGTTTGGAGTGGTATTCTTATAGGAGGAAGCTTTACCCAGTTCTGGTATATACCGGCTACCATTGTCATTGAAATCTTTTAAGCTATTGTTTCATCGCTGTTTCTTTGGTTATTTTTTTTATATTAAGTAGAATCGATTTAGGCTGATAAAATAATATGTCTAATAAATAAGAACTAACTAATCCTCTCTATGAATGCTGATCCTGCCGGTACTGTAAAAGGTATTTGGCAGGATTTTTATCATTGAATGGTGAATTATCGTTCAAAAACAGTTTCTTGCGTTATATTGAATGATATTTATACTGTTTTGACTGATTTGAAGACCTTTGTTCTCAAATAATGTTCCATCTTTGCAATTGTAATTTCATAGAATATAGTATCGAGAATTTTATACTGATTTGTAAAGTAACAGATTCAGATTTGATTAATTGATATGTGTGTTTATTTTTTAGTTTTCAATAGGTAATAGTTTTAGTTTTTTGGGGTAATTAAATGGGATTAGTTTTCAAATTCGCTATCGGTTTTAATGGAAACATTAACCGGTGGTGAATTTCTAAAGAGATTAATGTATCATGAAAACAATAGAATAGATTGAAAATGAAAAGACCTTTATTGTATTTGCTTATTTTGTTAGTGACTGTATTCAGCACTTCCTGTACTCAATCTTCAAAGGGAACATTTGAGGTGGGTGACAAGACTTTCTTACTTAATGGAGAGCCGTTTGTCGTAAAAGCGGCAGAGATTCATTATCCTCGTATTCCAAAAGAATATTGGGAACATCGTATTAAAATGTCTAAGGCGTTGGGTATGAATACCATTTGCCTTTATGTTTTCTGGAACTTCCATGAACCGGAAGAAGGAAAATATGATTTTACCGGGCAAAAGGATATTGCAGCATTTTGTCGTCTTGCACAGGAGAATGGTATGTACGTCATTGTGCGTCCTGGTCCTTATGTGTGTGCAGAGTGGGAGATGGGCGGATTGCCTTGGTGGTTACTGAAAAAGAAAGATATTAAGCTCCGTGAACAGGATCCGTATTATATGGAACGTGTGAAACTGTTTATGAATGAAGTTGGTAAACAACTTGCTGATCTTCAGATTAGCAAAGGTGGGAATATAATTATGGTACAAGTAGAAAATGAATATGGCTCATTTGGTATTGACAAGCCTTATATTTCTGCTATCCGTGATCTTGTGAAGCAAGCGGGATTCACAGGGGTACCTTTATTCCAGTGTGACTGGAATTCTAATTTTGAGAACAATGCTTTGGATGATCTTCTTTGGACTGTCAATTTTGGTACGGGAGCCAATATAGATCAGCAGTTTGAACGTTTGAAAGAGCTTCGTCCTGATACTCCATTGATGTGTAGTGAGTTCTGGTCCGGATGGTTCGATCATTGGGGAGCGAAGCATGAAACACGCAGTGCGGAGGATTTGGTAAAAGGAATGAAAGATATGCTCGATCGTAATATTTCATTTAGTTTATATATGACTCATGGAGGTACTAGTTTCGGACATTGGGGAGGAGCAAACTTCCCGAACTTCTCTCCGACATGTACGTCTTATGATTATGATGCACCTATCAATGAATCAGGAAAAGTCACTCCCAAATATTTTGAAGTACGTAAATTGTTAAGTAACTATTTACCTGAAGGCGAATCGTTGCCGGAAATCCCGGATTCTATTCCAACGATTACTGTTCCTTCATTTAAGTTAGATGAAGTGGCGATACTGTTTGATAATCTGCCGGAGCCAAAAATCAGTGAAAATATTCAGTCAATGGAAGCGTTTGATCAGGGTTGGGGAAGTATTCTATATCGAACTACACTTCCGGCATCTAACGAAGAGCAAGTTCTGACAATTACAGAGGCTCATGACTGGGCACAGGTTTTCCTTGATGGCAAGAAATTGGCGACGTTAAGTCGTTTGAAAGGGGAAGGGACTGTTATTCTTCCACCTGTGAAAGAAGGAGCCCAATTGGATATTCTGGTAGAAGCGATGGGCCGTATGAATTTCGGTAAAGGTATTTATGATTGGAAAGGTATTACTGAAAAGGTGGAAATTCAATCGGACGGTGCTGCTACTTCATTGAAGAATTGGAAAGTTTATAATATCCCGGTTGATTATGCTTTTGCAAAGAATAAGAAATTTGTGAAACAAGATAATCCGAAAAAAGACCCTGCATATTATCGTGGAACATTTACACTGGATAAAACCGGTGATACTTTCCTGGATATGACTAACTGGAGTAAAGGGATGGTCTGGGTGAATGGTTATGCTATTGGACGTTACTGGGAAATAGGACCACAACAAACCTTATATGTGCCGGGATGTTGGTTGAAGAAAGGTGAGAACGAAGTGATTATATTGGATATGGCTGGACCTGTACAACCGGAAACGGCAGGCTTGCAACAACCTATTCTCGATAATTTACGCGTTCATGGTGCTGCCTATGCACATCGTAAAGTAGGTGAGAACTTGGACTTGAGCGGAGAAACGCCCGTTTATAAAGGTGCTTTCAAGGCGGGTAATGGTTGGCAACATGTGAAGTTTGGAAAAGAGGTGGAAACACGTTTCTTCTGTCTGGAAGCATTGAATGCACATGATGGGAAAGATTTTGCAGCCATTGCGGAATTGGAGTTACTGGGAGCTGATGGCAAGCCCTTGTCACGCCAACATTGGAAAGTTGTTTATGCAGATAGTGAGGAAACGGAAGAAGCGAATAATATTGCAACGAATGTGTTCGACTTGCAGGAATCTACCTTTTGGCACACAAGCTATTCTTCGGCTGCCAAACATAAATTCCCGCATCAGATTGTGATTAATCTCGGTGAAGATAAGGTAGTAACCGGATTTTCATATTTGCCGAGAGCAGAAGCCGGTAAGACAGGCATGATTAAAGATTATCGGGTATATCTGAAAATGACACCCTTTAAAATCTAAAGGGAATAATAAGATAATTGTATGTCTATGATGTACACTGAAGACATTTAAGTCATAAGGTTAATTATTAAGTTTGTTCATTAAGTTATAGAGAAGTAAAAGAATAACTTTCACGTGAGTGACGGTTTTTCTTTTACTTCTCTTTTTTGCTTGACCGATATTGTCTGGGTAATTAGAAGTAATATCCTAAATTCACAAAGCAGCTTCCTTTATCCGTCTGATTGGAATATCCTAATGATATTTCCAACGGTCCGAAGATACTATCCATTCCATAGCCGGCACTGATACCGAATAATTGTTTGCCTTTCAATATATCGAAGAAATTACTATCCGTTAGTCCGTAGTTGCCTGTCAACGTGAGATAATGAATGGCTCCCATACGTTGCCTGAATTTAATAGAGGCGATCATAACGGTGTTGTCCATTAATTCCAGATTGGTAACCCCGGCAAAAGGTAATTGTTGAGGAATATAGAAACCGGGGACTTCACCACCAATGGCATTTTGTAGCGGATAAGGAAAATCCCTTCCGATCAGGATACGTCCGTAAATGGAAGGAATGATAGAGAAACGGCGGGTTACAGGAATGACGCTTGCCCACGAAGCATTCAGTGCTGAAAATGGAGCGTGTTCGTTGTATTGTGCCATATTATCCGTATAGAGTGAATAGGCGGCTCTGAAGTCACTTCCTTTAGAAGGGAAACGTCCTTTATCATAGGTATTATATTGCACTTGGGCAAAATAACTTAGAAAGTGTTCGGATTCTACTTTCAGGTCGGAAATTTCAGGTTTCTTGAACAGGAAATCCTTGTATTTGTAATATTCAAAACGAAGACCGAGTCCGAAACGGAAATTCTTGTACCATACATCAGAGAAGCCGAATTCGGCCAGATGATATTTGTAAGTTGTATTATAGGCACGGTCGCCTTCCTCATAAATATTGATATCATTGTATTGGAACATATACGAGAAGTTGAAATTACGCTGTTGCATTGGTTCCAGCGTATAGTCTATGCGGGCAGCATATCGTTTACCCAACCGACCGGTAAGAGCCAGGCGGGAAGGAATACGAGTTTTGAGGTCTGCTGTTGCATTGACCAACAAAGATGCGATCTCTTCCGAATCGAAACGGATGCCCAGGTTGATTCTTCTTTCATATTTTTCCTGTAACAGGAAGTTGAGGTGATAACCTTCAGGTGTCTCTTTCAACGTATAACTGGCACTGGAGTAGGACTGACTGCCACGTAACTGATACAGGGCCTGTTCTATTTGTTGAGTGGAAATATCGCTGTTTTCTTTCAGATTACATTTCTTCATCAACCATTTTTTATCATCCACCTCTACACCGGAAAATGAGATGTCCGTCACATAAACCGTACGCGCATTAGAAAGAGAAGAATAAGGACCATGTTGTTTCGGGGTATAATCTTCGGCTATTCCTATTTTCTTTTTCACAGCAAGCAATGAACCCCATTGGGCTTTTGCTGCTTCTTCGCCTCTACGCATCAGGGTATCAATGGCGGCTGGAGTAAAACTGGCGGATGAATATCCATCTACATTGACACGAATATAGGTATCTGTGAGGTCTACATCTTTTTCATGGTTAGACTGACAGGTGATATCTACAATCTGCCCCAGAATGTCGGGTACACTATTGAGCTTGTCGGCTTTCTTAAGAGCATTCTGTACGTCTACCCCGATAATAATATCGGCTCCCATTGCTTTCACTACATCCGCCGGATAGTTGTTTACAATACCACCGTCCACTAATACCATACTGTCTTGCCGTACCGGAGTAAATACACCGGGGATAGCCATACTGGCACGCATGGCAGTAGAGAGTATTCCGTCATGGAATACAATTTGTTCTCCATTAACAACATTGGCTGCTACACAGGCAAAAGGAATGGGAAGTTTATTAAAGTCGATAGAGTCATGATACCCTACGGTAAGGTCTGAAAATAGATTAGCCAGATTCTGTCCTTTCATGATTCCTCCGGTAGCGGCATCTTTGGGAGTTTTGGTGAAAGGAATAGAGACTGTATATTTTTCAGATCGCTCACGATCTGTTAATGACATGGCACTTCTTTTGATACGGTCACTCAATAGGAATGTCCAATCTTGTTTTCGTACCATGCTATCCAATTGTTCCGGAGTATAACCGATGGCATAAAGACCGCCTACGATAGCTCCCATGCTGGTGCCGGCTATATAATCAATAGGAATTCCGGCTTCTTCGATCACTTGCAGTGCTTTGATGTGTGCCATTCCTTTAGCACCGCCGCCGCTTAGAACGACACCTACCTTTTTTCTTTGTTCCTGAGAATGCAAAGAAAAAGGCAATAAGATGCCAATTGATAAAACTAATGTTGAAAAGATTTGTTTTTTCATTAGGACATGGTCTAGTGTTGATGTTTAATATAATACAAATGTAGAGCATAATTTGTTTAGTTGTTGAAATGGGAATTAAAAAAAATGTTCCAAAAGTCGGAAATGTGGATAATTTCTACATTTTATCTGGTGGATTCTACATTTCTACATTTCTTAAGACAAAATATAATAGACTGAATACCAGTAAATAATAGGTGTAATGAATTTTGGCATACTAATTGCAAGAAAGAGTATAGAACAAACATAAGTTAAATTAAATAATAAGATTCGATATGAGATTATTCTTTTCGAAACATGAGTTGAAACTGAGGAGAAAGAGAACCATTGCTGCTATTATATGTGTGGTACTTGTGTTGGGTGTGTATTGGATACTGACCCGACCTCAGAAGGCTGCGCCGGAAATGCCGACAGTCATTGTAGAACCGGTAGTGAAAGATGATGTAGAGATATACGGGGAGTATGTAGGGCGTATTCGTGCCCAACAGTTCGTCGAAGTTCGTGCCCGGGTGGAAGGCTATCTGGAAAATATGCTTTTTGCCGAAGGTACATATGTCAATAAGAATCAGGTTTTGTTTGTCATTAATCAGGACCAGTATCGTGCCAAAGCTGATAAGGCCAGAGCGCAGTTGAAAAAAGACGAAGCGCAGGCTTTGAAGGCGGAGCGTGATTTAAAACGTATCCGTCCGTTGTTTGAGCAGAATGCTGCAAGCCAGTTGGATTTGGATAATGCGGAAGCTGCTTATGAAAGTGCTGAGGCAACGGTAGCCATGAGTGAGGCGGATTTGGCACAGGCTGAATTGGAGCTGGGCTACACCATTGTCCGTTCGCCTTTGTCGGGACACATTAGTGAAAGAAATGTGGATTTGGGTACGTTAGTGGGACCCGGGGGAAAATCATTGCTTGCTACTATTGTGAAGAGTGATACGGTGTTGGTTGATTTTAGTATGACGGCACTCGATTATCTGAAGAGTAAAGAAAGAAATATTAATTTGGGACAGCAGGATTCTACCCGTTCCTGGCAGCCCAATATTACCATAACATTGGCAGATAACACAGTCTATCCATTCAAAGGATACGTGGATTTTGCCGAACCCCAGGTGGATCCTCAAACCGGTACTTTCTCTGTACGTGCAGAAATGCCTAATCCGAAACAAGTATTGTTGCCGGGACAGTTTACAAAGGTGAAATTGTTGCTGGATGTTCGTGAAGGAGCGCTCGTTGTTCCAATGAAAGCCGTTACCATCGAAAAGGGTGGAGCATATATTTATACCATGCGCAGAGATAATGCAGTAGAGAAACGTTTTATCGAATTAGGACCGGAAGTCGGGAATAATGTGGTGGTAGAAAGAGGATTGGCAGAAGGAGAAATGGTAGTTGTAGAAGGGTTCCATAAGTTGACTCCGGGTATGAAAGTACGGGTGAGCCAACCGGATGCAGAAGCCCAGGATAGTATAACTGCGACAAAAAATGAAGTGGCCGGGGCGAAAGAAAATGTTACCGGAACGAAGGATAACGCGAAAGGAGAATAAACGATGAAAGTTACTTTTTTTATAGATAGGCCGGTCTTTTCGGCTGTAATCTCCATCGTGATTGTGATTGTCGGCATTATTGGTCTGACGATGCTTCCGGTGGATCAATACCCGCAGATTACTCCTCCGGTGGTGAAGATTAGTGCTTCTTATCCGGGTGCGAGTGCACTTACTGTATCACAGGCAGTAGCTACTCCGATTGAGCAGGAAATCAATGGTACTCCGGGGATGCTTTATATGGAATCAAATAGTTCTAACTCCGGAGGTTTTTCGGCAACAGTTACTTTTGATGTATCTGCTGATCCGGATTTGGCAGCTGTTGAGATTCAGAATCGTGTGAAACTGGCAGAATCCCGTTTGCCGGCGGAAGTGATTCAGAATGGTATTTCGGTAGAAAAACAGGCTCCCAGTCAGTTGATGACGCTTTGTTTGACTTCTACCGACCCAAAGTTCGATGAGATTTACTTGAGTAACTTTGCTACCATCAATGTGCTCGATGTGATTCGCCGTATTCCCGGAGTGGGACGTGTATCCAATATCGGTAGCCGTTATTATGCCATGCAGATATGGGCGCAGCCGGATAAGCTGGCAAACTTCGGACTGACCGTACAGGATTTGCAGAATGCATTGAAAGATCAGAATCGTGAATCAGCAGCGGGTGTGCTGGGACAACAGCCTGTACAAGGATTGGATATCACGATTCCTATCACGACACAGGGACGTCTTTCCACTGTAGGACAATTTGAAGATATCGTAGTACGTGCCAATGCGAATGGTTCTATCATTCGATTGAAAGATGTGGCACGTGTATCGCTGGAAGCTTCTTCGTATAATACAGAGAGTGGTATCAACGGTGAAAATGCTGCCGTGCTTGGTATTTATATGTTACCGGGTGCTAATGCGATGGAAGTGGCCGAGAGAGTAAAAGAGGCAATGGATGAGATTAGTAAGAACTTTCCGGAGGGATTGAGCTATGAGATTCCGTTCGATATGACGACTTATATTTCCGAATCTATCCATGAAGTATATAAGACGTTGTTTGAAGCGTTGGTATTGGTGGTTCTGGTAGTTTATTTATCCTTGCAGAGCTGGCGTGCAACGTTGATTCCGGTAGTGGCGGTGCCTATTTCATTGATCGGTACTTTCGGATTCATGTTGATTTTCGGTTTCTCATTGAATATCCTGACATTGCTCGGATTGATCCTTGCGATCGGTATTGTGGTGGATGATGCGATTGTGGTGGTGGAAGGTGTGGAACATATCATGGAAACGGAGCACCTAAGTCCTTATGAAGCTACGAAAAAAGCGATGAACGGACTTGCCAGTGCTTTGATTGCCACTTCGCTGGTATTGGCGGCTGTGTTCGTCCCGGTTAGCTTTTTAAGTGGGATTACAGGACAGTTGTATCGCCAGTTTACGGTGACAATTGTAGTATCCGTGCTTATTTCTACGGTCGTGGCTCTGACATTGAGTCCGGTGATGTGTTCGCTGATTCTGAAACCGGATAGCGGGAAGAAAAAGAATATCGTTTTCCGGAAGATTAATGAATGGCTGGGTATCGGTAGTAATAAGTATGTAGCTGCCGTAACTCGTACAATTAAGCATCCTCGTCGAGTTTTGAGTGCTTTTGGTATGGTGTTGATTGCTATCATGTTGATTCATCGCATTATTCCGACCAGTTTCTTACCTGTGGAAGATCAGGGATATTTCAAGATTGAATTGGAACTGCCGGAAGGAGCTACTCTGGAACGTACCCGTATCGTGACAGAGCGTGCCATTGCTTATCTGGAAAAGAACCCGTACATTGAGTATATACAGAATGTAACGGGAAGTAGTCCGCGTGTCGGAAGTAACCAGGGACGTGCAGAACTGACGGTGATCCTGAAACCTTGGGAGGAACGGAAGAGTACCACTATTGAAAAGATCATGCATACGGTAGAGAAACATCTTGAGGAATATCCGGAATGTAAAGTCTATCTGTCCACTCCTCCGGTTATTCCGGGGCTCGGTAGTTCGGGAGGTTTTGAGATGCAGCTGGAAGCTCGTGGAGAAGCCACTTTTGATAATTTGGTAGACGCGACAGATACATTAATGTACTACGCATCCAAACGCAAAGAGTTGGCGGGCTTGTCATCTTCTTTGCAGTCGGAAATCCCACAACTCTATTTTGATGTGGATCGAGACAAAGTGAAGATGCTGGGTGTACCTTTGGCTGATGTGTTTTCTACCATGAAGGCTTATACCGGTTCGGTGTATGTGAACGACTTTAATATGTTCAACCGTATATATAAGGTTTATATTCAGGCAGAAGCTCCTTATCGCGAACACAAAGACAATATTAATTTGTTTTTTGTGAAAGCCTCCAATGGAGCGATGGTACCATTGACTTCTCTGGGAAATGCATCATATACCACAGGACCGGGAAGTATCAAACGTTTCAATATGTTTACTACGGCCGTTATTCGTGGAGCAGCTGCGCAAGGATATAGTTCCGGACAGGCGATGGAGATCATGGAACAGATTGCCCGCGATCATCTTCCCGATAATATCGGACTGGAATGGAGCGGCCTTTCCTATCAGGAGAAGCAGGCGGGAGGTCAGACGGGTATGGTGATGGCACTGGTGTTCTTGTTCGTTTTCCTCTTCCTTGCTGCACAATACGAAAGTTGGACAGTGCCTATTGCTGTGTTGCTTTCTTTACCTGTGGCTGCTTTGGGAGCTTATTTAGGAGTCTGGGTTTGCGGATTGGAAAACGATGTCTATTTCCAGATTGGCTTGGTTATGTTGGTCGGACTTGCCGCTAAGAATGCAATTTTGATTGTAGAGTTCGCAAAGGTGCAGGTAGATAAAGGTGAAGACTTGGTGCAATCGGCCATATACGCAGCCAAATTGCGTTTCCGTCCGATTCTGATGACCTCTCTTGCCTTTGTGCTCGGTATGCTTCCGATGGTACTGGCAAGTGGTCCGGGTTCGGCAAGCCGGCAGGCAATCGGTACAGGTGTATTTTTCGGAATGATATTTGCCATCGTATTTGGTATCATTCTTGTGCCGTTCTTCTTTGTGATGGTGTATAAAACAAAGTCGAAAATCTTAAAACATAAGAAATAATGAAACGAAAGAAACTATATATTGCTATCCTGTTACTTGCCGGAGTACTGACTTCCTGCAAGGTAGGGAAAAGCTATGTCCGTCCTGATCTTCATTTACCCGACAGTTTGGAAAGATCACAGGATTCGGTCAGCTTCGGTGACCAGGACTGGAGGGATATTTATACGGATGCTACATTGAGAAGTCTGATAGAGCGTGCACTGGATCATAATAAAGATATGCTGATTGCTGCTGCCCGTGTGAAAGAAATGGCTGCACAGAAACGAATTTCTACGGCTGCATTGCTTCCGGATATTAAAGGAAAAGTGACAGGGGAACGCGAACTCGAGAATCATGGAGGAGATGCTTTCAAGAGATCGGATACCTTTGAAGCACAATTCCTCGTTTCGTGGGAAGTCGATCTTTGGGGAAATCTGCGTTGGGCGCGTTCGGCCAGCATTGCCGAGTATCTGCAATCTATTGAAGCACAACGTGCATTGCAGATGACGATTGTGGCTGAAGTGGCACAGGCTTACTATGAACTGGTAGCTTTGGATACAGAGCTTGATATTGTCAAACAGACATTGAAAGCCCGTGAAGAAGGGGTGCGCCTGGCGCGTATCCGGTTTGCCGGTGGATTGACTTCCGAGACTTCCTATCGACAGGCACAAGTGGAGTTGGCACGTACGGCCACTCTGGTTCCTGACCTGGAACGTAAAATCTCTCTGAAAGAAAACGATATTGCTTATCTTGCGGGTGAATATCCTAATAAGATAGCCCGTTCCCGTTTGCTTCAGGAGTTTAACTCTCCGGAAACACTTCCTGTAGGGTTGCCGTCTACTTTGTTGGAACGCCGTCCCGACATTCGTCAGGCAGAGCAGAAATTGATTGCTGCCAATGCAAAAGTAGGAGTGGCCTATACGAATATGTTCCCACGTCTTGCCCTGACAGGCGGTTTCGGTAGTGAAAGTACTTCTTTGTCGGAACTTCTAAAATCTCCCTATGCAGTGATGGAAGGAGCTTTATTAACTCCTATCTTTGGTTGGGGAAAGAACCGTGCGGCATTGAAAGCGAAAAAGGCTGCTTATGAGGCTGAAGTACATAGTTATGAGAAATCCGTACTGGAAGCTTTCAAGGAAACACGTAATGCGATTGTCAACTTCAACAAGATCAAGGAAGTGTACGAACTTCGTGCCAATCTGGAACGTTCAGCCAAGAGCTACATGGACCTGGCACAATTGCAGTACATCAATGGAGTCATCAACTATCTGGATGTGTTGGATGCCCAACGTGGATACTTTGATGCCCAAATCGGATTGAGTAATGCCATTCGTGACGAGTTGATTGCGGTGGTTCAACTTTATAAGGCTCTTGGCGGAGGCTGGGAGCAGAATCCCTAGAATTATATTATAAATTAGCTCGCTGAAGAAAACGTAAAGGCTATCTCCTACGTCGGGAGATAGCCTTAATTTTTCTTTCTTCTTTCTTTTGTCTTAAAAACAACAGAAGAAGAATTTTTATAATTCGGAAAAAAATGCGAAATTTGCAACGCTTTTCAAGTTTGACAAGAAACTTACTAACACCTTTAAATAAAAAATTAAAGAAAATGACTAAAAGTGCATTGCAAATCGCAAGGGCTGCTTACCAGCCCAAACTTCCGAAAGCATTGGCATCAGGAGCTGTTAAGGCTGTAGCAGGTGCTGCTACTCAATCTGTAGCCGATCAGGAAGCTATCAAAGCATTATTCCCGAATACGTATGGAATGCCGTTGATTACATTCGAAGCTGGTGAAGCTGTTGCTCTTCCCGCTATGAACGTAGGTGTAATTCTTTCCGGTGGTCAGGCTCCGGGCGGACACAATGTAATCTCCGGTTTGTTCGATGGTATCAAGAAATTGAACCCGGAAAACAAATTATATGGTTTTATTCTGGGTCCTGGTGGTCTGGTAGATCACAACTATATGGAACTGACTGCTGATATCATCGACGAATACCGTAACACAGGTGGTTTCGATATCATCGGTTCCGGACGTACGAAGCTGGAAGCTGAAAGCCAGTTTGAAAAAGGACTTGAAATCATCAAACAACTGGGCATCAAGGCACTGGTTATTATTGGTGGTGACGACTCTAATACAAATGCTTGTGTATTGGCTGAATACTATGCTGCTAAGAAGTATGGTGTACAGGTAATCGGTTGCCCGAAAACAATCGACGGTGACTTGAAGAACGATATGATTGAAACTTCTTTCGGTTTCGATACAGCTTGTAAGACTTATGCTGAAGTAATCGGTAACATCCAACGTGACTGTAACTCTGCACGTAAATACTGGCACTTCATCAAATTGATGGGTCGTTCGGCTTCTCACATCGCACTGGAATGTGCTTTGCAAGTACAGCCTAACGTATGTATCATTTCAGAAGAAGTGGAAGCAAAAGATATGTCTTTGGACGATGTAGTAACATCTATCGCTAAAGTGGTAGCAGACCGTGCAGCACAAGGACACAACTTCGGTACAGTTTTGATTCCGGAAGGATTGGTAGAGTTCATTCCTGCCATGAAACGTCTGATTGCTGAATTGAATGACTTCCTGGCTGCTAATGCTGAAGAATTCGGTCAGATTAAGAAATCTCACCAACGTGATTATATCATCCGCAAACTTTCTCCGGAAAACTCTGCTATTTATGCTAGTCTGCCGGAAGGTGTTGCCCGTCAGTTGACTTTGGATCGTGACCCGCACGGAAACGTTCAGGTTTCATTGATCGAAACTGAAAAACTGTTGTCTGAAATGGTAGCTACTAAGTTGGCTGCATGGAAAGAAGAAGGCAAGTATGTTGGTAAATTTGCTGCTCAACACCACTTCTTCGGTTATGAAGGACGTTGTGCTGCTCCGTCAAACTTTGACGCTGACTATTGCTACTCTTTGGGTTACACAGCTTCTATGTTGATTGCTAACGGTAAGACTGGTTATATGTCTTCTGTACGTAACACAACAGCTCCTGCTGCTGAATGGATTGCTGGTGGTGTGCCTATTACTATGATGATGAATATGGAACGTCGTCACGGTGAAATGAAGCCGGTTATCCAGAAAGCATTGGTAAAACTGGATGGTGCTCCTTTCAAAGCATTTGCTTCACAACGCGAACGTTGGGCTATCGAAACGGATTATGTATATCCGGGTCCGATCCAATACTTCGGTCCTACAGAAGTTTGCGACCAGGCAACTAAGACTTTGCAACTGGAACAAGCTAAATAAATACACTTCAAAGTAGTTGTTAATACAACAGCTGCAATGAAGGGTTCTTTCAGGCACGGATTACGCGGATTAATACGGTTTTTAGTTATTTCTTATAACCCTGTATTCCGTGTAATCCGTGCCTATCTCTAAAAACATTGATCGTTTAAAGTAAATGCCGCAACGCAACAACCCGATGTCTGCCGTACAGAAGAAAAGAACTGTTTCCACTACCAAAAGAAAGGGAACGACTTCTTCTTCCAAGACTTCCCGTACCTCAAAAAAGGAACAGGTGAAGCATCGAACTGTGATGCCTACCTGGCTTCGTAATATTCTGGCAGTGATAATTGTCGGTTGTTTCTCCGTCGCTTTCTATTATTTCTTTATCCGCCCTTATGCTTATCGATGGAAACCTTGCCATGGCTTAAAGGAATATGGTGTCTGCATCCCTGACGGATATGATATTCATGGTATTGACATTTCTCACTATCAGGGAAAGATTGACTGGAAGAAGCTGTTGCAGAATAAAGAGACGGCTACTCCTTTGCATTTTGTCTTTATGAAGGCAACAGAAGGAGGAGATCATAACGATACCACATTTGAGGCAAATTTTGCCAATGCCCGTAATCATGGATTTATCCGTGGCGCTTATCATTTTTATATTCCAAGCACGGATGCTTTGAAACAGGCGGACTTCTTTATTCGCACGGTAAAACTTGTTTCCGGTGATTTACCTCCCGTACTTGATGTAGAAGTGACCGGGCGGAAGGAAAAAAAGGAATTACAGCAAGGCATCAAACGCTGGCTCGACCGGGTGGAATCTCATTATGGAGTGAAGCCTATTCTTTATACCTCTTATAAATTTAAAACCCGTTATCTGGACGACTCTATCTTCAATGCATACCCTTACTGGATTGCCCATTATTATGTGGACTCTGTGCGGTATCAGGGAAAATGGCACTTTTGGCAACATACGGATGTAGGAAGTGTCCCCGGCATTAAAGAAGACGTAGATTTGAATGTGTTCAATGGCTCGTTAGAGGAACTTAAAAAGTTGACAATTAAGTAACGGGTATTTCTTTTCCCTACAACTTATCTCTTCTCATATTTGTTATAATCGTATTATTACTAAAAAATACGATTATGAACTTTGATATAGCTATTATTGGTGGTGGTCCGGCCGGGTACACAGCTGCCGAACGGGCAGGGGCCAACGGATTAAAGGCCGTTCTTTTTGAGAAAAAGGCAATGGGGGGAGTATGTCTCAATGAGGGGTGTATTCCTACTAAAACTTTGTTATATTCTGCTAAAATACTGGATAGCATCAAGAGTGCTTCCAAATACGGCGTTTCTGCCGAATCTCCTTCGTTCGATTTATCCAAGATTATGAGCCGTAAAGATAAAACAGTAAAAATGTTGACGGGCGGTGTGAAGATGACTGTGAGTTCTTACGGAGTGACTATTATAGAAAAGGAAGCTCTGATAGAAGGAGAGAAAGAGGGGAAAATACAAATCACTTGTGACGGAGAAACCTATTCCGTGAAATATTTGCTGGTATGTACCGGCTCTGATACAGTGATTCCTCCCATACCGGGGCTGTCAGAAATCAGCTATTGGACTTCCAAGGAGGCCTTGGAGATAAAGGAACTCCCTAAGACACTGGTCATTATTGGTGGCGGAGTGATCGGGATGGAGTTTGCTTCTTTCTTCAACAGTATGGGCGTGAAAGTACATGTGGTAGAAATGATGCCGGAGATTCTGGGAGCGATGGATAAGGAAACCAGTGGTATGCTTCGTGCCGAATATGCCAAACGGGGAGTCACTTTCTATTTGAATACGAAAGTGGTGGAAGTAAATCCTCATGGAGTTGTGATAGAAAAAGAAGGCAAGATGTCTGCTATTGAAGCGGAGAAGATCTTGCTTAGTGTAGGACGTAAGGCAAATCTATCCAAGGTGGGACTGGACAAGCTGAATATAGAACTGCATCGGAATGGAGTGAAAGTAGACGAACATCTGTTGACTTCGCATCCTCGTGTATATGCGTGTGGTGATATTACAGGCTACTCTTTATTGGCGCATACTGCTATCCGTGAAGCGGAAGTCGCCATCAATCATATTTTAGGAGTGGAAGACCGGATGAATTACGATTGTGTTCCGGGAGTCGTTTATACCAACCCTGAAGTGGCGGGAGTGGGAAAGACGGAAGAAGAATTGGTAAAATCAGGAATTCCTTACCGTATTTCGAAATTACCGATGGCTTATTCCGGACGCTTCGTTGCGGAGAATGAACAGGGAAACGGACTCTGTAAGCTGATTCAGGATGAAGATGGGAAGATTATCGGTTGTCACATGTTGGGAAATCCTGCATCAGAACTTATTGTGATAGTAGGTATTGCTATTCAGAGAGGGTACACGGTGGAGGAATTCCAGAAGACTGTGTTTCCACATCCTACGGTTGGAGAGATCTATCACGAAATTATGTTTTAACTCTTATTCCGCTTGATCTATGATTCGATGTATCTATAGTCCGTTTACTGATATTTACTTTCACTTGGCAGCAGAAGAGTATCTGTTGAAGCAGGGAAATGAAGATATTTTCATGCTTTGGCAGGATACTCCTTCTGTGGTAATAGGTAAGCATCAGCGGTTGCGGTCGGAAGTCGATAAGAAATGGGCGGAACAGGAACGAGTACATATTGCCCGTCGTTTTTCGGGTGGGGGAGCGGTGTACCATGATTTGGGCAATATCAATCTGACTTTTATAGAAACGGCTCCCCGATTGCCGGAATTTGTTACGTACTTGCAACGGACATTGGATTTCCTGAACTCTATAGGCCTGATGGCAAAAGGAGGCGAACGACTGGGGATTTATCTGAATGGATTGAAAATATCAGGGAGTGCGCAATGCGTACATAAGAATCGGGTGTTGTATCATTGCACTTTATTGTATGATACGGATCTGACAGCATTGCATAAAGCTTTGAATCCGGAACCGATGGTTGATGATGAAACTTTATCGTCAGTATATGCCGTTCCTTCCGTTCGGAGTGAGGTAACCAATATTCGGAGTTATTTACCGGAGGGAACTGTAACTGATTTTAAAGAGAAGGCTTTTCAGTATTTCAGTAAGTCCCAATCTGTCAGTGCTTTTACCGGGAAGGAAATAGAGGCTGTTAATCAGCTCCGGGAAGGGAAATATATTCAGAAAGAGTGGATATATAGTCGTTGATGTCCGGGCTGGCTTTGTCAGCATCCGGTTAAAATTTACTTAACTTAAAACTTTCTATTTCAGCCCGTTGTTGTAATATATCAAGGTTGAATAATAAATTTACTGTCTATGTCAAAATTCGAAATAAAAATGCCTAAGTTGGGCGAGAGTATAACCGAAGGGACAATCGTCTCTTGGTCTGTAAAGGTAGGTGATATGATTCAGGAAGACGATGTGCTTTTTGAAGTGAATACTGCCAAAGTAAGTGCGGAGATCCCTTCTCCCGTAGCGGGAAAAGTGGTGGAGATTTTATATAAGGAGGGCGATACGGTTACTGTAGGAACAGTAGTCGCTATAATTGATTTGGATGGAGAAGAATCTTCAGGAACGGAGCCGGTAAGCGAAGGAGTTGTAAGAGAGGAAGCCGATGCTGGTCAGGTTGCTGCAAATGTTTCTGAAACATCACCATCATCACCATCATCAGCGGAAACTGCTAAAAACGAATCAGCGAATACTGCATCGAAACCTGTTGTTGCAGAGGAAGAACGTTGGTACTCTCCTGTTGTGATTCAGTTGGCGCGGGAAGCTAAAATTCCGAAAGAAGAGCTGGATGCTATACAAGGAACTGGTTATGAAGGGCGATTGAGTAAGAAAGATATAAAAGATTATATTGAAAAGAAGAAAAGAGGAGGTAGTGTTGAACCGAAGCCGGCATCTGTTGTTGCTGCTCCGGCCGCAAGCAAACCATCAGTTGCTGTTTCTTCTGAACAGGCAAGTCCGAAGGTTGCTCCTGTAGCAATGCCTGGAGTCGAAGTAAAAGAGATGGATCGTGTCCGCCGGATTATTGCCGACCACATGGTTATGTCTAAGAAAGTATCTCCTCACGTGACCAATGTAGTAGAAGTAGACGTTACCAAATTGGTACGTTGGCGTGAAAAGAATAAAGACGCTTTCTTCCGTAGCGAAGGAGTGAAACTGACTTATATGCCTGTGATAACGGAAGCCGTGGCAAAAGCATTGGCTGCCTATCCACAGGTGAATGTATCGGTAGATGGATACAATATTCTTTTCAAAAAGCATATTAATGTCGGTATTGCCGTCTCTTTGAATGATGGAAATCTGATTGTTCCTGTGGTGCATGATGCCGATCATCTGAATCTGAACGGGTTGGCTGTTGCCATCGATTCTCTGGCCTTGAAAGCAAGGGATAACAAATTAATGCCGGAAGATATTGATGGGGGTACATTTACGATAACCAATTTTGGTACATTCAAGAGCCTGTTCGGTACGCCAATCATTAATCAGCCGCAAGTTGCTATCTTGGGAGTAGGGTATATTGAGAAGAAACCTGCTGTTGTAGAAACTCCGGAGGGTGATACGATTGCAATCCGGCATAAAATGTACTTGTCTTTGTCTTACGATCATCGGGTAGTAGACGGAATGTTGGGAGGTAACTTCCTGCATTTTATAGCCGACTATCTCGAAAATTGGAAAGGCTGATAACTGATTGTTTCATTCATTAAGAACTTCATTACTCATGAAAAAGAAATATGATATAAAGACTACAGATGTAGAAACCCTGAAAAAGTGGTATCATCTGATGACATTGGGGCGTGCCTTGGACGAAAAGGCACCGTCTTACCTGTTGCAATCTTTGGGTTGGTCTTATCATGCTCCCTATGCAGGGCATGATGGTATTCAACTTGCTGTCGGTCAGGTATTCACCCTCGGTGAAGATTTCCTGTTTCCATACTACCGGGATATGTTAACCGTGCTTTCCGCCGGAATGACCGCTGAAGAAGTTATCCTGAACGGTATTTCCAAAGCAACGGACCCGGGTAGCGGAGGACGTCACATGTCGAACCATTTCGCCAAACCGGAATGGCACATTGAAAACATCTCCTCTGCTACTGGCACACACGACCTTCACGCAGCAGGTGTGGCCAGAGCAATGGTATATTATGGATATAAAGGCGTAGCCATCACTTCTCACGGAGAGTCGGCTACTTCCGAAGGATTCGTTTACGAAGCTATCAATGGTGCCAGCCTCGAACGTCTTCCGGTGATTTTTGTAATACAAGATAATGGGTATGGTATTTCCGTACCCAAATCGGAACAGACTGCCAACCGTAAAGTAGCCGAGAACTTCTCGGGCTTCAAGAACCTGAAAATTATCTATTGTAACGGAAAGGATGTATTCGATTCGATGAATGCTATGACCGAAGCGCGGGAATATGCTATCAGTACCCGTAATCCGGTTATTGTGCAGGCGAATTGTGTCCGGATCGGTTCGCACTCCAATTCAGATAAGCACACCTTGTATCGGGATGAGAATGAATTGGAATATGTGAAAGATGCTGATCCCTTGATGAAGTTCCGCCGGATGCTGCTGCGTTATAAACGTCTGACCGAGGAAGAACTGCAACAAATAGAAACTGATGCAAAGAAAGAATTGTCTGCTGCCAACCGGAAGGCTTTGGCTGCTCCCGATCCCGATCCTAAAAGCATTTATGATTTTGTAATGCCCGAACCTTATCAGCCACAGAAATATAAAGATGGTACACATGAGGCGGAAGGGGAGAAGACTTTTCTGGTCAATGCCATTAATGAAACATTGAAAGCTGAATTCCGCTATAATCCCGATACCTTTATTTGGGGACAGGATGTGGCAAACAGGGAAAAAGGAGGCGTGTTTAATGTAACCAAAGGTATGCAGCAGGAGTTCGGCGAAGCCCGTGTATTCAGTGCACCGATTGCGGAAGATTATATTGTAGGCACCGCCAATGGAATGAGTCGCTTTGATCCTAAAATTCATGTGGTGATTGAGGGAGCGGAGTTTGCCGATTATTTCTGGCCTGCCGTAGAACAATATGTGGAGTGTACACATGAGTACTGGCGTAGCAATGGGAAATTCGCTCCGAATATAACTCTGCGTCTGGCTTCCGGTGGCTATATCGGTGGAGGCTTGTATCATTCTCAAAACCTGGAGGGAGCTTTGACCACTTTACCGGGGGCACGTATTGTCTGCCCATCTTTTGCGGATGATGCTGCCGGATTACTTCGTACCAGTATGCGATCCAAAGGCTTCACGCTGTTCCTCGAACCGAAAGCATTGTATAATTCGGTAGAAGCAGCGGCAGTAGTGCCGGAAGATTTTGAAGTACCTTTCGGAAAAGCACGTATTCGTCGTGAGGGATCAGATTTAAGCATTATTACCTATGGCAATACCACCCATTTCTGTCTGCACGCAGCAGAACGATTGGAAAAAGAAGGTGGCTGGAAAGTGGAAGTCATTGATATTCGCTCCTTGATTCCGTTGGATAAAGAGGCGATATTCGAATCGGTCAAGAAAACGAGCAAGGCATTGGTGGTTCATGAAGATAAAGTATTCTCCGGTTTTGGTGCGGAGCTTGCTGCTATGATTAGTGGAGAGATGTTCCGCTATCTCGATGGACCGGTGCAGCGTGTCGGTTCTACTTTTACTCCTGTCGGTTTTAATCCGATTTTGGAAAAGGAAATTCTGCCGGATGAGGCCAAGATATACGAGGCTGCCCGGAGATTATTGGAATATTAAATAGTGTGGATTATGAAAAAGATAGGTTTATTTTATGCTACCAAAGCCGAAAGAACGAGTTGGGTGGCAGAGAAAATACAGAAAGAATTCGGTAAGGAAAAGATAGAGACAGTGCCTATTGAACAGGCTTGGCAAAATGACTTTGCTGCTTATGACTGCTTCATTGTGGGTGCTTCCACTTGGTTTGATGGAGAACTTCCTACTTATTGGGACGAACTGTTGCCGGAACTCCGGACAATGAAATTAAAAGGTAAGAAGGTTGCTATTTTCGGTCTGGGAGATCAGATACGCTATCCGGAGAATTTTGCAGATGGAATCGGTCTGTTGGCGGAGGTATTTGAAGAAGATGAAGCTACTTTAGTTGGTTTTACTTCTTCCGAAGGTTATACTTTCGAACGTTCCAAAGCTTTGCGTGGTGAGCAGTGGTGCGGTTTAGTTGTCGATTTGGATAATCAGTCCGAGCAGGCGGAAAAGAAAATAAAAGCATGGTGTCAACAGGTAAAGAAAGAGTTCGCGTAACAACTTTGTTTCTCCTTATAAGATAGTGACGCTATCCGATACAAATAGTGACGGTATATGCTATGGATAGCGGCACTATCCCAAGCATATACCGTCACTATTTTTTCTACATCCATCAGGACTCTTATCCTTTATAAACAAACTTTACCTCTGCCCAACGATTCTTCTCTTTATAATGAACGAAAGTCAGTCCGTTCTTTTCCGCTTCTTCGCGGATGGCGGCAATGTCGTCTACATAAAATCCACTCATGTAGAGTTCGGAATCCGTATGCATGCAGGTAACATATTGCTTCATATCATTCAGTAATATATTCCGGTTGATGTTGGCGATGATAACGTCGAAAGGTCCTTTTCCTGTAAGCGACGAAGCATCTCCTTGTGAAACGGCAATATCGTCTACGTGGTTCAATTCGATATTTTCGATGGAGTTTCGTACACACCATTCATCAATATCGATGGCTGTACAGGGGCGTGCGCCCCGCATACGTGCGAGGATGGCAAGAATTGAAGTTCCGCAGCCCATATCGAGCAGAGATTTATCTTTCAATTCGCTGTCCAACAATTCTTCAATGATGAGGCTGGTAGTCTCGTGGTGTCCTGTTCCGAAGGCCATTTGAGGATTGATGACAATGTCATATTCCGCTTTGGGAACATCTTGGTGGAAAGTGCTGTGAATCACACATCGGTTTCCGATAATGATGGGTTGAAAGAAATTCTTTTCCCATTCTTCATTCCAGTCCTTATCTTCTGCTTCGGTGTATGTATAAGTAATATCCGTATCGGGTAGGGGGAACTCGGTGATGGCAATCTTGATGGCGTTTTCATCACAGATTGTCTGTTGGATATATGCGGTCAGTCCGCCTTCACACTCAACAAAACTTTCAAACCCGACTTCACCCAGTACGGCAGCCAGTACGTCAGTGACGATTTCTGTGCAAGGGTGGGTGCGGAATGTGAACTCAAAATACTTCATAGTTGTTTTTAATTCTGGTGAATAATGGACAAAGATAGTTAGAAATAGGGATTTCCCTATTATCCTTTGGGGAAAATCTCCCTCGGACGAAAAATCTCTTCCTTATCTTTGTAACATGAATAAGTTTAAGTAATTACATAAACCGAGATGATATGAAAAAGATTGTTTATTTCTTGCTATTTGCCTTGTGCCTCCCGATAGGCTTGATGGCACAAAGCGTTGATGACGACCTTTACTTCATTCCTTCAAAAGACAAACAGGAGAAGAAAGAAACTCCGGTTAAGAAGGAAACGAAGAAACAGGTGACCAACATCTATACTTCACCGGGTACTACAGTAGTGGTTCAGGACCGTAAGGGAAGAACACGGGATGTGGATGAATATAACCGCCGTTACGATGCACGTGATAATGAATTCGTAATGGATAATGATACCTTATATATAAAAGAAAAATCTAATCCGGATTTGGACGGAGAATGGGTGACAGGCGAATTCAATGGTACGGAAGACGACTATGAATATGCTGAACGTATCATCCGTTTCCGCAATCCGCGTTTTGCTATCAGCATCAGCAGCCCGTTGTATTGGGATGTAGTTTACGGTCCGAATTCATGGGACTGGAACGTATATACCGACGGTATGTATGCTTATGCGTTCCCGACATTCAGTAATCCACTCTGGTGGGATTGGCGTTATGGCTCTTACGGCTGGGGATGGAACTATGGCTGGGGATGGAATCGTCCTTACTACGCTTGGGGATATTCTCCGGGTTATTGGGGCGGCTGGTATGGCGGCTACTGGGGTGGCTGGTATGGCGGCGGTTATTGGGGACATCACCACCACTGGCACGGTGGTCCTAGCTGGGGCTGGGGCGGAGGTGGAAGCGGTCATTGGACAGGTCCTACCTATACAAACCGTCGTTCTTCTGGACAAAGCAGTTACAGGAATCCTTCCACTGTTCGTCGTTATGGTTCGAGTGCCGTTCGTTCCAGTGGTTCTTCTGTTCGGGGAGGCTCTGCAGTTCGTTCAGAAGGTAGTTCTGTTCGTTCTTCTGGTTCTACTTATAGCAGGGGAACTACTTCCAGGCGTGTAGTGGGTACACGGACTTCAGGTGAACGCAGTGGCTCAAGTAGTCGTAGCAGTGCTACTTATTCTCGTCCAAGTAGTACTAGAAGTAGCGGAAGTTCTTCATCTTCCCGTTCGACTGGTTCTTCTGGTTATTCGCGTTCGTCCGGAACCACTACTAGGAGCAGTAGTGCAAGATCAACTTATAGTCGTGGTAGTTCAGAAGCACCGCGTAGTTATTCTCCAGCGAGTAATAGTAATACCCGTTCTTCTTCCTATGGTACTTCTCGTTCTTCTTCACGTAGTTATTCTCCAGCTTCGTCAGGTGGTAGTAGTTCTCGGGGCAGTTATTCGAGTGGTGGTTCTTCTAGGTCATCATCAGGTGGAGGCTCCTCTCGTAGTGGCAGTGCCAGAAGATAAGTATTAATTAAACGGTTTTACAAGAATGAAAAAGATAAGTGTTTTAATTGCTCTAGGGATGTTGATGATAGCGCCTTGGGGAATGGCACAAACGATATATGATGGTGCCAAATTAACAGGAAAAGATTTAAATGGAACTGCTCGATTTGTGGGTATGGGTGGAGCTATGGGAGCTCTTGGAGGAGACATATCTACAATGGGGACTAATCCGGCAGGTATTGGCCTTTATCGTAGTAGTGATGTAATGACTTCATTTGGGTTTTCTCTTTATGGGAATGAAAGTCAGTATTTGGGGAAAAAGTTTAATTCCGATTTAACTAAAGGAGATTTTAATAACATCGGGTTTGTGTTTTCTTCGAAGATTGGTAATGAAACTCCGCTGCGTTTTGTGAATTTCGGTTTTAACTATCATAAAGCGAAATCATTTAATAACAACATGCGCATGGAAGGTAATTTGGGGCTTTACTCCCAAACCTATCTAATGGCATCTCAAGCAGCTGGCATTGAAAAATGGGGAGATTCGCCTTATACGGATAATGGTATTGGGTGGCTTTCTATTCTTGGAGCTGATGCTGGGCTGATTAGAGATATTACAATACATGACAAAACAGGAGGGGTAAACAATATTCCTTATACCTATAAGGATGAACAAGGGAAGGAGGTACAGTATAAGGATATAAATGGTAATCCTCTTTATATCTCTCCTGGACATTTTGAAGGAATGTTAGATAATGGATATGCAAATTTTCGTTCGGAAGAACGCGGAGGAATTGACCAATATGATTTTAATATATCGTTTAATTTTAATGATCGGGTATATTTAGGGTTGACGCTGGGTGCTTATTCTGTAGATTATAATAAGTATACTTTTTATGATGAGGATTATGGAAACGATGAAGGATATAGTTTGCAGAGTTGGAATAGAATAAAGGGGTCTGGCTTTGACGTGAAGTTGGGGGCTATTATTCGTCCTTTTGAATATTCGCCTTTTCGAGTTGGATTAGCTATACATACGCCAATATTCTATAGTTTGGATTATAAAACGAGTGCACAAGTTATATCGGATGTGATGGATGTTGTAACTGGAGAAATAAAAGGATATGACGTGAGATCATGGGATAATCTTCCGGGAAAAGGGGATATGATTCTTCCTTTCGATTTTCAAACTCCTTGGACTTATAATGTAAGTTTAGGATATACGGTGGGTAAGAGTTTGGCTTTGGGAGCAGAGTATGAGTATCAAGATTATTCTTCCATGAAATTTAAAGATACCGAAGGTAATTCTTCTGCTTATGAATTTGAAAATAGTACGACATCTATGTTGAAAGGGGTTAGTACTGTTCGTCTTGGTTTGGAGTATAAAGTGATTCCACAGTTTGCTTTTAGGGCAGGATATAATTATAGTACTGCGGCTTTCCATCAAGATGCTTTCAAAGATTTGGCTATTAACTCTATTCAGACAGATACAGACTTTGCCAATTCTAAATCAATGAGTAATTATACATTGGGTATTGGTTATCGCGGATCAATGTTTTATGTTGATTTAGCTTATAAATACTCTACATATAAAGAAAACTTCTATCCGTTTGTGAATGGATTTACAGATGAAGATGGTAGTACAATCATTGGTTCACCAGAAGCAACGAAAGTTACGAATACACGCAGTCAAGTGTTGTTTACCGTAGGTATGCGCTTCTAATCTAATAAAGAGACAGTTTTCAATTTCAATAATAACTTTTGTGTGTAAAAAATCCCTGGAATGCTGAGTGTCTACAGCGGTTCCGGGGATTTTTATTAGTATCACTTTTTATTCTTTAGTCTTATCTGAATAGTGGAGTTCGTTCGTCAATGATTCCGCGTCTTGCGTACATTTTTACCGCAACAGGAGTTCCGGCTTCTATGGTAATGTCCTCCTCTGCGATGATAGGTTCTTCTTTACCGTCCTCCAGGATAACCGTTCCTATTTTCTCGCCGGCTTTGATGATCTGTGGAATCAAGTTAGTCAAGATACCTTCAGATACTTTCCGAATATCAATGTATTCCGGTTTTGCATTGGGGTCAGCTTCGATTTTGCCGCTGAACAAGTCCTGTACACCTTTGTTCTTCAAGAACAGTTTAACGATTGCTCTACCTTCGTACGGCTGGTTGTTCTCGTCGAGCAGAACGACGGGTGTTGTCATTCTCTTGAATGCAAGAGCAACATTCTTAGAACCTTTGTTGGCTTGGGCTGTACCGAACAAATATTCTAAGCCACCCTTGATTTCACGATAGCGGCTGCTCAATGATCTGGTAGTAGCTGCTTCGTCGGTCAATTCAGGATAATGAGCATAGAAAGTAACTGTTTCCGAATCGGTGCCTGCCTCGTTCCAGGTCTGGCTATCCATACCTATGGCAAATGGATGATAATCCTGCTCGGCAACGGACATTGAGATGACATCTCCGGCAGCGAAATTGTTCTTTAACGGAAGTGTCAAACTGCTGCTGTTACGAGTAAGAGCATTGTTGATACTTTGGTCAATAGAAGTAGAAAAGTCGATCACTTCTTTACTGGGATCTTGCAGTTCTTCTTGCTGTTGACAACTGAACAGGCATACTGATGCCATAACAAATAAAAGGCTTTTTCTTTTCATTTGAGGGGTAATTAATAGGTTAATAATAGTGAGAGGTTTTTTAATATTCTACTCTGTCTTCTTTGGCCACCCAGGCTTTGAAGGCAGTAAGGGCTTCATCATGTAGTAAGATTTCGGAAGGAAGCTTTCTGTCTTTAGGCTTCAGTTCCAGTTCGTCATAGATAAAAGAGTCGTCGAAGCCAATATTCTTGGCATCGGTCTTATTGTTTCCATAGTACATTTTATCCAATCGCGCCCAGTAAATCGCACCGAGACACATGGGACAAGGTTCGCAGGAAGTATAGATTTCGTATCCGCTAAGATTAAAAGTACCGAGTTTGGCAGCTGCGGCACGTATCGCACTCACTTCGGCATGAGCAGTTGGGTCACAAGATGCCGTAACACGATTTACTCCTGTTGCAACTATTTCCCCCTCTTTCGTGGCAATCACAGCACCGAAAGGACCTCCACCATTTTCAACATTTTCTTTGGAGAGCTCGATTGCTTTCCGCATTAAGTCTTCTCTAGTCATGGCACAAAAAATATATTGTTAGTTTCATTTTCCCTTTGCTTCTTTTTACAAAGATAGAAAAAACTAACAATATACAATGGAATATTCCTATTAATTTTTTAACAGTATCAGTAAACTTCGCAAGAAAATGATACTTTTTTTTGCTTTTTTTCGGGTTATAGTTTACCTAATATCTTGTCCATTACCCAGTTAGTGAGCGTTGCACTTTCTCCGTCGCAGGAGCAAACGGACTTACCTAACAAGTGATCGACCACTGCCTGAATAAGAGGTTGTTGCACATGTTCCGGGTTACCGATACAGATTTCTTCCCGTCCTTTTTCGGTATGTAAGCCGATAGGCTCATAAGTAAAGACAGAGAAACAAATCATTCCCTTGTCACCGATAATTTCAATACGGTCTTCGCGGGCAGAGTCATGGGCTACGAAACACCAGGAACCGCTACCAACCAATCCGCTATCAAATTGGAAACAGGCGCTTAATGTATCTTCAGCAGGATAAAGTCCACCCCGATTGCTCTTATAACCGCTTGCTTCGAGGATACAACCGAACATATCCTGCAACAAATCAATTTGATGCGGAGCAAGGTCGTAGAAGTAGCCACCTCCGGCAATGTCAGCCTGCACACGCCAGGGAAGGTTGTCACGATTGTAATCCAGATCGCGTGGCGGCTGGGCAAAACGAATTTGCACATTGATAATATTACCGATAGTACCGTTCTCTACCAGTTCCTTTACTTTCTGGAAATAGGGGAGATAACGGCGATAGTAAGCAACGAAACAGGGAACTCCCGTTTCATTGGATATGCGGTTGATGCGCGTACATTCTTCGTACGTCACAGCCATTGGTTTCTCAATATAGGCAGGTTTGCCTGCTTTCATGGACATAATGGCATACGTAGCATGTGAGGAAGGAGGAGTGGCAATGTAGATGGCATTTACTTCCGGATCATCGATCAGTTCTTGTGCATCGTCATACCATTTTTTGATTCCTCTCTCTTTGGCATACGCTTTCGCTTTCGCACCGTCACGACTCATCACGGCTACGACTTCCGAATGTTCTACTTTCTGGAAAGCGGGACCGCTTTTGGTCTTGGTTACTTCTCCACAACCAATGAAGCCCCATTTGATAATCTTTTCACTCATAATATATACCTATTGTGTCTGCTTAAACAAACCCCAAAGATAAAGCTATTTTTTGTCAAGAGCAACTTTATTGATTATTAACTTAGCAGAGACAGTGGTAAAACAGACATTACGTTTTATTTCAATAGAGGCTCTGTTTTACCTGAACAGACGGTCTGTTAGGAGAGAACAGAGCCTCTAAAAGATGGCAACGCACACTCTAATTCCGGTAAGAAGCAAGGTGAAGATCGCTATGCACCGGGTTGAAGGAGAATGAACACCGGGCAAAACTGAAAGGAAAGCCGGGGTGGGGGAACTTTCCTCTCTATGAATATGATTTTTTCTTTGATATATAAAAAGAAAGGAGGGAATCACAATTCCCTCCTTTACGTGCAGTTTAATTGAAACTACTTTATCATTAACTCTGTAAAGATACGACATTCGGAAGCGAAAGTCAAGTCTTTGAGAGTTTATTTACTTTCCTCTTTCAGGAAAAGAAGATTAAAAAGATCTTTCGGATTGCTTTTCCGGAACTGCTGATATGCCTTTAAATAATCGGTACGAGTGGAATCTAGCAGATACAGTCGATACAGGTCTTTACATAATTCCTGTTGTTTACCGTTCCATTCGCTGATTTGCTTGTAAGGCCATTCTTTGACTCCTTTGCCGAGATATGGCTTCAGAAAATCGGCAGCTTTGTAAATGCTTCGTCCGTCAGCAGAACTGACAGAAAGAACAGGTACATGGGCTTTTTCTCCCATAGTCGCAATATCTATCAGATGTTGCAGATTAAATTCTGAATATCCGAAAGCCAATGTCCGGCGTAATTCTTCGGGCTGTTTGCCGTCCGGTTCAATCTGTTTGAATACCCGCTTCTTGGGAACTTCCCGAAGTATCCGTTCGGCTACTTTATGATTGCCTGTATAGAGTGCAAATGCAATGGCTTGTGCATCATAAGCAGTACTATGATTGTTGGGGCGGCTGGCTTCTTCTTTTCCTTGTTCGCTAGTCAGAATCCAGTCCAGTAATTGCCCGAACCATTTTTTTAGCTGCTCTGAATCTTTCGAGGTGAACGAACGGGATTTTTCAAGAAGCTGAACGGCATCCAGCATTTCCACTAACGAATAAGTATCTATCACACCATAGCAACGGCCAAGATCATTATTATGTCCGGGCGCAACCTGCGCATATTTCAGATGTGGGTTCATGCAGGTTTTCTTATCTAGAAACCAGACACGAATCTGTTTGGTTGCTTTCAGTGCATACTGTTCTTTGCCACTGAAATACCACGCAAGTGCGAGTGTAGTGACATTATTTGCCATCTCTCCCAAGCGGTTACGGTCCAGTTTATCCAGTTCCGGATTGGATACACCATCACGGCTGATATAAGGTTTACCGTCCGGCTTGGTCGGGTCCGGCCAGAAATAGCGTGCCTGGCTCAAGTAGTCGTGTTTGTCTCCGCTTGGTGGCGTTTTATCTTTCATCATAACAGAAAGATAGTGGGCGTTCAAAGCCTTGTCTGCCTGCTTTAGTAAGTTCTGATAAGTGGCGCTGTATGCGGGTTGATTGAGAGACTTTTTCACTTGTTCCAGATGTTCCGCATTCCAGATGCTCTGGGCGCAAACAGTCATTGCAACAATGCTGAAAGCCAGTGACAAACGGATTCTCTTGGAGTAGTTCGCTCGTAGATTCATGGGATAATATAACTTTTTGGGTACTCGTTTTATTGTATTGTCTATTTCTCGTAATATACATTCATAATGATGGTGTTCAGTTTTCTGTCTGTTTGAATATTCAGCTGTTTCACCCAAATCAATCCGAATTTCTCCTTATGATAGAAGTAATACACTTCTCCTGCTGCAACAGTCGGAGTATTTGTTTTGATATCAGACGCTTTCACATCTCCGATGTCATCCCGGATATTGGTGATTTCACCGTTTGTCACTTTGGTAATCAGTGCGTCATCTGTGACTTTTTTGAACGGAGTTGTCTGTGTGGATTCTTTCCAGATGGCATAATCATTCAGATTCAAAGCTGTACCATTGCAAAACTGACTGTTCAGAAGATTGGTTCCGATATTGGCCGGGTTCAACAGACGCGCTGTGGGTGCACCGCTAGTATTATCCATTGCGAAAGTAACCCATTCTTTATGTTCGACTACATCGCATGGAGTCATCGTCCGTCCATTCGTAACATCAAAGAAAGCATTCTCCGTTCCATGACTTCCCAGTTCGATATTCTCCCAAAGGATGTATGGCAGGGTAGGTGTCGGTTTCACAGTTACGCTTCCCGATACGGCTAGTTCCTGATTATCTCCCAACACGTTGTCATACACTAATACAACGTTGTCGATTACTAAATTTTCGGTAATGTCTTCGGGAGCATTGAAAGAAAGACTGGTAGCGGTAGCTGTAAACTCGTAAGATTGACCGTTTACCATTAGTTTCTTGATAATATTCAGGTTGGTTCCGGCCAGCGTAATAATGGCTCCTGTGCCCACTTCTCCTTCCAGAACAGTGGTGACAGTAGGAATAACCGGTGGCACGATTACTTCAAAATCATTAGATACATTCACGGTATTGGTGGTATACGTAACGCTCAACTGGACTTTTTTAGTTACATCGAAAGTTGAGGGTACGGTTACCATAAGTGAAGTATGCGAACGGTCCGGATTGGGATCGAAAGATACCACTTGATCTCCGAAGTTTACCTTAGTAATCAGGTGCATATTCTTTCCTGTAAGTGTGATCTTATCTCCGATAGTAGCAGAACTTACATCAGTGGTGACACCCGGCACTACCACTTCGAATGCATCACTCAAAGTCAGTTTGTGTACCGAATTGTAAGTGGCAACGACAGAGATATGCTGTGTCACTTCAAAATTATCGGGCACCGCCACTATCAGCGTGGTTTGTGAACGGTTGGATGGCTCGGTGGTGATGTTGACCACCTGATTGTCAAAAGCCACTTTAGAGATCAGATGCATATTCTGCCCGGTAAAGGTAACCTCGTCACCGATTGCTACGGAATAATCCGTAGCCAGTGGATTGACAGACGTTTCCGGAATTATAATTTCATTGTCACGGGTACATCCGTACAACAAACCTATCAGACAGAACAAGACTGCCGATAATGCGGTAAATTTATATTGTCTTTTCATTGTCTTTCGTCTTTTTTAGTAACGTTGATAATACAGGTCGAAAGTAATCGTTGCATTGGCATCATTCGTCGCCTTAACAGTGTCAAAATCTACATTGACAGAACGGATAATCATGATACCGAATTTATTCTTCTTCAGATTCTTGAACACAACGACACTGCCTGCCTTGTATATATTCGATGCTTCTTTATCCTCTGCTTCCGTTTTCTGACGGCTGCGTACCGAGTTGGAACCTTCCGCATCCATATCAATATTGAATAATGCTTTGGTAATCTCGTCGGTAGGAGATATTTCTTCGATGTTTCCTTCTTTAATGTTTCTAATCAGTTCGCCATATCCTTTGCTTTCCTGAAGTACAAGAAGTTTGGTGACAGTAGAAGTAAACTCACCAAAGTTTTCGTTGACTTCGGCTTCGGTAGAAGAACTTTTCAATGGAGGCAATGGAGTACCGTTACACCAGTAGTTTCTCAAATTAGCTTTTATGTTCTGCGGACCGTTCAATGCAAAGTCATTATTACTGTTGTGTACCGCTGCAAAATCAATCAGGGCACGGGAATCCACATCTTTCAGGATACAAGTGGTGGAAACCTGTCCGGTAGTTCCGTTAATCATATTACCGAAATCTTCATTGCGGTGTGCGCCCATCTTCAGATTCGGATAGCTGAATACTCTCGGAATAAATACATAACAGTCATTCCGTAGTGTCAGACTGCCTGTTCCCTCATAATATTTGGCCAGAACATCCACAGTAGCACTCTCCGGCAATTCCGGAACACGGAATACAATGCTGTTGGCAGTCTTCTCAACGAAGTTAGTCACTTTCACTTCATCCCCGAAATGGATGCTTTCAATCAAATTCAGGAAAGTTCCGTTGAGGGTAATCAGACTTCCCTCGGTCACCCGTTCTGCCATTGCGTCAATGGTCGGAATATCTTTGATGATCTCAAAAGCAGGACCCTCCGGTTGAGTGAACTGCTCTCCTGTAGAGTCAAGATAATAGAGGGAGATAGGAGCGGCATCCGTGATGACGAAAGGAATGGTTGCTACAATTTCTCTTTCGGACTGATAGGAGATAGAAGCCTCTTTATCACCGAAACAAACTTTGGACACGATGTCCAGATTCTCACCCTGTATTTCAATCTGATCTCCCACGTGCGCTCCGGCAGGAACATTCTTCACTTGGGGAACCGGATATACAATCGTAAATGACTGCTCACTTTCCGTCTTTTTTTCTTTCGTACTAAGAACGATTTTCCCGTTTCCGGCATTGGCGGGAACTACAATAACAATCTCCTGTTGAGAGAGCTTATAGCGTATCGTAGCTTCTACGCCACCAATCGTTGCCTTTTGTATATCGCGCAGGAATTCTCCTTTGATAGTGATTTCCTGTCCGAACTTACCGCTTGTCGGGGTGAACTCTATAATTTGAGGATCACCCTGCTCGATGACATCAGTCGATTCTTTTTCGTTGCAGCCTGCCAGCGCAGTGAGAACGAAGAAGATGAATAGGCTATAGAATTTATTTTTCATGATTCAGTGTCGTTTAGTATTAATAGTTAGGGTTCTGTGTGATGACGCCCGGATTATTGTCGATTACGCTTTGTGGAATCGGAAGTATCAACTGATAATCCTTTAACTTGTTGATCTGTTGGGTGTAGCCTGCATAGAAATCCCATTCGGTTTCCTGAATATGCTTGTTGATTACCTCTATGGCCTTGCCCCAACGCAAGAGGTCGAACCAGCGTTGATTTTCGAAAGCCAGTTCCAGACGACGTTCTTTCTCAAGATAGGTGCGGAATACGTTACGGGTAGTCACTGCATCACTCTCGATTTTGCTTAGTCCGGCACGTTCACGTACCAGATTCAGGTATTTCAACCCGGCAGAGGGACCGTCTACTTCGTTCAATACTTCCGCATACATCAGTAGTACATCTGCATAACGAATGACAGGCCAGTCATTTTCAGCATCGTATCGTATGGATACTTCCGAAAGGAATTTCTTTACATAAGCCACTTGTGCTTCCACGTCTTTACTCTTATCATAATAACTGTCTGCCATGCTGACGTCCTTTCTCAAATCCTCTTTGCTGTAAGCGGCGGATATTTCTTTCGTAGGATAATTCTTACCGTCACCGCTACCCGTGATTACGTTCGCGCCACTGTTTTGCGGTGCAAATGTATTGGCAAACGGAGAACCGATTCCCAGACTACCGCTTTTATAGCGTACAGTGAAGATAATATCATCGTTCATCTCTTTGGTTGTATCAAACACGTCGGCATATTTGACATTCAGTGTCTCGCCTTTGGCAGTCACTACATCGCTTAATAACGGTTTGGCATCTTCATACCGTCCGAGGGTAAGATACACTTTAGCCAGTAGAGATTTGGCTGCCAGTACTGTGGCACGTCCCAGATCATTAGAGCTGTATGTGATGTCCTGTAAATCCGTAACGGAACGTTTCAGATCGTCGATGATTTGCGCATAAGTGGCCTGCACCGAACTACGGTCTTTCTTTAGTGATTCTGCGATACTGATCTCTTCTGTCACCAGAAAGGTTGGGCCGAAGAGACGTACCAGATTGAAATAATGATAGGCACGGATAAAGAGAGCTTCACCCTCAAATTGTGCACGTTTCTTTTCGTTCTCCACTACGGCCAGCACTTCAGGTTTCAGTATTGAGTTGCAGTTATTGATATTCTGATAGGTAGCTTCCCAGTAGGTGCGGATATTCGGGTTGCTGGCGTCCATTGTTCCAAGGTCCAGTGCCAACAGTTGCATGAATGCGTCGTTGCTGGAACGGGTGCCGTTCATGCGAGTGTTGTCCGAGCGAAGTTCCGTCAACGCCCATTCTATATTCAGTGGAGCGTGTATGCCTCCGTAACAACCGATGACGGCTGTGTTCACTTCCGCTTCATTTTGGTAGAAGTTGATATCGGCTATGTAAGAGTCCGGCGTGATGTTCAGGTCGCAGGAGGCGAGTCCCAACGCACAGGTTGAGAGAATACCGATGAATGTATGTTTTAGTTTCATTGTTATTTGTCTTTAAGGAGTTAGAAATTAAGTTCGAATCCGAAAGTGACTGTCGATTGCAGGGGGAACCCACCTGACTGGTAACCGTTGATAAGAGGAGAACTGTAAGAACCACTCGTCTTACGTGCTTCCGGATTAATACCACGGTAGTCCTTGGACCAGATATAGAACAGGTTCTGTCCTGAAGCATAAAGACGGAGTGAACTGATACCGATCTTCTTCAACTGCTTCTTATTGAACTTATAGCCTAAAGTCACATTGCGCAATGCTACATACGAGCCGTCTTCAATCAGGTAATCCGTAAATTCCCAGGCGACACCGCCATTTGCTGCGAAAGAGGGAGTTTTTCCGTCGCCCGGATAGTCTGCACTGATCCAGCGGTTTTTCACGTAGTTGCGGTTGAACTTCTTGGTTTCGGTAAAGTAACCGTCACCGTTGAATACATCCAGTCCGTGAACTCCCTGAATCATAACGTAGAGGTCGAAGCCTTTCCAGGTCAGTGTATTGGTGAATCCCCATGTTGCTGTCGGGAATGGGTTGCCGATTTCTGTACGGTCTTTGTCATTAATCACTCCGTCGTCGTTGATATCTACAATCCGGAGACTGCCTGGTACGGCACTGGCCAAGTGGGGAACAGCGTCCACTTCTTCCTGACTTTTGTAAATACCGTCTGTCTTGTAGCCGAAGAAAGAAATGGCTCTCTTGCCTACCTGTGCCAGATATGTTTCGTTACGTTCACCCGTAGAGATCAGTCGTTCTTCTCCCGAAAGTTCCAGTAACTTGTTGAAGTTGGAAGAGATATTGAATGAGCTTTCCCATTCAAAATTCTTGGTGCGGATATTATGGGTATTCAGTTCCACCTCAATACCACTGTTGCGGATACGTCCGATATTATTCCAGTAATTATTGAATCCGGTGAAAGAAAGAACCGGCTGTTTGAATAATAACTGTTTGGTGATGGAGTAGTATCCGTCCACTGTCAGGTTGATACGGTTGTTCAGGATGCTCAAGTCGAATCCGGCATTGTATTCGTAAGTCTGTTCCCAAGTGATGCGGTTGTTACCTTTGGTTTCGTTGGTCTTGGCGAGTCCGGAGATCAGATTGCCATTTCCCTCTCCCAATGCGTAATTGTTGGGATAGAGCAGGTCATAGTATGAATTGGCAGGAATGCTGTTATTACCTGTCACACCGAAACTGGCACGGACTTTCAGCAGGTTCAGCCAACCGAATTGTTTCAGGAAAGATTCTTCCGATGCACGCCATCCTACGGATACCGAGGGGAAGTAACCCCATTGATGACCGTCGGCAAACAGAGAGCTTCCGTCTGTACGGATACTGGCAGAAAGCAGGTATTTCTCATCGTAACTGTATGTGGCACGTGCCAATAGGGACATCATTGCCGTACGGTATTTCTGGGTATAAGTTCCGTCGAGGTCGAAAGAAGTTGCAGCGTTCAGCGTATGGATATAGTCGGTGGGGAAGCCCAGTCCGACGATACCGGCAGTTCTTTCAGAAGTAGTCTGCGCTGTATAGCCGGCCAGTATGGAGTAGTCATGCTTCCCTGTCTTTCCGGTATAGTTTAACGTGTTCTCGCTCAATAAGTCGATATACAGACGGTTGGTATAAGTACCCATAGCTGATTCTTCATCTTTCTTCGCTGCATAATCGCGATATTGATTGTTCTGGCGATACTTGATAAAGAAACCGTTGGAAGTGGTGAATACCAGTCCTTTCATCAGTTGGACATTGAAAGAGGCATTTGCTTGTAGGTTGTAGTCCTCGCGGAAACGTTCTTCCGTATCCATCAGTGAACGCGGATTGTTGTTGCTCGAACCGAAAGGACTGCTGGTTGGGGTGAAAGTGGTTCCGTCCTCACGGGTATAGGTGACATTGCTGAAGTCACTGCCTCGTGCATACGAACCGATAGGTTTGCCGGTCAGCGCAGAAGTGGCAGCAGTATGGCGTACAGGCATGAAAGAGGGCGTACGATAGAAATCCATGAAGTTGGTGGCAGGAGTTTCTGTCTTGGTGTACGACGGTGCCAGATTCAAACTGAAGTCTACCCGTTTGGATAGTTTTGCATTGATGCGTGAACGCAGGTTCAGGCGGGTATAGTTGCTGTTGAGCATGATACCGTCTTCCTGTGCATAGTTGCCCGAAATATAATAAGTGATGTCATTCTTGCCACCTGATACGGAGAGCTGCACCTGGTGAATCTGCGGACTGCTGTTCAATCCTTCTTTCTGCCAGTCGGTGTAGTTATCAATGAGACCGAAAGCCTCCTCTGTCTGTGACATTGTTTTATTTTTCAATACCGATTCGTATCCGATCATGCTGCAATAATCTTGTGAACTCATGATGGGATGTAACTTATAAGCCCATTTCAAACCGGTGGAAGCTTTCACGCTGTATTTCGGTTTACTGGCTTTTCCTGTCTTGGTAGTAACCAGGATAACGCCATTGGCTGCACGTGAACCGTAGATGGCTGCCGAAGCGGCATCTTTCAATACTTCGATGGAAGAAATATCCGCCATATCGAGTGTGGAAAGACCGTCCGGTGTGGGATAACCGTCGATGACGATCAGCGGAGAACTGTCGGCACTGATAGAACCCATACCACGCACACGGATTTGCGGGGCGGCTCCCGCTTCGGAAGTAGAGTTCTGTATATTGACACCGGCAATTTTACCTTGTAATAACTGGTCTACCTGGGTCACGGGAATATCTGTCAGGTTGTTGATATCCATCTTGGACACAGATCCCGTCAGGTGAGACTTTTTCTGCACACCATAACCTACGACTACCACTTCATCTAGTGTCTTTGTATCTTCCAGCAGGTGAATATCCAATTTGTTTTTACCGTTGATGGCAACTTCCTGTGGGGTGTATCCGATGTATGAAACCACCAGGATAGACTTGGAAGAGGGGACACTCAACGTAAACTGACCGTCCATGTTGGTGATTGTACCTGCGGTACCACCTTTTACTTTCACATTCGCTCCGGGGATTCCACCCTGACTGTCGGTCACTGTTCCGGTGACGGTAAACGACTGTGCATAAGTGACGGTAACGCACGGAACACAGAATAACAGTATCAATGCCATTACCAAAGGGTAATGAATAAATTTGTTCCTCATCTGATTAGTATTTTAAGTGTTTCTTATTCTAAACTATAGATTAAATGAATTCTTTTGTTAGCGGGTGTCTCGCGGAATTGAGCGCCGATGGCTTCATATCCGGCTTTCGGATCAAAGAACGATGCACGGCGAAGAATCCAGCAGGCTTCTTCCTGTTTCTTGTCCCATTCCTTGATTTGTTGGTAAGGCCATTCGCTCTGTGGTTTGCCGATATATGGAATCAGAAATTTCAGTGCTGCCGTGATGGAACGTCCGTCCTGGCTGGTAGCGTTGTAAATATCCTGTCCCAGCGTGGAGGCGATTGAACACATATCGAGCATGTGTCCCAGATTGAAGATCGTATATCCCAGGGCAGTAGTGCGTGCAAGTTCCAATGGCTGTTTGCCATCCGGTTCTATCTGTGCGAACAAACGCTTTTCGGGAAACTCCTGAATGGTTTTCATGGCAAGGTCTTGATTGCCTGTATATAGAGCATAAGCTGTCAGTTGCACGTCATAAGCCAGACCGTGATTGTTCTTTGCTCTCTGTTCTTCGGCAGCTACGGGACTGGTCTGCATCCATTCCACTAGTTGCGTGAACCATTCTTTCATCCCTTTCTTTACTTTGGGAGTAAATGCTTTCGAGTTCTCCATTAATGTCATGGCATCAATCATTTCCGTGAACGAGTAAATATCAATCATGCCTGCACCACGTCCCATGCCTTTATTCTTTCCGGGGATGGTTTGTCCGTAAGTGAGGTGCGGATTCATCTTCGTCTTGGCGTCCAGAAACCAGACATTCAGGAAATCTACGGCTTTTTGCGCATATTTCTCATCACCGGAGAAGTAATAGGCAAGTCCCAGTGTGGTGACTGCTTTCGACATATCTCCCAGTTTGTTGCGGTCGAGCTTATCCAATTCCGGATTTCTTTGTCCGTCTTTACGGATATAGGGCAAACCGTCCGGTTTGGATGGATCCGGCCACCAGTAAGGGCCCATGCTCATATAATCGTGTTTGTCTCCGCTATCTGCTGTCATTGTTTTGTCCATTACGGACGGCGGAGTCATCTTCAAAGCCTTGTCGGCATCTCTTAAAAGAGTTTTGACGGCAGGGGCATATAGAGGTGAATCGGCTTTTTCTTTTACTTTGGCTAATTTTTCCGCAGCATAGATGCGGGTGTTGGCTACCTGTGCGTTCAGTGTGAAAGCAGAGGCGAACAATAATGTGCATACTAATAAGTTTTTCATATTCTATTGATTTTATAGTTTATTGAATCCATAATAACGGGTGACGGATGGGAAGATTACGTACCACCTCTTCGTTGGTGGGGAAATGTTCCAGTTGCATCCATGTGTTGAAAAATTCTTTATTGAAATGATGTAATGTGCCGAATAACAGGAACGGTTGCGCCACTGGCCATTCTTCCCAAAACATAATGTCGGGTTGTCTCTTCCAGCTACTTTTGTCTTTTACGTATGGATAAAGCCAGGCGATACCCTTATCGATGTTTTTGCCGTCCGGTGTAGTGTAATTCCATATATCTTCTTCTCCAGTAGTGAGCAGTTGGCAGATAGTGGCCATTGCGTCAAGGTTGAAAAGAGAATAACCGTAGGGCTTGGTGCGTTCCAGTTCTAAAGGGAAACTGCCGTCTGCAGCCATTTGATTGGGTAAAAGTACTGTTTTATAACGTTCCGTGCAAAAACGAATCATTTCCCGGTTGTCCGTGAACAAGGCAAAGGCAGCGGCTTGCATGACCCAGCAGGTGCCATGATTGTTTTTCGCTTCCATTTCTTTGATTCCGTAACGGTGCGTGGACATCCAGGTTAGATAATCGGAGAACCATTGTTTGATAGTCCCCAGTTCTTCCTTGTCAATCATCCTTTTCGCTTCCATAAGGCGGAGCGACTGCACCACTTCGATCAGGTGAATCGTATCGATGATTCCTATCCCTCGTCCTGTTACTACTCCCTTGATGGCCTGTGCATACAGCAGATTGGGATTCATCTGTGTGTCCGGGTTGACAAACCATGCCCGGATATGTTGCATGGCTGCATCGGAATATACTTGTTTACCCGTAAGTATCCAGGCGGAAGTAAGGTCGCCTACCAGTTGGCTCATGCGAATCATGGCCTGCCGATGTGCTGTGAAATTCTCCGGATTGGTTTCTCCGTCCCGGCGGATATAAGGACCGTCGGGAGCTTCCGGATTCGGCCACCAGTAATCACCCTCCGAATAGAAGTCATGAATACCTCCGGCACTTCTTGTCGCACGGGTAGCGGTCACAGTGACCGGTTCCTCATGAAGTGCGGCATCTGCCCGTTGTATCGTTTCTTTTTCTAAAAGGTGACGAATCTGTTCGGCTGTGTCTTCTCCGGCAACTGCCGTAGCAGTGCCAAAGAATATAATGAAACCTATTGAAATTATTGTCTTTCTCATGGTGCTTTTCTCCTTTCTTATTCAGCTTTCACTTCTATTCGGCTTTCACTTCGATGAAAGCAGTTTGAATGCCCGGTGATTTTACAGCTACCTGGCATGTGCCGTTCAAGTCAATGCGAATTGCAGCTCTGCCATTATAAGCCTGTACTCTCCGGGAGCCGGTGGATGTTCCTAAGTTCTGAATCAGTTTTCCGTCTCCCGCAGCTTCAAATGAGATTACATTTGCCGCGTCCAGGCAGGAGATCCCTTTGTTGTCTGTCAGCTGGGCTTCCACCCATACGATAGAACCTTTATCGGGGTATGTCTTCAACTTCAGCTGTTTCGGATTGCTCCATTCTTCTGTCTGGTAGTTGAAACTTATTTCATCCGTAATGGCTGCTTTCATGTTACCTTTACCGAGTCCTTTCACTGCAACCGCTTTTATGTTATTTTCTCCTGCTTTCAGTATGCAGTTCCAGTGAAGTCCCGCTGCCGGAAAATCCTGGCTGTTGCGTTGCTTGACTCCCTGACTGACGCCGTTCACGAACAGCTCTACTGCTGCACAGTTGGAATATACCAGAATCTCTTTTTCTTCGTTCACTTTGCCCCATCGGGTCCGCCAGTTATGACCGTAAATATGAATCATAGGCTGTTTAGTCCAGTAAGACTGGAAGACGTAGTAGGCTTCTTTTTTAGTAAGATCCCGTTCTACCACTCCTTTCTGATTGACGTATGGCACCGGATTATCGGGGCGGAGAGGGGTGGAGAAATCTTTGAATACCCAAAAGGCGGTTCCTGTCAGCCAAGGCATTGTTTCTTGCTCTTTCAGGTGCCAGTCGAATAGTTTTACGATGTACGTTTCCGACCAGTCTCCATCTCTGGAAGCACGGGGATCTCCGCCTTGCAGGGCGAAGTCGCCTGCCCGTTCGTCGGCACTGTTTCCACCCGTAATTGCTTGTAGCGGGTTGAAAGGATATTCGGAATGACGTCCGGCATGTGAGTCACCTCCCCATTCTACATGCAGGAAATGTTTCACCCGTTTCATCTCTTTCTCCGAAATACTCTTGTAGTCTGTAAATTGTCCGCGATACCAGCCTGCCCAAATGGAGGGAGAATAGACATCTACAATATCATTGCAGAAATCACATCTGCGGATGGAAGTCATACGTGACGGATCGAGTTGGTGTGACAAGTCATTCAACTCTTTCATGAAAGCGCGGATGGCCGATTGCTCGAATGTTGAAAAATCATTGGGCCAGTCATTTTCATTTCCCAATCCCCAAAGGATGACGGAGGGATGATTGCGATGCTGGGTAATCATGTTGGTCAGCATCCGGCGCGCTTGTGCCTGATATTTCTCTCCTCCCAGTCCACCTCTGCACCAGGGTATTTCTTCCCATACCAAAATGCCTAACTGATCGCATAAACGGAGGATGATGTCCGATTGTTGGTAATGTCCCAAACGGATAAAGTTGACTCCCATCTCTTTAATCAGTTTCATTTCCGCTTCCATTTGTTCTTCTGTCATAGCGGCGCCTACTCCGGCATGGTCTTCATGCCGATGGGTTCCTCTTAACAGCAGACGTTCTCCGTTCAACTGGAAAGGTCCGTTTTCAATGAATTCAAAGTGACGGAATCCGATGAATTCTGTAATAGTCTGTTTACTTTGAGGAGTAGTCAATGTCAGTTCGCAGGTATAGAGTTGAGGCTGGTCGGGACTCCACAGAATCGGATTCTTAATCGTTGTCTCGAACAGGGGATTTGTTCCCAACGGAAGAACCGTCGTTGTCTGTTCCCATACCTTTTCTCCATTAGGCGCCTTTAATAAAAGGTGAATGCTTGCCTGGCGAATATCATTCGGGTTATGGAATGTTCCTTGTATCTTTAGAGAAGCGTTTTTCATATCTTTCTCTACAGGGGTATTTATCTGTATATTGCTGAAAGACACTTCGGGCTGGTAAATCAGATTCACGTAGCGATAAAGGCCGCCGTATAAGTTGAAATCTGACAGGTCGGACGGAATCATCTCCGTATCTCTGGTATTATCGCAACGAACGGACAATGGAATTCTGCCATTGAAGCGTTTAGCGCAATCCGGGTTGGCAAGGGCTTGTTGAACGGCTTCGGTGATATCGACACTCCAACCGTCGTAGCCTCCTGTGTGACTGGCTACTTTATACGTATAGACATACACTTCTGTTTTTTGTCCTACTCCCTCAAACTCCAGTATGACGCGTCCATTGAGATATGGATTCTTGATAGAAAGCTGCGTGCGATACCATCCTGCGCCCTGATAATAATTGATATCCGGGTCTACTGCATCTTCTGCATTGAAACAGTGGGGTAGGGTAACCTGTTGCCAGATAGGCACTGCTTCGGAAGAACCGGGAGCGGCGGGACGTACTGCTTCCCAAATGCTTCCCAGGTCACCTTTCAGATATTCCCATGAGTCTGTCAGCCGGATTCTTTGTTGAGTCGGAATCGTGGCATTCAACGGGAGTATCAGCAGATTGAACAGGATGAATATGGAAGATAATCTTTTCATAATTAGTAATGTACTAATAAAGATAAATAGTAAAGTGATGTTATCGTGAGAGTTGTCGGAAGATTTAGAAAAGACTTTCTTCCTTTTCCAATTTAGCTTTGCGGAGCAAGGCTTCCAGGAAATAATAGTCGGCGTATGAAAGCGGGACATCTATTTCGCTGTCGTGTGGTTTGGAACCTGTGCTGTGCAGCAGCAAGAATCCTTTATCTCCGTTTAGTTGCGCACGATAGCTATGCGTCAGATTCTGGAGAATCTTATCGGCTTCCTGCTTGTATTGTTCTTTCTTTTCGGGAACGTATGTGCTTAGTTCATAAAGGGCGGATGCCATACAGGATGCAGCGGATGCGTCACGGGGTTCGTTGGGTATTCCGGGTGCGTTAAAGTCCCAATAAGGAATCAGGTCTGCCGGCAGGGTCGGATTGTTGAAGATGTATTTCTCCACTTTCTCCGCCTGTTGCAGGAATTCGGGTCTGCCGGTTTCACGATAGCACATGGTGTATCCGTATAAGGCCCATGCTTGTCCGCGTGCCCATGCTGATTCGTCGGAATATCCTTGATGCGTCATTTTGCTGCGTACCGTTCCGTTAATGGTATCGTATTCTACTACATGATAGCAGCTGTTGTCTTCACGGAAGTGATTCTTCATGGTAGTGAGTGCATGGTTGACTGCTATATTATAATAGGTGGAGTCGTTCGTTTCGCGGAATGCCCAGAACAGAAGTTCAAGATTCAGCATATTATCGATGATAACGGGGAATTGCCATTTGTCTGCATGGTGGTCCCAGGAACGGATACAGCCGATTACCGGTTTGTAACGGGTAATCAGGGTGCGTGCGGATTGCAACAGAATATCTTTATAAGTGGAATCTCCGGTCAGACGATAACCGTTTCCATAGCTGCAATACATCTTGAAGCCCATGTCGTGTGTCTTTCCGTTATTTTTTTCGCGTTCCAGAATTTCTGTATGTTTCTGCGCCTGCTCTTTCCAATATGGATTGTGCGTGTACTCATATAGATACCAAAGCTCACCGGGGAAGAATCCACTGGTCCAGTCTTTAGAAACAACCAGTTCCAGTGAACCGTCCGGTTTGATACTGCGGGGATTGGTTAATTCCCCCCAGCCCTTACTTTCTCTCTTTTCTCTACTCTCTTGTGATTCATTGGCACGTGCCTCGTCTATTTGAGTCAGTGCGTATTTTAATTGCTGTTCGGCAAATGCGAAGTTAGAAGCAACGATATCTTGCTCTTTAGAGTGATTACAACTGGTAAGTGTGATAATTCCAAGTCCGAAGACTAACAAGTAGTTTTTAATCTTTGTTTCCATATGATTATATTAAGTAGAACAACATTGCAAATGTATGGAAACAGAGTAGAATCGGTTTGTCTAATGATGCCAGATGTTTGCATTTTCATCCCAAACAAATAAAAAAATCCGCACTGTAAGCCTTGTTGGGACATTTTTTATTGTTTGGGACGATTTTGTAAATCGGCTATTCCCGGATGGTGTCAACATCTGTATGGCCTGAATGTGACTTTTGATATTCCGATGGAGAAACACCGTAAGCTGATTTGAAACATTTCGTGAAGTAGGCGAGAGTACTGAATCCCGTGGCCGTTGCAATTTCGGTAATGTTCATTTCTGTTTGCTTCAGCATTTGTGTAGCTATCTCCAAACGTTTATGACGGATAAGGTCATTCAACGGCAGGTCGGTGATAGCTTTCAGTTTCCGGTAAAGATTGCTCCGGCTGAATCCCATCTCTTCACAGATTTTGTCTACTTTCAAATCGGGGTCGGTGAGATACTTTTCAATGATTTTAAATAGTTTCTGCATGAATTTCTCATCGGCGGAGGTCGTTTCCACTTCAATTCCCATGGATTGCAGGGAGAAGTTTTTGCTATATACGGATTTTAGCTTTTCCCGCTGTGCCAGAAGATTGTAGATACGTACCAGCAGAACATCAATATTAAATGGTTTAACCACATAATCGTCTGCTCCCGACAAGAATCCCTCTTTGACGTGCATCACCATCGTGCGGGCAGTGAGTAGAATAACGGGAATGTGTCCCGTCTGCAGATTGTTCTTGATAAGTGCGCAAAGTTCCAGTCCGTCGATACCGGGCATCATAATGTCCGTCACTACCAGGTCGGGAAATTCTTTCAGGACAATTTCAAAAGCATCCGAACCGTTGTCGGCTTCCAATACGTTGTAATATTGTTCCAGGTGTCCTTTTACATAACTTCGTATCTCTTCATTGTCTTCTACCAATAGAACCGTTTTGCCGGGTAGGGATGGAGTGGTTCCGGAAATGGTGTTTTCGGAATCAATGGTTCCGGACATACCCTTTTCTACTTGTTCATTGTTTTTTCCCGAGAGAACGGCAGTATTCGCCACCTCTTCTTCTGTCATGGTGTGGTTCGGTAATAGGATAGTGAATACGCTTCCTTTGGGAGTATTGGCTGTGACTCCAATTTCTCCGTGATGCAGATGAACGACAGATTGAGTCAGGCTTAATCCGATACCTGTGCCATTCATATTCTCGCTACCTGTCGTGTGACCGACCTGGTAGAAGGGAGTGAAGATTTGGGTGCGTTCATCTTCTGGAATTCCTTTTCCCGTATCTGCTACTTGAATCACTAAATAACTTCCCTGATGGGAGGTGATAAGCGGAGAATGTTCCGATAGCCACTCGCTATGTTCTTGGCGGAGAGTGTCTATATCTGTAATCAGCAATAAACGCAGTGTGATTGTATCTCCCGGTACTGTGAATTTAAAAGCATTCGACAATAAATTGAAAACGGCTTTTTCGAGTAAGCCCTGATCGAAGCAGGCTGTCACCTCGCCTTGAGGAGCCTGATATTCGAAACGAATCTGTTTGCTTTCGGCAATCTGCCTGAATGTGTAGAATATTTCGAGCAGGAAAGCATTCAGGTCGCTTTGAGACAGTTGGAGAGTGAGATTACCACTCTGGTTCTTCTGTAAATCCATCAATTGATTGACGAGAAGTAATAATCGGCGGGCATTTTTCAGAATCATGCCCAGTTGTGTTCTGATAAACTGCGGAACTTCTGCCCGTTTCATCAACTCTTCCAGTGGGCTGATAATAAGTGTCAGCGGAGTACGTAGCTCATGCGAGAAGTTGGTGAACAGGTGTAGCTTTGTCTGATGGAATTCTTCCATGCGTTGTTTCTCCATTTGCTTCATGCGCAGGTCTAGTTCCAGTTTATGCTTACTGTACATATAATAGCCGATAGTAAACATGATTCCCAATGCGGATAGGACATAAAGGATATAGGCCAGCGGCGTTCCCCACCACGGAGAACGAATGATGATTTCCATTTTCTTTCCGGTTTCATTCCATACGCCGTCATTGTTGGATGCTATGACTTGGAATGTATATTTTCCTGGAGCCATGTTGGTATAGAATGCTTCTTTACGACTACCTACGTAATTCCAGTCTTCGTCGTGACCGGAGAGTTTATAGGCATATTGGTTCTGTTCGTGCAGAATATAGTTCAAGGCACTGTACGCAATGGAAAAATTATTCTGATTGTAGGCAAGAACCAACGTTTGCGTATCGTCCGGGGCACTATCCAGCAGATGAGTATCATCATTCGGTGTGATTACCTTATTGTTTACGGTCAGTTGGGTAAGTACTACCGGTGGCATGGTATTATTCTTTAGAAGAGAGCCGGGAGTAAAAGAAAGGAAACCATTGCTTCCACTAAAGTAGACCTCACCGTGGGGCAGACTAATGACTCCCTGCGGTGTAAACTCCAACGTTTCGGAACCGACAAAACAGTCATAACTGCGTACCTGCCCGGTCTTGGTATTCAGTTCGGCTATTTCCTTATCGACACTAATCCATAAGTTGTTGTTGTGCTCCACCATGGCATATACCTCATTATTGGGTAGTCCCTCTTTCTTGCCAATATGTTTGACGACACCTGTTCCTTGTTTATACAGGTATATTCCTCCTCCGAAAGTGCTGAACCAGATTTCTCCGTTCGCTTTGCGCACCATGGAAGTGATGTAGTTATTTTCGAGTTTCTGATTGGGATTTGTCTCTGACATGTTGCAACGGAGCACCGTTCCCTTTTGCATATCATATTCGTAAAGTCCGAACGAGCGGGTTCCTATCAGAAAGGTGTGAGCATTCAGTGCCAGGAAGCTCCGTAGGCTGGTGAAGTTGACGAATTCCTTTTTCTCTTTGCCATACGGGAACTGATTGGTGATTTTTCCGTCCGGAGACAGTTTAACCAGTCCTTTGTCGGCTGTCGTCCCTATCCATAGATTATTCTCTGCATCTTTATAAAAAGTATAGATGGCAAAGTTTTTTTCCCGGCCGAATGAATATACTAATGTGAATTTTTTGGAAGGAATATGGAATTTATAGACTCCTCCGGTACTTGTGCCACACCAGATATAGTCTCCGTCCAGTAAAAGGGATTTGATGATGTTCTTGTTGAACAATCCTTTGGATGTCTGCTCAATCAGGAAGTTGGTATATTCCTTGGTGATAGGATTGAACTGCATCAGTCCTCCTCCCTCTGTTGCAATCCACAATGAAGTGGAATCATACACCATTGTACCAAAGATATTATATAACTTCTGGTTGTTATTTTCTACCGGATGGTAGAAGATGAACCGGTTATTGAGCGGGTTATAGTAGTTCACACCACCGGAATAAGTACCTACCCAGAGCGTTTTCTCCCGGTCGATGTAGATACTGCGGACGGAAAAATGACTTAGACTGTTCTGATTAGCATCGAACCGGTTGTACTTGGATATATCATCGTTTCTTAAATCCAGAATACTAAGTCCGTCGAACGTCCCGATAATCAATTTCTGGTCCTGCTCGGTGATGCAACGGATATAGTCATTTGTCAGTCCGCTGTTTTTCTGATTGTAGATAGATAAGTCTTTGGTCTTCGGGTTCCATTTATTCAGTCCCCTGGTTTCTGTTCCTATCCATACCTGATGTTGGGAGTCTTCGAAAATACAACTGATTGCATCGTCCGACAGGGCAGGCTGTGTGCTTTTATTGAGTTGCTGAATCAACTCCATTTCAGGTGTACAGATAAATAATCCGTGACGATGAGTACCAATATAAAGCCGTTTTTCTGCATCAATATAAAGCTGCATGATTGCTTCATTCTCCGGGACATGGTCGGAATATTTCTTCTTGAATTCCCCGGAACGAGGTTGCCATATACATAACCCTGTTCGGGTACCAACCCATAGATTACCGGACTGGTCAAATTGAAGAACGGCAATGTTGTTTCCTGGCATGTTTGGATAATCGTCCGTCTGATATTTGGTAATCTGATTGGTTTTGAGATTGATATAGTTAAGCCCGTTATTAGTACCTACCCACAATCCCTCGTTTGCATCGTCCGGCAACAGGCAAGTGATATGATTGTCCGACAATGAATGAGGATCATCGTTATCATGCTTATATATAGTAAATTTCTCTCCGTCGTATTTGTTTAATCCATTGCGGGTTGCAAACCAGATATAACCTTTGGAGTCTTGTGCAATGGCAAGGACTGATAGTTGCGACAAGCCATTCTTGAGATTGATATTCGAGAAATTGAATATTCCGCTTTCTGTGGCATAAGCCCGTGGAAAGCAGATAGACAGGAAAATCAAGAAAGCAATAAAAGAAAATGAACGTGTATGGAATAGAAGTTTTAGTGTAATAGAAATAAGGTTATTCTTTATCATAGTATTTCTTATAAATCTTTTGGTATTCCTTTTCCTTTTGGAATTTATCCAGCCATGTATTCAAACTATCGAGTAAGGCGGGGGATTGTTTACTGACTGCCCATGAGTAGAACTGCGTGAAGCTGATAGCTGTATTAATATCTATTTGCGGCAACGAATCTGCTGCTGCCAGTGCGATGCTTTCGTCGCAAACGGCATAGTCGATGTCTCCATGCGCTACCATTGATATCAATTGTTCGGAACCGTATTTATCAATCTCCTTGATGTAGATAGTATCTCCGATCTCATTGCCTAGATTCTGAATACGCAAAATAGAGGGGGAGCCTTTTACGACATGAAGTGTTCGTTGGGCTAAATCCAGTTGGGTACGGATATAGAGTGAATCATTCTCTCCAATCTCTTTGCGTTGCACCAGCACTTGCTTGTTGAGGAAAATGGGAGAGGTGAGAAGCAGAGAGTCTTTTAACTTGCTGGTGGCTAATATGCCATAAGCAATCACGTCATAACGTCCCTCGTTTAATCCTTCCAACCGCTCTTCGAAACTCATAATAGGTGTTATTTCGGTTTTGAGTCCTTTGTCCCGGGCGAATGCCTGTATCAGTTCGTAATGAAAACCGGAAACGGTATCACCGTCTACATAAAAACTGATGGAATTATATTCGGTAGCTACACGTATGATACCCTCTTTGGCAATGGCAGCATAATCACGCGGATGTCCCGCAGGTTTTTCCTGCTTGCCGCATTGACGGAAAGAGAAGATAAATGCCAATACAACAATCACTGGCACTAAATATCTGAACAGTCTCAATTTGGGGCGTGATACCATAAGTCGTATAGTTTTTGTTAATCATAGAAATTCCATGAAAGACCGAATTTTAGCACACGTGGGTTGATGGGGTAGTGAGGAGACAGAAAGTAATTCGGACTGCTCATGCCCTGGTTCACGTGATACATCATTACATAGAAACGTGTACGCTTTAAATGTAAGTTTGCATATACATTCACAATCGGATAACCTCCTATCTGTACCTGATCGTCTGTCGGTTGCAGGTGGAAATTCTGAATGGCCGGCATATAGGCAGGTGCATTGTATTTGCTGAAATAACGTACGTCGGCACCTAATTGCACACTAAGTACTTTCTTCGCCAGTTTGAACTGCATATAGAAGTTATGATATAGCGAGAGATCAGGTAAAGGAAGTACAGTCTGGTCACTGGATTTCTGCCAGGTCACCTCATTGTCCAGATGGAAGATGCCTAACTTGAAATCCTGATTAAGACTTGCAGATAATACCTGTATGCTTCCACCATTCTGTTCCGGTTTTGCTTCCTGGTTGAAGTAAGTATAGTTCTTGATATTTTCAACTCCTGCTTTCAGGCGTGTCCTCCAACGTGCAATGCTCAATTCCCCCTCAATACGGGTACGGAATTCCTTGTCCATATCGTCATCCCACATGAAATGCTTGGAATGATAATGGCGCATATAGAAAGGAGCAAGTTTATTGCTGACTTCACCACGGGCTATAAGACTGACGGTGTCTTTCCACAACGGGAAGTTCAGGTCAATATCTCCTTTTACATTGAATTGTCCGATTGCTTTTCCTGCCAATCCCACTTCACCGATAGCGTGGTAATGAAGCACATTCCCTTCACGTTTGGATAATTCGCCTCCAACAAATATTTCATTTTCGTTGTATTTATCAGGCAACGGATTTCCTTCCATATTCATCAGTGTATACTTGCTGATTTTATAGGAAGCAAATGCAGTCAATCCGGCTTTGGCATATTTATTGAATCCCTCAAGTAACGCAATACCTATGGTGTTTTTGATTCCGACGTAGGTGGTACTGTCTCTGACATTAGGATTATCCGTATCAAAGTAAGTATTCTGATAATAATTTTTTTCACGCATGTCGTCATTAGAATTAAAGCTATGCCGTGCCCGTTCCACTTGGATGGTGTGTATAAAACTGGTAACGGGGACAAACTCCTGTTTGACGGGAGTGGTGTCATTTTCAGCCTGTGGTATGTCACGACTGAATCCGAGATTATATCGTTGGGTCAGGAAGACATAAAAGTCATGGTTGCGGTTGGTCGTTGCACTTAGTACGGTAGGAATATTGGTTGATTCATATTCTCTTTGACCTTGCGCCATTTCTTCCGGTGCAGTGATATAGCGGTCGTCCTCAATACCTCCGTTTTCATTTGTTTTCAGGTAATTATTGCTGTATATAGCCTGCATCTGATATTTGTCGCCGATATAGCTACCGAAAACTGCTGCATTAAAGTACGCCGTATTCTGATTATTGTAATATCCTCGTCCGTATAGGTAGTCTACATTAAATCCGAAAGCCAGTTTCTTGTTTACATTGACAGAGAAGTAAGATTTGAAACGCTCTTCCCCATTCACTTTATTACCGGCTTTGTGATACGTCAGATTCGTATAAGGTACGTTACTGTTAGTGAAATTAAATTCCGTAGGACGAATGAAGAAACTGGAGAAAGGCTCCATGAAAATAGTCGGCTCCGGGTCACGGCGGTCAAAGAAGATGCGTGACATACGGGGAGAACCCATATTGGCCAGATAATTATAATGTCCGGTAAGTCCTTCAGTCAGGTTTGAATTCTGGAAATGATGAAAGGCTGTATCTGCCGGGATGATAGTCCGGTCGCCCAACTGGTTCTTGATACGCCACATATACAACTTTGGAGGCAATCCCTGTACTTCGACATTTGCACTATCCAATCTGTCCGGAATCATGGCAGGGTCTACCTGATTTCCGTATTGGTCGTATCCGTTTTCGTCTACTCTCTGGCGACCATTATCGAACTGCGCATGAACAGTTGTCAAACCTATAACGGAAAGTAATATATATAATAGTAAGATTCGTCTCATAATTGGAGGCAAAGATACTTACTTTAATTGAGAATTGAGAATTGAGAATTGAAAAATATGTTGCATCCTTTACTTGGCGAGCAATTATTTCTTAATTCTCAATTCTCAATTTTTAATTTATTAAACCTCACGGATTAACTCCATCCCTTTCTTGATAGCTTCCTCGTTCATAGGAATCAAGTGATGGTGACGTTCCGGCAGGGTTTTCTTCAATCCTTTGATAACATTCTCCAACGTTACGATGGGGCGAAGCTTCAATAATCCGCCAAGTACGATCATGTTGAATGCTTTGGCATTATTCATTTCGTTGGCTGCATCCATTGCGTCGATACGATATACCTTAATATCCTTACGGGTAGGAGGGTTGATAATTCCGTAACCGTCATAAATCAGGATACCGCCGGGTTTCACTTTGCTTTCAAACTTTTCGAGTGAAGGCTGATTCAGAATGATGGCAGCGTCGTATTTACTAAGAATCGGTGAGGATATTTTGTCATCGCTTACAATAACTGTAACGTTGGCTGTTCCACCTCGTTGTTCGGGACCGTATGCCGGCATCCAGGTCACTTCTTTGCCTTCCATCAAACCGGAATATGCCAGAATCTTACCCATAGACAATACGCCTTGTCCACCGAATCCTGCTATAATTATTTCTTCTTTCATTGTTCTGTTGACTTTTAGCGTTATTCTTTATCTTTTAAATCACCCAGCGGATAGAATGGGAACATGTGTTCTTCCATCCATTTGTTCGCCTTCTCCGGAGTCATCTTCCAGCCTGAACTACAAGTGGAAACGATTTCTACCAGGTTGGAACCTTTACCGTTCATGGAGTTCTCAAAAGCCTTGCGGATTGCCTTCTTAGCCTTGCGGATAGCCGGTACGGATTGTACGGACTGACGGGTTACGTAAGCAGTTCCTTCCAGTTGGGCTGCGATTTCAGTAATCTTCAATGGGTAACCGTGAAGTTCAACGTCACGTCCGTAAGGACAAGTCGAACTTTTCATGCCTACCAGTGTAGTCGGAGCCATCTGGCCGCCTGTCATACCGTAGATCGCATTATTGATAAAGATAATCGTGATATTTTCACCACGGTTCAAAGCGTGGATTGTTTCGGCTGTACCGATGCAAGCCAAGTCACCGTCGCCCTGATAAGTGAAAACAAGACGGTCCGGCCACAGGCGTTTCACAGCAGTCGCCACAGCAGGAGCACGTCCGTGTGCTGCTTCCTGCCAGTCAATATCAAGATAGTTGTAGGCAAACACTGCACATCCCACCGGAGAGATTCCCACAGTTTTATCTTCCATACCCATTTCCTCAATGACTTCGGCAATGAGTTTGTGTACCACACCGTGACTGCAACCCGGGCAGTAGTGCATGGCGTTATCGTTCATCAGAGTCGGTTTTTTGTAAACCAGATTCTCGGGTTTGATTATTTCTTCTTTAGTCATAACTTCATCTCCTTATCTGTTGGTGAACCGTATAAAAAACTCCATCAGCTTGACAAAGATTGCCGCGCCGCATACGTAGATAAACATTTTGAAATCATCTTTTGCTACAAAGTAGGTGATGATGGCTGCAACAGCCAATATCATAAATAGGATGTTCAGTACGTTTCTTATTTTATCGGGATTCATTGTTTCGTTATTTGATTATTTTTTCTTTCAAGGCAGTTACAATTTCATCCGGATCGGGAACGATGCCACCTAGACGTCCGAAATGTTCTACCTTTACTTTACCGTTAACAGCGAGACGGACATCTTCAATCATCTGTCCGGCATTTAGTTCCGTAACGAGCATACCTTTTACTTTATCAGCGTATGCAGCAATCGCTTTGGTTGGGAACGGCCACAGTGTAATCGGGCGAAGGATACCTACTTTAATTCCTTTTTCACGGGCTAGTTCCATTGCTTTCTGGCCAATACGTGCCATTGAACCGAAAGCGATAATCAAATACTCTGCATCTTCGCAGTTGATCTCTTCGAAGCGTACTTCATTTTCTTCAATTTCACGATATTTAGCTTGAAAACGGAGGTTGTTGATTTCCATGGCTTCCGGTTTCAATTCAAGGGAAGTGATAATATTAGGTTTGCGGTCTTTTGCTTTTCCGGTAGCAGCCCATGGACATTGTTCAATTACTTCTGCTTCCGTGCGGCGTGGCTTTTGTGCAGGAAGAACAACTTTTTCCATCATCTGACCGATCACACCGTCGGCAAGGATAATAGCCGGATTACGGTATTTGAAAGCCAGTTCGAATCCTAATGCTACGAAATCCGCCATTTCCTGTACGGATGCCGGAGCGAGGGCAATCAGTTTGTAGTCTCCATGACCACCACCTTTTACTGTCTGGAAGTAGTCAGCCTGACTAGGTTGGATAGTTCCCAATCCGGGACCGCCACGCATTACATTCACAATCAGACAAGGAAGTTCGGCACCGGCCAAATAAGAGATTCCTTCTTGTTTCAAGCTCACACCCGGACTTGAAGAGGAGGTCATTACCTTCTTTCCGCTACCTGCACCTCCATATACCATATTGATAGCTGCCACTTCACTTTCCGCCTGGAGTACTACCATGCCGGTTGTTTCCCACGGTTTCAGTTCGGCAAGCGTTTCCAACACTTCCGATTGGGGAGTAATAGGATAACCGAAGTAACCGTCGGCACCGCAACGGATAGCTGCGTGGGCGATGGCTTCGTTTCCTTTCATTAATACAACTTCTTCTGCCATATTCTTTTCTTTTATTCTACTTTTACTTTATACACTGAAATACATCCGTCCGGACAAACCGTTGCACACGAGCTGCATCCGTTACAGGTATCTTCCTTCACTTGCCAGGCATAGTTATAGCCTTTCATGTTTACCTCTTTATTGAGGGCGATTACATCGAGCGGACACGCCACTACACACAGGTTGCATCCTTTGCAACGCTCCGTGTCGACTACGATTGCTCCTTTGATTTTTGCCATAATCTTTATTTTATTACGTTATCTTTGAGTACGGTTATTGATTATACATCTCTTTTATTGATTGAACATATCCTTGTGGTAGAAGTTGAGGATATCTATTGCCATCTTCCTGGCCTGAACGGCAGGACTGTCCGGATTGATCTCGATGGCATACTGGTAGTTGTCCAGTGCCTGCTTCCAATCTCCTTTCTTTCGGTAGGCATTTCCCCGTAAATAGTAAAGAGTATCTTTCTCTTTTTCGACAGAACTGTCCTGGAGAAGCTGGTCCAATTGCTTAATCGCTGTGTCCACATCCCCCTGATTGATAAGCTCTTTTAGGTTGTCTATTTGCTCCATTTCTTTTCGTCTTTCGGGATTCTGAAACGCAAAGATAGTTTTTATTTATGTAAACAGGGCAAATGAGGACGGAAATTTGCAACGTTTTGAGTTTATTGCATATTCTATGAATATATAGTCAGGGTGAAAGAAAAACGATTCTCATCTTTTTTGTTTATAACGAGAATATATCTATTTTTGTCGCCAGCAATAAGATGAATTCTGCTTTCTCTGATAATGGATTATTAATAGACTTTGGCCTTGTAGAATACTAAAATGAAAGATGAACATGTGAATGATATAAATAATTATCAGAAACTGTATATGCAATATGCACCTATGTTGTTGCGTTTTGCGGTGAAGTTTATTTCTCCTTTCTTTGCGGAAGATATTGTTCATGATGTATTCCTTAAAATATGGGACAAACAAGTGTTTCTGTTATCAGAATCAGAGGTTAAAAATATATTGTTTGTTGCTGTCCGAAATGCTTGTATAGATCATTTGCGTCGTATTAGTTTGGAACAGGAGTTTGCCGACAAGCGTGCTATCCAGCTCAAATTAGATGAGTTGAGTTTTTATGACGGTGCTGATGAATTGTTTATGAGGAAAGACTTAATGGCACATGTGATGGAAAAAATAAATGAACTGCCCGAAAAGAGACGTGAAATCTTCCTGTTATCTTATATGGAAGGGCTTAAAGCGGCGGAAATTGCCGCGAGATTAAACTTATCCACCCGGACAGTGGAAAACCAATTATACAGAACCTTACTTTTCTTACGGAAAGAGCTTCAGACTGCTTTCGTTTATTTATTCATGTTCGTTTAGTGCTGATTTATTTCTATTCCTCACAGTCTCGGAAAATAAAATTCAAAAAAAATAAAGAAGTCGGTGAGTAATTCCTGCTGATTGCTCGTTACATATATAAAAACAGGAAAATAGTATCTATTTATATATGGAAAGCATGACTTCAGATTTAATAATAGGATTTTTGAAAGGCTCGTTGAATGAGAAAGAGATCAATCAGTTTTATGATTGGGTGAATGAAACGCCTGAAAATAAACAGATCTTTTTTGAGGCAAAGATGGTCTATGACGCTTGCTTGTCTAAAGGAAGTAATATTGATATGGATAAGAGCTGGCAGCGGTTACTGGAAAAGAAACAGAAACAGGCGCCGAGGAAAATATACACTCTCTTCCGAAAAGTTCAGGCTTATGCAGCGGTGGCGGTGATAGCTGTTGCTTTTACTTCCGTTCTCTTTTGGTGGTTGGGTGATACTTCTTCCGTACCTGTTGCCCGATATGTTGGTGGCGATGGAATCGTAGCCGATAAAGTTGTTTTGCCTGACGGCACAGAAATCAGCATGGGTAGTCAGACTAATTTCCGCTATGATCCGCAATATGGAAAAGATAAGCGTGTTGTTTATCTGGAGGGAGAAGCCTTCTTTAATGTAGCCAAGCAGAAAGACAAGCCTTTTATCGTAGTTGTGAACGGGCAGGAAATAGAAGCTTTAGGGACGAAATTTAATGTTGACGCTTATCCGTCTGATTCCGTGGTAACCACCACATTATTGGAAGGTTCCATTCGTTTGGTTAGTGAGAGGGTCAGTTCTTCAACCGTTTTAACTCCGAATCAACAATATATATATCACAAAAACAAAGGTACTTATAAAGTGGCTCAAGTAGATGCGGCTCTTTACACCTCATGGATTTCCGGTTATTACTATTTCCATGAAGAGAATTTAGAGGGTATATTAGCCCGATTGGGAAATATATACGGTGTTAGTTTCCGGATACAGTCTGATAAGTTGAAAGAACGCCGATTTACCGGAACTTTCTATCGGGGGCAAAGCATCAAAGACATTTTGGACATAATTAATATTTCAATCCCTATTCGATACAGTATTAATAATCGGCAAGTGACAATTAATTGAGCCGTATAATCTAATAAAACATTATTATGAACAGTAGTTAGCCTTAAAAAAAGAGAAGAAGATTTTGGCGAATCCTCTTCTCTCCGAGAGATGCATGCATCTCCTAAATTAAACTTCCTTCGAACGGAATAGTATTTAATCTTAAAACTTACAAATGTATGAATAAACAGCCTATTGTCTATGGGTTTGCCCTAAAAAGAAGCATAAAAAATACAAAAATAACCTTTGCTGTTTTGTTGTTATTTATTCTGCAGGGCATAGTTGGTAACGTGTATGCGCAGGAAAAGAAAATATCGATATCAGTAAAAAATGAGAAACTCGAGACTGTGTTACGAATGGTAGAAAAGCAGACCAACTATTTGTTTTTCTATGATTCGGACGAAATCAACAAGCAACAACGAATCACAATTAATCAAACGAACAGTTCCTTGAAAGATGTCCTGGATGCGGTTGCAAGTAAGACCAACTTGTCATATACCATTAAAGGACGTCATATCATTTTGGCTAAAAAGCCCAACGTCTCTTCTACAAACAAAGACGGACGCGCAAGCGGTTCGGAAAAGAAGATAACAGGTATCGTAAAAGATGAAGCAGACCTTCCTGTGGTGGGGGCTAATGTGATCGTTCCCCGAACAAAAAAGGGAGTGATAACGGATATGAACGGTAATTTCTCTTTGGAAGTAGCAGCAGGGGATGAAGTTGAAATCTCTTATCTTGGTTACACGACACAAAAAATAAAAATATCCGCTCAAAACTTTCTGAATGTTGTATTGCGTGAAGATGCGAAGTCATTGAACGAAGTAGTGGTGGTAGGTTACGGCTCTGTAAAAAAGTCCGACCTGACTGGTTCTGTTGCTTCTGTCTCCAATACAACTCTGCTTAGAGGTGGGAAAACGAACTCCGCAGGTGCGTTGCAAGGAGAGTTGTCCGGTGTGACCATCACACGTTCGAATAACAAACCGGGTGGAGGCTACGATATAAAGATTCGTGGTATCAACTCTATCACCGCCTCTTCGTCTCCTTTGATTGTCATTGACGGGGTTCCCGGTGGTAATCTGGATTTTGTCAATCCGGACGATATTGAAAAGATTGACGTCCTGAAGGATGCTTCGGCAACGGCTATTTATGGTTCCAGTGGCGCAAACGGTGTAATCATCGTAACGACCAAAAGAGGACAGACTGGTAAGCCGAAAATTTCCTATAACGGTTATGTTGGTGTGAGATCTTATACAAACTTGCCCGATATGATGTCCGGTGACGAATATGTGCAGCTGGCGAGAGAGGCTACCCGTGGCGGAGCTCCCAACTATATTTATAAGAGAGACGAACAAATTTTTACCGACCCGTCCGAATTGCAGGCGGTGAAAGAAGGTAAATATTTCGATTGGTTGGACGCTGTGTCCAGTCCCGCCTTTATGACAAACCATAGCTTGTCGGCACTTGGTGGCACGGAAGCTGTGAAATACGGTTTCTCTGGCGGCTATTATTTCGAAGATGGTATGATTCAGCTGCAAGAATATACACGCTACAACTTGCGTTCGGTAATAGACATCACTATTAATAAGCATGTTTCTTTCGGAGGAAGTATGTATGCGGTTCACAGTATTCGTGAAAAAGGTAACTGGGACTTGTTGCGTGATGTGTTCCGTATGCGTCCTACTCAACATCCGAATAGCTTGGTGACAGGTGAGGAGATATGGAAATATTCCGGCAATAATCTTTTCAATCCGTTGGTTACTTCTCAAAACCAACGCTCACAAGTGAAGAGCCTCAACCTGCAAAGCAATATTTATCTTAAAATAACACCTATTGAGAATTTGGAGCTTACTTCTTCATTTTCTCCCTATTTTACACAGACTTCCATGGGGGATTATATCGGAGTGTGGACAAAAGCACAGCAGGGAACTGCCAAAGGTGCTAAGGCGAATGCGACGAAAGATAATTCATTGAGTTGGATTTGGGATAATATTGTGAACTATACTTGGAAGAAGTCCGTTCATTCTATTACTGCGACCGGAGTGTTCTCCGCTCAAAAGTATCAGTACGACAGATTGTATGGTGCAAGCAAGGACTTGTCTTTTAATTCACTTTGGTATAACCTGAATGGGGGAGCTATCGAGAGTTTGAGCTCCAATTTCAGCCAGTGGACGATGATGTCTTATGTAGGTAGAATCAACTATGGGCTGATGGATAGATATTTGCTTACAGCCAGCTTGCGCTATGATGGTTCTTCACGTTTGTCCGAAGGAAATAAATGGGCGCTTTTCCCTTCCGCAGCTATTGCGTGGAGAATCACTGAAGAAGACTTTGCCAAGAATCTGGATTGGTTGTCCAACCTGAAACTGCGTTTCAGCTATGGTCAGGCGGGAAATACCAACTCTGTGTCTCCTTATGCATCCGAAGGTACCATTTCGGGGTCTGTATATTATCCGTTCGGAACGTCTACTTCCGTAGGAAATCTTCCTGCCAACATTGCCAATCCGATGCTGACTTGGGAGCGTACTTCAGAATATAACGTAGGTCTTGATTTCGGTTTCTTAAACCAACGGATTTCGGGTAACATTGAGTACTACAATCGTACTACCAATGACCTGTTGATGAAACGTAATATTCCTGTTCATTTGGGTTATTCGTCGGTTACTTCGAATGTAGGTTCCGTAAGAAACAGCGGATTTGAGTTGCAGTTGAATACCGCGAATATCATGACCAAGAACTTTGCCTGGAATACGACCATCAACCTGGCTTACAACAAAAACGAAATCGTAAGTCTGGCTGACGAAGAAGATCTTAGCAATTATTCCATTCATCTGCAAGGCATGAGAGGACGCTATTCTGACAAGCGTTTCATCGGTAAGCCGGTAGATACGAACTGGACTCAAAATACAATTGGCGTATGGCAGTTGGAAGAAGAAGAAGAGGCTGCAAAATATGGTTGTGTACCGGGTAACTTCAAGATTAAAGACTATAACAATGACGGCAAGCTGACGGACGATGACTATATCATCGACGGCAAGAGAACACCGGACTGGACAGGAGGTATGACAAATATGTTCAAGATCTATGATTTCGACTTTTCATTCCACATGTATTTCCAGGCGGGAGCCACACAGTACGACCGTTTCTTTGAGAACTTCGCATTAGAATGGAATAGCCAGAACTTCAACAATCTGCGGACTAATTATTGGACGCCGGAGAATCCTTCGAATACCATGGGACGTCCCTCACAAATGGGTTCCAGAGGTAATATCGCCTATGAAAGAACAGACTTCCTGAAAGTTTCCTATATCACGTTGGGATATACTTTAAACAAGAGACTGATGTCAAAATGGGGACTGGATAACGCCCGCATCTATGTGACTGTACAGAATCCTTTCATTCTTACGAAGTTCAGAGGTCTTGATCCCGAACAGCCTGATCTTACTAACATTGGAGATACGGACGGTATGACTATGAATGCTTTACTTGGTGTTAATATTTCATTTTAAAAAAACAGATCTATGATAAACAAAAGATATTTGAAGTATACGCTTCTGTTATTTACTTTTGGAATGACTGCTTGTTCTGATTTTCTGGACGAAGTGAACCATTCCAGCCAGTCAGCGGACAAATACTATCAGACAAAGGGTGGATATGAGAGTCTGATTGTAGGTTGCTACTCAAACTTGAAAAATATCTATAATACGACTACTTATCAGATATTTACACAACAAGGTACGGATGTCTTCACACAGAATTATCCGACGGAAGTAGCGGCAATGAATCAGTATACCACTACTTATCAGTCAAATAACGGTACGATTTATGCGATGTGGAGTTCTTATTTCAATGCGTTGAACAATGTAAATGCTGCTATCGATCGTTCGAAGAGTGTCATTTTGAAGACAGACGACCCTGATGGAATAGAACCCAGTGCGTTGACACAGCTTGTGGCTGAAGCCAAAGCGTTGAGAGCCTGGTATTTGTTTGAGATTGTGAGGAACTGGGGACAGGGACCGTTGAAAATCAACGAGTCTAAAGAGCCGAGCTATACTGTCGAGTATTCGAATGGCGCCGCTTTCTACCAGCAGATTTTTACAGATTTGGAAGAAGCCATTAGTGTTCTTCCCTGGCGTCAAACGGGTTCCAACTACGGACGCATGTCCAAAGCTGCAGCGAAACATATCCGTGCGTTGGCTTATCTGACACGTGGTTATGAAGAGTATGCCGATCCGAAGGATTTTGAAAACGCATTCAAGGATGCGGAAGATGTATATCTTAATTCCGGACATAAGTTGTTGGATGACTATGCGATGGTTCATCGTCAGTCGAATGAGATAAACGATGAAATTATTTTCCCTATCGGTTTTGCTGACGGAGCTAACTACAACACCAATATCTGGAATCAATGGTATATGATGCCTTATGCTATTGGCGGATGGCTGGGGTTGGGAAAAGACAGTTATTATGGTAATGCGAGTATGCATGTAGAAGCGATTCCTACTAAATTTGCTTATATGATGTATGACTGGCAGAAAGACAGACGTCCTTCTGTGACCTTTATGAGTCCTTTGAATGGTAATGCGAGTACTTCCACAGACGGAAAGGATGCAGGTAAGAACTGGTTCCAGTGTACTACTCCTGTAGATGGAGTGTTCGCCAAAGGTGATAAGATTATCTATTTCCCGGTACCTACCGATCCTGAATATAAGTATTGGGCTGAAACGGACAAGAATGGAGTAAGATACAAAGTATTCAACTACCCGATGGGGGATGATACAAATTGGGCGAATGATGATTACTACAAACACGCTTATCAGACGACGAACTCAACTTCTCGTACCTGTCTTCCTATCTGGAAATTCAAAGATGGAAACGCGGAGTATAGGGAAGACGAATCCGGTTCGGGAACGCGTGATATCTATCTCTTCCGTTTGGCGGAAACTTGTCTGATTGCGGCGGAAGCGGCAGTGATGAATAACAACGATCAGGCTAATGCCGAAAAATATATTAACTACGTTGTTTCCCGTGCTGAAAAACATTCTCCGCAGGGTGGGCTTTCTCGTTATTCCAATGTCACGATAGACAATATTTTGGATGAAAGAGCCAAAGAACTCCTTGGTGAAGGATCACGCTGGAACGACTTGCAACGCACCGGCAAACTGGCGGAACGTGTGTTGAAGTATAACTGGGATGTATCCAACATCTATGGTGGGACAATCAAGACTACCTTGACACAAGAGTCGTTTGAGAGGAAGTTTAAATTGCGTCCGATTCCTTTGCAGTGGCTGAACTCTTTGTCCAACGGTCACGAATTGGGTAATAATCCGGGTTGGTAATCGAATGTTGAACCTTTAAAATGATATTCATATGAAAATGAAATATATACTACCGATATTATGCTTGTTGTTTACGTTTGTTTCGTGTCAGGAAGATAATACGCCTCCGCCGCCCAATCCGAATCCCAACTATACGGAAGTGGGACCTTCTATGGAGTTCGTTCATCCCGGTATTCTACACACGACAGCTTCCATTACCCGGATGCAGAACTTTGTGAATGGGAATGTTTCTCCTGCAATAGATTGTTACAGACTGTTGCAACAGAGTCCTTTGCCTTCGTCTACTTATGAGATTCAAGGCCCTTTCACGGTTATTTCACGTTTCGGACAGAACACTTCGGCGACCAAGACTCCGAGCGAAGAAGATCACGAAGCTGCTTATCTGAACGCTATTATGTGGTGTATTACCCAGAATCCGGCGCACGCTCAAAAGTCGATTGAGATATTGAACGCTTATGCCGGCACATTGCGTGAGATTGACATGAGTGATAATGACGCTCCCCTGTGCGCTGCTTTGCAGGGATTTCTTCTTGCTAATGCCGCTGAACTGATGAGACATACTTATCCTTCGGTATCAGATACGGATGTCAAGTCCTGGGAGAATATGTTTCGTAACGTATTTATTCCGGTATTGAGAAACTTCTTTGCCAAATCTCCTTATGCAAACGGCAACTGGGGAACCGCTGCTATCAAGGCTTTTATGGCATTCGGTATCTTTTTGGATGACGAAAGTTTCTATAACGAAGCGGTGACGTTTTTCTATGAGGGGCACGACAACGGAAGTTTGACGAACTATATTATGGAGAGCGGACAGTGTCAGGAAAGTGGACGTGACCAAAATCACACGATGCTGGGAATAGGCCATCTGGCAGAAGCCTGCGAAATTGCTTATAATCAGGGCAACGAGACGCTTTGGAGCGCATCGGAAAACAGACTAATGAAAGGGTATGAGTATACAGCTAAGTATAATCTTGGATACGATGTGCCTTTTGAGCCTTTCACGGATGTGACAGGAGTGAGATGGAATAATATCTCTGATGACGATAGAGGAAAATTCCGACCGGTATTTGAGATTGCTTACAATCATTACGTAACTCGCAAAGGTCTGGAAATGCCGTATACGCAACAGGTGATATCCAGAATCTCTCCGGAAGGGGATGCAATGTGGTGTGACCATCCGGGATATGGGACACTACTGTTCCGTACAGAATCGGGTATGCCGCCGAGTGAAGGAGCTATTGATGCGAAAGGAAGCGAATGGTCGGTAATAACGAGTGGTGCAACAGAAAAAAATGATGGAGATAATTTGGTTGTGACGCCGGCTAAATCTGGTGAAAAATACAGAGGAGATATACAGAACGATTTGACATTGCATGTAGGTAATTATCCGGTTATTGCAATTGTAATAGAAGGATTGCCGGAGAAGAAAGCGATAACATTCGATTCTCCTACTAATGGTTATGGGTCTTTTGTGAATGATAAAAGTAATCAATACGGACTTAACTCACATTCAATTATTGAAAAAGATTATGGTACCGTTTATTATTGGGATCTGACTAAAGGTACCTTCACCGGAAATCCAATACCTACTGATAAATCATTTGATATGACTGTTAAAATAAAACTTGCAGATATGGTTTATTCGGGTACTGTGACACCTTATACTATTAAATGGACGAAATCCTTTAGAAACGAGGCAGAACTGATTAAATATTTGAAAGAAAACTAATCACCTTCCAATTATAAGGTAAAAAAATAGGTAAAAAAAGGATAAAGGGAGGGTGTGTCTTGAGTTACTGTAGACTTTTGATACACCCTCTTGTTATTATATACATCATTAAAATATAGGTAAATGATAAAGAAAAGAATACTCTCTTTGTGGATAAGTTTATGCGTTATCTGTATAGCCGGTGCCCAAGAAAAAGAACTGGCTTACTGTAACCGGCAAATACATAAAACATTGAAAGCGATAGGAACTTCTTCGAAACTTCCGAGAGCTATTGAAGCCGGTAAGTCATCGTGGGATATGGTGAGTCCCCACGACTGGACAAGCGGATTTTTTCCGGGAGTCCTGTGGTATGATTACGAATACAGTCATGAGCCGGAGATAAAGGAAAAAGCTATTCATTTTACAAAATTGCTGGAGTCTCTGTCGGGCAAAGTTACCAGTCACGATATGGGATTTCAAATGTTTTGTAGCTACGGTCATGCTTATCGTCTAACGAAAGATGACTATTACAAAGATATCCTGTTGAAAAGTGCGGACGAACTGGCAAAACTTTACAATCCCCGTGTAGGTACTATCTTATCATGGCCTTGGAAAGTGAAAGAAAGCAATTGGCCTCATAACACGATTATCGACAACATGATGAATCTGGAACTTCTTTTCTGGGCTGCCAAGAATGGAGGAGGGAAGAGGCTCTATGATATCGCTTTGTCTCATGCTCGTGTGACGAAAGCTAACCATTTCCGTACAGACGGTTCTTGTTACCATGTAGCTATCTACGATACCATTTCCGGAAAACTCATCAAAGGAATCACCCATCAAGGATATAGCGATGCTTCGATGTGGGCGCGCGGACAGGCATGGGCTATCTACGGATATACGATGGTCTATCGTGAAACACGTGACAAAGAATATCTTCGCTTTGCCGAAAAAGTGGCAGACCTCTACATCCGTCGCCTGCCTGCCGACTTGATCCCTTATTGGGACTTCGATGCTCCCGATATCCCAACCGCTCCCAGAGATGCTTCGGTAGCGGCAGTTGTTGCTTCAGCTTTATTGGAACTGTCGACGCTGGAAGACGATAAGGAGCGGGCAGATAAATATTATAAATTGGCGGAGAAGATGCTCCGCAACCTTTCTACGAAGAAGTATCAAAGCCGTGATAAGAATCCTGCTCTTCTGCTGCACTCTACCGGACACTATCCAGCCGACGATGAGATAGATGCCTCTATTATCTATGCTGATTATTATTACATTGAAGCACTCATGAGATGGAAGAAGATACGTGCCGGACAATCTTTGTCCGAAGCGAACAAGTTCATGCATCCGGGTATTCTCCATACGAAAGAGAGCCTGGAGAGGATGAAATATTACGTAGATCACCGGATAGAGCCGGCTTACAGTTCTTACCGATTGCTCGAAGCTGATTCTTGTGCTTCGTCCACTTATCAGATGCAAGGCCCTTTTGAGGTGATAGCCCGCTTGGGAGTGAACAAACATACCAAACGCCCTAGTGAAGACGATCATAAGGCAGCTTATCTCAACGCCTTGATGTGGACCCTTACCGGAGATGAAGCCCACGCCCGCAAGTCGATAGAGATATTGAATGCTTACAGCACCACGCTGAAACTGATAGGTCAGAACGACAATGACGACCCACTATGCGCCTCTCTACAAGGCAGTATGTTGGCGAACGCGGCAGAACTAATTAAACATACTTATTCCAAAGTCACTCCGGCGGAGATTGCCGGTTGGGAGAAGATGTTGCGAACGGTATTCATTCCTGTATTAGACACTTTCTTCAAGGCGAAACCATATACAAACGGCAACTGGGGGGCTGCTGCTACCAAAGCATACATGGCTTTCGGCATTTTCCTCGAAGATGAGGCTCTCTACAATCAGGCAGTTCACTTCTATTACAACGGGCACGACAACGGAACGATTAAGAATTATATCGGTGAGAACGGACAGTGTCAGGAGAGCGGTCGCGATCAAGACCACGTGATGTTCGGCTTAGGTAATTTGGCGGAAGCCTGCGAAACCGCTTACAATCAGGGGGATGAGAAGATGTACGCCGCTCTTGACAACCGTTTGTTGACCGGTTACGAATATACAGCGAAATATAACTTGGGAGAATCCGTTCCCTTTATTACGTGGACTGATATTTCGGGCCGATATTGCAACTGGCAAACTATCTCGGACAAATTACGGGGAGTGTTTCGGCCAATCTATGAGATCGTATACAATCATTACGTCACCCGCAAGGGATTGGATATGCCGTATACTCGCCGGGTTCTCTCCAAGATGTCAGCAGAGGGCGCTTCCAAATGGTGTGATGGCCCCGGCTATGGAACATTGTTCTTCCGGACGGACATGGATGATGATTATATTCGATATGCTGATCCATTCGTTGGTACCTCCGACAACGGACATACCTTTCCCGGAGCCTGTGTACCTTTCGGTTTCATTCAAGCAAGCTCCGAAACGGGCAATGACGAATGGAAGTATTGTAGCGGATATAACTTTGCGGATGATTCCCTTATCGGTTTCGCCCAGACACATTTGAGTGGGACGGGGTGTCCCGATTTGGGAGACGTTCTTCTATTGCCTTTCAGTGGGGAAGTGAAAGACGGAGTCTATAGAAGCAAGTTTGATAAAAAATCCGAAAAGGCGTCTCCCGGATACTATTCCGTCCGACTGACGGATGCTGCTGTGGACGTGGAATTGACCTCCACGCAGCGTACCGCTTTCCATCGTTACGTTTATCATTCTGCTGCTCCTGCCCGTTTACTGGTAGACCTCCAGAACGGGATCGTTTGGGATAAAGAACGGCTGAAGACGCATGTCTTGTCTGCTGAAATGGATATGCCCGATAATCATACCATCACAGGTCATCAAGTGGTAGAAAATTGGGTAAAGCGACAATACTATTATGTGCTCTCTTTTGACAAACCGTATGTTGTACGTGAAGTGCTTCCGTCGGCAGGAGGGGAGAAGGCGAAACGACTTATTCTTGATTTCGACCTTGCTGAAGGTGATACGCTGCAAGTGAAAATAGCGCTCTCTTCCGTTTGCTTGGAAGGCGCGAAAGCGGCGTTAGCGAAAGAGAATCCGGGATGGGACTTCGATAAGATTCGTATGGAGGCCCGCCGACAATGGAACAACTTGTTTGATCGGGTAAAGGTGACGGGTAGCGACGAACAGAAAAAGAATTTTTATACTTCGCTTTATCACCTGTTTATCCAGCCCAACGACATGGCGGACACGGACGGACGTTATCGGGGTGCTGACGATAAAGTGTATACCGTCAAAGACGGGCTCTTATTATTCCACGCTTTCCCTTTGGGACACCTATCGTGCAGCTCATCCCTTGTACACCATTCTCTCCCCGGAGCGGGTGGACGGAATGATACAGAGTATGCTCGAACACTATCGCACGATGGGGTATCTTCCTATCTGGGCATTGTGGGGAAAAGAGGCACATTGCATGATAGGCAATCATGCTATCCCTGTCATCGTGGACGCCTATCTGAAAGGTTTCCGGGGATTTGACGTGGAAGAGGCGTATGCCGCTATCCGTGGAAGTTCTACCGTAAGCCATCAACATTCGGACTGGGAGGTTTATGATCGTTATGGATATTATCCTTTCGACATCATCCCCAAAGAGTCGGTTTCCCGTACATTAGAGTCCGCCTATGATGATTATTGTGTAGCCCGCATGGCGAAATCTTTAGGAAAAGAGAAAGATTATGCTTATTTCTCCCGCCGGGCTTCCTACTACAAGAATCTGTTGGATCCCTCTACGACTATGATGCGGGGAAAGGATTCGAAAGGAAAATGGCGTACACCTTTTAATACATTCTTATTGTCTCATGCTGCTACTTCCGGCGGAGATTATACAGAAGGAAATGCCTGGCAATATACTTGGCACGTGCAACATGACGTGGAGGGATTAATCGATTTACTCGGAGGCAAAGAGAAGTTCGTTAACAAACTGGATTCTTTATTCTTTTTAGAATCATCCGCAGAAAATACAGGGTTCACGCAAGACGTAACCGGACTTATCGGACAATATGCACATGGCAATGAACCCAGTCATCATGTAGCTTATTTGTATAACTATGCCGGACAACCTTATAAAACCCAACAGCTCATTCGTGAAATCTTTGACCGTTTTTACCTCCCCAAACCGGATGGATTGTGTGGAAATGATGATTGTGGACAAATGTCAGCATGGTATATCTTCTCTGCAATGGGGTTCTATCCGGTGAATCCGATTGGGGGAGAATATATATTGGGAGCACCACAGGTGGAAGAAGTTACTATTTCATTACCGAATGATAAAACGTTCACGATGCAAGCAAAAGGATTGTCGAATGAGAATAAGTATGTGAAGTCGGTAACGTGGAATGGCGAACCCGTTGAGAATTTCAGGATACATCATTCGGAAATTATGAAGGGAGGGGAGTTGGTTTTTGTGATGACCGATAAATATTGAGTGTTTTCGATTAGTTATCATGTAACTAATGTTTCTACTCACACAAATAAAAGGATAATGAGCCGTTAAGAAACAGAATTCTTTTGTTACATTTGCGATTGGAAATTAAAAAAACACTCAATGTTATGACTAAAGGCGATGCGGAACAAGTAGAACCAATGAAGCTTATATTCAATTATAACAATGTATTTTACAGCTTCTATTATGATGACCTTGGCGGTTGTATACACCGTTCTCGTGAATATGCTATCAACTATGTGTATTCAGGTGAGATGATTCTCGATAATGGAAAAGAACAAATTCATGTCAGAAAAGGCGAATGTGTCTTTATCCCCCGCGATCATCATATAACAATGTATAAGAGAACGTACAACGGTGAGCGGTATTGTGGTATTTTCCTGATGTTTACACGTCGTTTTTTACGTGAGATGTATCGCAAATTGGGACAGCGGAGAGTACCCGTCAATACTCCAAAACTTGATTCGGATGTGATAAAACTGCCCCAAACGGTGGAACTCGCAAGCCTTTTCGCTTCAATGACACCTTATTTCAATCCTGAAGTAAAACCGAAAGATGATTTTATGAATCTGAAGATACAGGAAGGTCTGCTCGCTTTGTTGGATATAGATGAACGGTTTGCCCCGACGCTTTTCGATTTCAACGAGCCGTGGAAAATAGATATTCTGGAATTTATGAGCGAGAACTACATGTATGAGTTCACAATGGAGGAAATGGCTCATTATACCGGGCGCAGCCTTGCCACGTTCAAGCGGGACTTCAAGAAGATAAGTGACCTGACACCTGAAAAGTGGCTTATTCGCAAGCGTCTTGAGGTGGCTTACAACAAGATGAAGGAAGGCGGTAAAAAGGTTGTGGACGTCTACGCAGAAGTAGGGTTTAAGAATCCTTCCCATTTTTCAACCGCATTCAAGAAACAATATGGTATATCACCGACCGCCATATTTGCATAGAATTCTTATTTGTGTAAATCGGGATAGTTTTATATTGAGCTTTTGAGCAATACTATTTGAGCCTCACAGCAATGCCGCTGTGGGGCTTTTGCTTTACCTTTGCGCTGTAAAATAAGAAAGAATAATTCAACAACCATTTAAGTAATAGCAGAATGAAAACAACGAATCTTACATCCGTGGCAATCGCAGCCTTGTTAGGAACCGTCATGCTTGCGGGCGCAGGTTGCACAAATAGTAAAACAAATCAAGAAACAAGTGATAATATGGAAACATTGAATCTTACTCAAGAATGGGATAAGAAATTCCCGCAAAGTGACAAGGTAAACCACCGCAAGGTGACGTTTAAGAACCGTTACGGCATCATACTTGCTGCCGACCTCTACGAACCCAAGAATGTTGAAGGCAAACTCGCTGCCATAGCTGTGAGCGGTCCTTTCGGAGCTGTAAAGGAACAGGCATCCGGTCTTTATGCACAGACAATGGCGGAACGTGGGTTCCTTACTCTTGCATTTGACCCCTCATATACCGGTGAGAGTGGCGGTGAACCTCGTAATGTAGCTTCACCGGACATCAATACCGAAGATTTCAGCGCAGCAGTCGATTTTCTCACAGCATTGCCTGATGTGGATGCAGAGCGCATCGGGATTATTGGTATCTGTGGTTTCGGTGGGATGGGACTAAATGCTGCTGCTATGGATACACGTATTAAGGCTACAGTGGCTTCGACGATGTACGATATGAGCCGTGTGAATGCTAATGGTTATTTCGACGCAGAGGATAGTGCCGACGACCGCAACAAAAAAAGGGAGATGATGAATGTTATCCGTACCCGTGACGCGCAGAGTGGTACAATCACTCCCGGTGTCCCTGGGTTGCCTGACAGCATCACCGGTGAAGAGCCACAATTCGTCAAGGATTATTTCGATTATTACAAGACTAACCGTGGTTTCCACGTTCGCTCTATCAATTCCAATGGTGCATGGAGTCCTACGATGACGCTGTCTTTTATCAATATGCCGCTATTAGCTTATATTCATGAGATTTCCCGCCCCGTACTTCTTATTCATGGTGAAAATGCCCATTCGCGTTATTTCAGTGAGGATGCTTTCAAAAAGTTGACAGGTGATAATAAAGAATTGATGATTATCCCTGGAGCGAACCATACTGATCTCTACGACCGTACGATTCCTTTCGACAAATTGGAGGACTTCTTCAGAAAGAACCTGAAATAATAAATTATGAGTAAACAGTAGTAATAGCTATATACAATTAAAACAATTAAATGATGAACGATATTTTTGCAAAAGACTTGAGCGGTGAGATGGTCTCACCTGATGAACCGGGTTATGATGAACTGATTGCGGATATTTTCGCTACCATAAAGACTGCAACCGAGATGAACACGGGGTATCGTACGCCTGAAGAGGTGCATGAATATATGGAACGTATTCTTGACAAAGAACTGGATGCAACCACCACCGTCCTGCCGCCACTCTACATTGATTATGGTAAACCTGTCAAAATTGGTAAGCGATGTTTCATCCAGCAATGCTGCACGTTTTTCGGACGAGGTGGTATTACGATTGGTAATGATGTGTTTATCGGGCCGAAAGTCAACTTGATAACTATTAATCATGATCCGGATCCGGATAACCGCAGTGCCACATACGGACGTCCGATTGTGATTGAAGACAAGGTGTGGATTGGCATAAATTCGACCATACTTCCAGGTGTAAGGATTGGCTATGGAGCGATAGTGGGAGCCGGTAGCGTGGTAACTAAAGATGTTCCGGCGATGACAATCGTAGCCGGCAATCCGGCACGAATCATCAAAAAGATAGAAACAAGCGAATAATATAATGGCTGTTTCCTGATGAAATAGAAATTATACCTGAAGAAACTGTAATTAATAAAGGTGCGTTCTAACTCTAATGAAGGTAAGGTGGTTGAAATAAATATCTTATCTTTTTCTCTTCAAATTCCTCTCACCTCTTCAACATCTTCTGCATCGCTTTGTTCATCGGTGATAGCGGGTGAAGGCCTAAGCTTCACCTGCCTTTTCATCAGGGTTTCTTTTGTTTTCAACTAGTTCCATTTTTTGTTTCATACCTTGAAACGAATGGTTTCTAGCGCTTGAAACAAAAAGTTTCAGCAGGCTGGAAACTAGTTAGAACGCAGCTTTACCAATTATACTCATCCGTGTAACTGTCCAAGACCGGTTCTTCGGTGATACCTTTCCGGTGAAAAAGTTGGCGGATATAGTTTTGATCTGCGGGGCTTAGGAAGCGTTCTTCGCGATAAAAGCGATAGTAAAGAGTTTTTCCGAAATGCCCGATCAGTTGTTGCTTGATGTTTGTTCCGTCCTTATAAGGTACGTTGTCCAGCAGGTGGCTGATACCCCATGCCACATGTATCTTTTCTGCGTTTTGGAAGTGAGGACAGTCAATGCCGGTGGCCGGAATACACATTGGGTTTACGATGCTGATGTAGGACGTGTCAGCGGTAGTGAGAAGTGCAGCCACCCGACGCAGGCAGTTACAAGCTTTCGGACATTGCTCGTTGTAGCAGCGGGCGTAGTTGAAAGGGACTGTTTTGTTTTTTAATTTATTGTCGTTCATTTTATATTGTATATTACATACATAATTGACAAAGGTAGTGCTTTTATTGTGGAAAGGTACAGTTTGAAAAAGAAAAAACGTGAAAGTAAGCGTCTCCGCGATTCTATCTTGTCGCCCTTTTTTCATTCTT